>NZ_CAMLFY010000084.1 GCF_946479415.1 uncultured Shinella sp. | reverse complement strand
GGCCATGCCGATGTTCAAGGCACTGGAGGCCTGCCCCAACGCCATCGTCATCCCGCCGGATATGGAGAAATACGTCAAGGTCGGCCGCGAGGTGCGCGCCATGATGCAGGACCTGACACCGCTGGTCCAGCCGTTGTCCATCGACGAGGCCTTTCTGGAACTGAAGGGCACGGAGCGCCTGCACCACGATCCCCCTGCCCGCGTGCTTGCCCGCTTCGTCCAGCGCGTGGAGAAGGAGGTCGGCATTACCATCTCCGTCGGCCTTTCCTATTGCAAATTTCTCGCCAAGGTCGCCTCCGATCTCAACAAGCCGCGCGGCTTTTCCGTCATCGGCGAGAAGGAAGCGCTGGATTTCCTGAGGGATAAGCCGGTGCGCCTCATCTGGGGCGTCGGAAAGGCCTTTGCGGAGACGCTGGAGCGCGACGGCATTCGCAGTGTCGGGCAACTCCAGACCATGGAAGAAACCGACCTGATGCGCCGCTACGGCGTGATGGGCAAGCGGCTGTTCAATCTCTCGCGCGGCCAGGACGACCGCGAAGTCCACCTGAACGATGCGGCCAAGAGCGTATCGTCCGAGACCACGTTCTTCGACGACCTTTCCAGCTATGACGAACTCGTCGCGCATTTGCGCCGTCTCAGCGAGAAGGTTGCCGCGCGCCTGCGCAAATCCGGCATTGCGGGGCACACGGTCGTGCTGAAGCTGAAGACCGCCGATTTCAAGAGCCGGACGCGCAACCGCAAGCTCGAAGACCCGACCATGCTCGCCGACCGCATCTTCCGCACCGGCATAGAACTGCTGCGCAAGGAGACGGATGGCACGAAGTACCGCCTGATCGGCATCGGCGTCAGCGATCTCACCGATCCCGGCCGCGCCGACCCGCCCGACCTCGTCGATCCCGCCGCCAGCCGCCGTGCGGCGGCCGAGGCCGCGATGAACACGCTGCGCGACAAATTCGGCAAGGCGAGTGTCGAGACCGGCTATACGTTCGGCAAATCCGGCCCCGACCGCTTTCACGGAAAATTGACCTTCAAGACCGCCGGAAAAATCGACGACCCCACCGAATAAATCCCGGCAAACCGGCGTTCTCCCCTGCATCGGGTTGGCACAGATCGGGGGATCGGCCGGGTGCATCAAGCCTTCCTTAAATCGGATGCACTACGCTTGCCGTCGGTTTGTATTGCGTACGGATGGGTAACATGAAGTTTCGCCTGGCGACTGGCATGAGCATACTTGGCCTGCTGTTGAGCTGCGGTACCGCGCTTGCGGGCACGCTCGAAGGGCCGCTCCAGATCATCGTGTCGAAAGATCTGCAGGAACTGAAAATCTACGATGGCGACGTGGTCGTCGCCACCTCGCATGTCTCCACCGGCAAGGCCGGCCATTCGACGCCGACCGGCATCTTCTCGATCCTGGAGAAGAAGCGCACGCATTTCTCCAACATCTATGACAGCGCGCCGATGCCCTTCATGCAGCGGCTCACCTGGTCGGGCATCGCGCTGCACGCCTCCAACAGCGTGCCATCCTACCCCGCCTCGCACGGCTGCGTGCGCCTGCCGAACGCTTTTGCCAAGACGCTGTTCAGCGTGACGCGGCGCGGCGGCCATGTGCTGATCACCGACCGTGAGATCGCGCCGCAGGAAATCGTTCATGCCGCGCTGTTCAAGCCCGTCGTCGTCGTGCCCGATACGCCGCTTCTCTCCGAGGCAGGCTTGCGGCCTGGTCTGATGGAGGCCGGAGAAAAGGCCGTCGAGGTCGCGATGACCGATCCGAAGCCGGAAATCCTGACGCCGATCGTGCAGAAGACCGAGCAGGACCCGATCCGCATTCTCATCACCCGTCGCGGCGACCGCGAAATGATGATCGACCTGCAGACGATGCTGACCACGCTCGGCTATGACGCGGGAATACCGGACGGCTTGCACGGCAAGCAGACCGTGATCGCCATCCGCGCCTTCCAGCTTGCCGAAGGCCTCAAGGAAGACGGCATGGTGACGCCGGAGCTCGTCGCCGCCGTCTACGCCAAGGCCGGCAAGGGCACGCCGCCGAACGGCCAGATCCTCGTGCGCCAGAAGTTCAAGCCGCTGGTCGAGGCCGCCATCACCATCCGCAACCCGGAAATCGCTCTCGGCACCCATTTCCTGCTCGCCCGCGACGTCGATAGTGACAAGGGCAAGGCGGACTGGTTCGGCGTCAGCGTCGACAACCAGCTCTCATCCACCACACTGAAGCGCCTCGGCATCACCACGGAAGCCGACGCCACGCAGCCGGACGTGCTGGCAAAAACGCTCGATCGGCTGGACATCCCCGCCGACACGCGCCTGCGCATTTCCGAACTGATGGGCGAAGGCGCCTCGCTGTCGATCTCCGACACAGGCCTTGGCCCCGAGACCGGCGACGGCACGGACTTCATCACCGTGACGCGCAAGGTGCAGAAGGCGGATGCAGGCGCCATCGAAGGCGGCAAGAAATCCAAGAAAAAGAAGAAATCGTCGGTAACGGTCATCAACTGATCACCTGTACCGACCTTCTCTTCAAGGCCATCCGCCATCCGGCAGGGTGGCCTTTTTCATTTCCTCACTCGCCGATACGCCGCAACAATTCTTCATAGTCTTCTTCGGCCGTAGCGAGCCGGGTTTCCTCACCTGCGGCCCGCAGGCGGTCGATCCGGGTCTTCATGAAAGACTTCGCATCCTCCTTGCGGCCGAGCTCATAGGCAAGCACGCCCCGCTGGAACAGCAGGTCCTGCACGGTCTCGATATCGTTCTCCGCCTCGGCAATCGCCAGCACACGGACAAGGTAGGGCTCGGCCTCCTGCTTGCGCCCCATGGCATGCAGGTTCTGTGCGAGATTGGTCAGCACGGTCGTAAGATTTGGATGGGTCTTGCCGTAGATTTTCTCACCGCGGGCCAGCACATCCAGATTGAGGGCGTATGCCTCCTCGTAGCGCTTGGCCTCGTGCAGTTCGAAGGCCTGCTTCTGGCGCACACCTGCGCGCTGGTCGTCACTGTAACCATCATAATGGTCGGCCATGAGTGCTGCCTTACCGTATTGCTCGGCGGAAAGGACGTGGCTCGCGCTGTTGCCGGGAATGGTGGCATAGGCGCCCAGCAGTTCGGCATAGAGATAGCGATCCCCGAGCCGGCGACCGGCGGGACGGTCGTCTCCTTCGGTCAAGGTCATCAGCTCGGCCAGAGCATCAATACCATCCTCAAAAGGCAAGAGCGACGAACGGGACGTGACGCGGCCGATCATCGACAGGATCTGGCGACGTTCGCTTAAAAGATCGTCCCTTTTGCTGACATAGGCGCGAAGCGCCTTCAATTCGGCCATGGCGCCCGTACCGCTGAACTGGACGCTGTCGTCTTCCAGCCTGCCGCTCATCACCGCGACACGTTTGCGCAATTGGGCGTCGTCGGTCGGTGCAACTTGTTCTTCGATAACGATCGTCGCACGTTCGGCCATGGCAAATGACGGAAGCCCCCAAACAGCGAACAGACCGCACACAACAACAGTTTGCAATCGCATCGGAACCTTCCCGCTCCCTTCTTTACGGTGACAGCTCAGGAACTTGTATAGCCTTCCACGAAGGTCAAGATGTGCCGCGCGTGTTTTCCATGGCGACGTTCAGGCGGGACGCGCCAACAAGCCAGTGGCAAAAGCCTCGAACGCCTTGATCACCTTCGGCAGCACATCCTTCGGATTGTCGCTTGCTGCGACCCAAAGCGCGGCATTCAGCGCGGTGCCGCTGAGCAGCCGCGCAGCGGCCTCGGCATCCACCGGCTTCACGATGCCATCGGCGATCAGGCGCTCGACCTTTATTCGCGTCACTTCCAGACAATGGCTCTGGCTCGGCCACTGCGAGGGATCCCCCAGCACAGCGGGACCATCGAGCAAGACGATCCTCTGTACCTCCGGGTCGAGCGCCATCTCGATGTAAGCGATGCCTTCAGCCAGAAGGGCGTTCCAGTCGCCTGCGACGCCCTCTCCGATCGCTTTGGCGCGGAACGCCATTTCCGTATCGATCTGATGGACGACCGCTGCGAGAAGGCCGCGCTTGTCGCCGAAATTATGATAGAGCGCGCCGCGCGTCAGGCCGACCGCAGCCGTCAGGTCATCCATGGAAGCCGCGGCATAGCCCTTTTCGGCAAAGGCTTTTCGCGCCGCGCCGATCAGCTTTGTGCGGTTTTCTTCCATCAGCGCGAGACGCTTGTTCACTCCCGAAACTCCATTTTTCATATACGCACCGTATATGAACTTGACATCCCGATTGCAGGGAACCAATTTAATATACGCAACGTATATGAAATAGCGGTCGCCGTGAAGTTCTCCCGTGCCGACCACGCAAATCAGAAGAGAGACCAGCTATGCCCACGCGCGAAGCGATTTTTCCAGCGGATCGACACGCCCTCTATGACGACTACGGCTATTTGGCAGCCATCCGCTCCGGCGACCTTCTGTTCGTCTCCGGACAGGTCGGAAGCCGCAACGACGGCACGCCGGAACCCGATTTCGAGAGCCAGGTGCGTCTCGCCTTTCGCAACCTCAAGGCGACGCTCGCGGCCGCTGGCTGCGCCTTCGACGACATCGTCGACGTCACAACCTTCCATACGGATCCCGAAAACCAGTTCGGCGCGATCATGACCGTCAAGCAGGAGATTTTCAGCACAAGGCCCTATCCCAACTGGACGGCCATCGGTGTGAACTGGCTTGCCGGCTTCGATTTCGAGATCAAGGTCATCGCCCGCATTCCGGCCACCACCTGAAAAAAGGGCCGCAGAACACGAGGGCTTTGCAGCCACCCTCGATCTTACACCAGTTCAACATCCAGAACGCCCGGCGCCGAGCGCAGAGCGGCGGCGATTTCGGGGGAGATGCGGAAACGCTCGTTCAGCTCCACCTCGATCTCGCGCTGGCCGTTGTCCTTGATGACGATGAAGGAAACGAGGCCGTCGCCCTTCGTGTTGAGATGGGCGGCGATGGAGCGCAGCGGGCCGCTGTCGCGGACATAGACGCGCAGCGCCTTCTGTGTCTGGAGCGCCTCCTCCTCCAGCGAGCGCAGCGTCTGGATGCGCAGGCCGATGCCCTCCGGGCGCTCTTCCGCCTGCACGGTCATGACCAGCGATTTGCCGGGCTCCAGCAGGTCGCGGTACTGGTTGAGCATTTCGGAAAACAGCACGGCCTCGAACTGGCCGGACGAATCCGAGAAGGCGACGATGCCCATCTTGTTGCCGGTGCGGGTCTTGCGCTCCTGTTTTGATGTAACCGTGCCGGCCAGGCGGCCGGCCGTCGCGCCGCGCTTCACGGCAGCGGCGAAATCGCCGAAGGTCTGTACGCGCATCTTCGCGAGAAGCGGCGCATAGGTATCGAGCGGGTGGGCCGAGAGATAGAAGCCGAGCACCTGGAATTCGCGGTGCAGCTTCTCCGAGGCAAGCCAGGGCGTATAGGAGGGCAGCGTGATGACCTCCGGCCCGGTCGCCGCGCCCATGCCGAAAATATCGCCCTGCCCGCTCGTCTTGTTCTCCTGCGCGCGCTGGGCGGCCCCCAGGAGACGGTCGAGCCCGGCGATCATGGCGGCGCGGTCATGGCCGAAGCAATCGAAAGCGCCGGCGACGATGAGGCTTTCGAAGACCCGGCGGTTGACGAATTTCGGATCGATGCGCGTGCAGAAGTCCTCGAGATTCTTGAACGGCGTGCCGCCGCGCACCTCGACGATATGCTGGACCGCCGCCTCGCCGACACCCTTGATGGCGGCAAGCGCATAATAGATGCGGCTTTCGCCCGTCTCGAAATGCGCAAAGGACGTCTGCACCGAGGGCGGGATGACGGCGATGCCGAGGCGGCCGGCATCCTGCCGGAAGTCGTTCAGCTTGTCCGTGTTGGACATATCGTAGGTCATCGACGCGGCCAGGAATTCGACCGGGTAATGCGCCTTCAGATAGGCGGTCTGATAGGAGACGATGGCGTAGGCGGCGGCGTGCGACTTGTTGAAGCCGTAGTTGGCGAACTTGGCGAGCAGGTCGAAAATCAGGTCGGACTGCGGCTTGGACACGCCGTTCTTGACCGCGCCATCGACGAAACGGGCACGCTGCTTGTCCATCTCCTCCTTGATCTTCTTGCCCATCGCGCGACGCAGAAGATCGGCCTCACCGAGCGAATAGCCGGAGAGAACCTGGGCGATCTGCATCACCTGTTCCTGATAGACGATAACGCCCTGGGTCTCCTTGAGCAGATGGTCGATCGTCGGATGGATCGATTCTATCTCCTCCTCGCCATGCTTACGGGCGTTGTAGACCGGAATGTTCTCCATCGGGCCGGGACGGTAGAGCGCCACGAGCGCGATGATGTCCTCGATGCAGTCCGGCCGCATGCCGATCAGCGCCTTGCGCATGCCGGCACTTTCCACCTGGAACACGCCGACCGTCTCGCCGCGCGACAGCATCTCGTAGGTGAGCCCATCATCCAGCGGCAGGCTTTCGAGATGGACTTCGATATTGCGCTTGCGGATGAAGTCGACGGCGGTCTTCAGGACGGTGAGCGTTTTCAGGCCAAGGAAGTCGAATTTCACGAGGCCGGCCTGCTCCACCCATTTCATGTTGAATTGGGTGACGGGCATGTCGGAGCGCGGATCGCGATACATCGGAACCAGCTGCGAAAGCGGCCGGTCGCCGATCACGATACCGGCGGCATGCGTGGAGGCGTGGCGGTAGAGGCCTTCGATCTTCTGGGCGATATCGAGCAGGCGCGCGACGACCGGCTCCTTTTCGGCCTCCTCCTGCAACTTCGGCTCTTCCTCGATCGCCTTGTAGAGCGGTGTTGGATTGGCCGGGTTGTTGGGCACGAGCTTGCAGATCTTGTCGACCTGGCCATAGGGCATTTCGAGCACGCGGCCGACGTCACGGAGCGCCGCACGCGCCTGCAGCGAACCGAAGGTGATGATCTGCGCCACCTGCTCGCGGCCGTATTTCTGCTGCACGTAGCGGATCACCTCTTCGCGGCGATCCTGGCAGAAGTCGATGTCGAAGTCGGGCATCGAAACGCGTTCCGGATTGAGGAAGCGTTCGAACAGCAGCGAGAAGCGCAGCGGATCGACGTCGGTGATGGTGAGCGCGTAAGCCACGAGCGAACCCGCACCCGAGCCGCGGCCCGGCCCGACGGGGATGTTGTGCTGCTTGGCCCATTTGATGAAGTCGGCAACGATCAGGAAGTATCCTGGGAACTTCATGCGCTCGATGACGCTGAGCTCGAAATCCAGCCGCTCGCGGTAATCCTGTTCCGTATAGCCCGGCGAGAGGCCGAGCAGCGCCATGCGGCTCTCGAGACCCTCCACGGACTGGCGGCGCAGTTCTGCCGATTCCGCGCGCTCCGCTTCCTCCGGATCATCCGTCGCCCCCGTGAAGCGCGGCAGGATCGGCCCGCGCGTCTTCAGCACGAAGGAGCAGCGCCTGGCGATCTCGACCGTGTTCTCCAGTGCCTCCGGCAGGTCGGCAAAGAGCTTTGCCATGTCCTTGCGGCTCTTGAGATAGTGATCCGGTGACAGGCGGAAACGGTTGTCGTCCGACACCATGGCATTGTGCGCCACCGCCATCAGCGCGTCATGGGCATCATAGTCGTCAGGTGCCGGGAAGAACGGCTCGTTGGTCGCGACCAGCGGCACGTCTTCCGCATAGGCAAGCTCGACCATGCGCCGTTCATGCGCCTTGTCGTAGCGCCCATGCCGCTGCAATTCGATATAGAGCCGGTCGCCAAACACCGTCTTCAGCGCATCAAGCCGCGCTTTTGCCACGGCCGGCTGCCCGGCAAGGTAAGCCATGTCGACGGGACCGCCGCGCGCGCCGGTAAGCGCGATCAGCCCATCTGCACCGCCCTCCGCCAGCCAGCTATAGGCGATACGGATCGCCTGCCCGCTTTCACCGCCGAGATAGGCGCGGCTGACGAGTTCGACGAGGCGTGCATAACCGGCATCACTTGCGGCCAGGACAACGATCGACGGCAGCTTCTGAAGCTGCGCCTGTCCGCCACGCCTGTCACCCTCGCCTTCATCCTCCATGTCGATCGACAGCTGGCAACCGATCAAGGGCTGGATGCCATCGCCGATGGCTTTTTGCGAGAATTCGAGCGCCGCGAACAAATTGTTCGTGTCGGTGATGGCGATTGCCGGCTGCTGGTCGGACGTTACCTTGCCGATGATCTTCTTGATCGGCAAGGCACCTTCGAGAAGCGAGAAAGCCGAATGCACGCGCAGATGCACGAATTCGGGCGTCTCGGCGATCTTCTCGCCAACCGTTGCTGGAACCGCTTCCGCCATGTCAAACGTCCTTCCGATCAGAAGAAAGACCATAAGCGGATTCGCACCCGTCTCGTCCAGACGGTTCTTGGGCTTACACCCGCTTTCCACGCGACAGCGGCACGTGGAAAGCTGAAATGATCAATCAGGAGATTGCGACCGTCAGATTCCAAACAGGAGGACGGAGAAGCTGGCGACGAACAGGGCCATGGAGGTGAATGCTGCAAAGTCACGAAGAAAATCGGTCATTGTGGCTCCCTTTCCTTTTATGTTTTTATTTTGTTCTATTATTGTTCTCATGTCAACAGCTTTCCACAGCCCCTCTGGACCGGCGGTGCCGCGCGCAATAAGGTCGCCTCACCCCATGGAGGAAATCAGATGAAGTCGCTTGCCGCCGCCCTCGTGTTTTCGATTGCCCTGCCCGTCGCCGCAATGGCCGCAGACTTTCCGGCAGACCGGATCGTCGCCATGGCGAGCGGCGACTGGAACAAGGACGGCACGGCGGATCTGGCCGTGATCGCAACACCGGGCGACGATAGCGGCGACGACAATGGTCTCTATATCTATCTCGCCAAGCCCGACGAGAACCGTCTGACGCTTGCCTTGTCGCTGCCGAACACCATCTGGGGCGACCTCACCATGTCCGGCCGTGAGCCGGAACTTGCCGCACTCGCCAACGGCTCGTTCACCATCACGACCAAGAACGATTCCGTCGGCCGCGACCGCTGGCGCCAGTCGCTCACCATCGCCTACCGCAATTTCGATTTCATCGTCGCCGGTTACACCTATTCGTCCTATGACACGCTGAACCCCGATGGCGGCGCGGAGTGCGACCTCAACGTACTGACCGGCAAGGGCAAGACCAGCAGCGGGCCGATTTCCGGGCAGGCACAGTTCGCCTTGCTCAAGGACTGGAAGGACGAGACCGCCCGCTCCATCTGCGGGCTGGACAACTAAGCCGTCCTCTCAGGCAAGCCCACGCGAGGATTTCGACCGTTATGTTCATTTTTTGTTCTTGACCTGCCGCGGGAATTTTCCGATAGTCCTCCTGCGGAGAGCGACAGATGAACATACAGGCATTGCACGATTTTATCGTCGAAGCGAAGGCGAACTGCTATGTCAGCGGCGGCGGTGGTGTACCATCCTGCCGGGCAGGATCGCATGATCACGGCTTCTCCCTGGGAGAGTGGCGCTATCTCGACAGCTACGTCGGCGGCAGCGATTTTGCGGGACAGGAAATCGTCTGGCATGCCGGAGAACCTGTCTGGGCGATGAACTATTTTGGCAGGATCGTGGATCAAACGCGCATGGACGGCGAGCGCGCCGGAACCGTTATCAAGGCCGCGTTGTCGCGTCTCTATGCCGAAGAGCGGCGCGTCCTGGGCGGGACGGAACTGGACCACACCTTCGGCCGCTATGTCGATCGCAGCCAGGGCGATATCACGGCGTTCCGAGGGCGCGAGATTATCGTCGTTGACGGGCTGGAAGTCTACGACCTCGACTATCGCGGGGGATTGATCAGACACTGACCCCGGCTACGCAGTCGCGTTCCTGTCAAAGGCATGATCGTCTCAAGCCAGTTCCTTGACGAGCCCGTCCTCGATCGTCACGCGGCGGTCCATAAGACCGGCGAGTTCGTGGTTGTGGGTGGCGATCAGCGCGGCAAGGCCGGACTGGCGGGCGAGCGCTTCCAACGCTTCGAAGACATAGCCGGCCGTTTCCGGGTCGAGATTGCCGGTGGGTTCGTCAGCGAACAAAACCAGGGGCGCATTGGCAACGGCGCGCGCGATGGCGACACGCTGCTGCTCGCCGCCCGAGAGTTCGGACGGGCGATGATCGGCGCGGTGGCCGATGCGCATGTAGTCGAGCAGCTGGGCGGCGCGTTCGCGCGCCTCCGCCTTCGACAGGCCGCCGATCAGCTGCGGCATCATGATGTTTTCGAGCGCGGTGAATTCCGGCAGCAGGTGATGGAACTGGTAGACGAAACCGATCTCGCTGCGGCGGATTGCCGTGCGCTGATCATCCGGCAGGCCGGCGCAGGAATGGCCGTTGATGAAGACATCGCCGGCATCCGGTTTCTCGAGCAGGCCCGCGACATGCAGCAGGGTCGACTTGCCGGTGCCCGAGGGTGCGACGAGCGCCACCGTCTCGCCGCTTCTCAGCGTGAAGTCGGCTCCCTTGAGGATCGACAGCACCGTCTCGCCCTGGCCGTAGTGCCGTTCGATGCCCTTGAGTTCCAAAGCGACGCGCGCAGCCATGCGGTGTTCCTATTCGTACCTGAGAGCCTGAACCGGATCGAGCTTGGAGGCACGCCAGGCGGGGAAGATCGTCGCGAGGAAGGAGAGCGCCAGCGCCATCAGGATGACGGAGACCGTCTCGCCGGCATTCATGTCGGCCGGAAGCTGGCTGAGGAAATAGAGTTCCGGGTTGAACAGCGTCGTGCCCGAAATCCAGGAGAAGAACTGGCGGATCGATTCGACATTCAGGCAGACGATGACACCGAGCAGCACGCCCGCGAAGGTGCCGACCGTACCGATCGCCGCCCCCGTCATGAAGAAGATGCGCATGATGGAGCCCGACGTGGCGCCCATGGTGCGCAGGATCGCGATGTCGCTGCCCTTGTCCTTCACCAGCATGATCAGGCCGGAGATGATGTTGAGTGCGGCGACGAGCACGATCAGCGTCAGGATCATGAACATGACGTTGCGCTCGACCTGCAGGGCCGAGAAGAAGGTCTGGTTGCGTTGGCGCCAGTCGGTTATGAAGATCTGGCGCTCGGCGGCCGCCTCGATCGGCTGGCGCAGGCTGTCGATCTGGTCGGGATTGGACACGAAGAGTTCGATCGACTGCACGACGCCTTCGGAATTGAAGTAGAGCTGCGCCTCTTCGAGCGGCATGTAGATGATCGACGCATCATATTCCGACATGCCGATCTCGAAGATCGCCGAGACCGTATAGGTCTTCACGCGCGGATTGACGCCCAGCGGGGTCACGTCCCCTTCCGGTGCGACAAGCGTGATCTGCCCGCCGGCGCTGAGCCCGAGCTGCTCGGCCATGCGCGAGCCGATGGCGACGCCGCCGCCGGCAGCGAAGCCCACGAGGTCACCTTCCTTGATGTGGTCGGAGACGGATTTCATCTTGGCGAGGTCGTCGGCGCGAATGCCGCGCACAAGGGCGCCCGTACCGCCGCCGGCGGTGCCCTGTGCCAGCGTCTGGCCCTCCACGAGCGGAATGGCCATGGTAACGCCGGGAACAGCGGCAAGGCGTTCGGCGAGCTTGCCGTAATCATTCAGCGGAGTATCGATCGGCTGAATGATCATATGTCCGTTAATGCCGAGAATGCGTGAAATCAGCTCGGTGCGGAAACCGTTCATCACCGCCATGACAATGATGAGCGTCGCGACGCCCAGCATGATGCCGATGAAGGAAAAGCCTGCGATGACCGAGATGAAGGCTTCCTTGCGCCGGGAGCGCAGGTAGCGCCAAGCGACCATCCGCTCGAAAGCGGAGAACGGGCGGCTCTTCGTGAAGGCCCGGGCCTCTGTCGCCCCGCTCGCTGCGTCAGCCATGCTGTCTCCCTGTTCCCCCGGCGTGAATGCGCCGCATTAATTGCCGGATGTCAGGCGGTTGATCGCTGCCTCGATGGTCAGCGTCTCGCGCTCGCCGGTCTTGCGATCCTTGATCTCGACTTCGCCATTGGCAACGCCGCGCGGGCCGGCAATGACCTGCACCGGTGCGCCGATGAGGTCGGCGGTCGCGAACTTCGCGCCGGCGCGCTCGTCCTTGTCGTCATAGAGCACGTCGATGCCGGCATTCAGCAGCGCGGCGTAGATCGTCTCGCAGGCTGCATCGCAGGCGGCATCGCCCGACTTCATGTTGATGACGATGGCCTCGAAGGGCGCGACGGCCTTCGGCCAGATGATGCCGTTCTCGTCATGCGAGGCTTCGATGATCGCGGGCACGAGGCGCGTCGGGCCGATGCCATAGGAGCCCATGTGCACGGTGTGCTCCTTGCCGTCGGGGCCCTGAACCTTGGCGCCCATCGCTTCGGAATATTTCGTGCCGAAATAGAAGATGTGGCCGACTTCGATGCCGCGCGCCGACAGACGCTCGCCTTCCGGGATCGCCTCGAAAGCCGGCGCATCGTGCATTTCCGACGTGGCGGCATAGCGCGACGTCCACTTGTCGAAGATCCCCTTGAGGCCGGCGACGTCGTCGAAATTCGTGTCCAGGCCGGGAATGTCGAAGTTCAGGAAGTCCTTGTGGCAGAAGACTTCCGACTCGCCGGTATCGGCGAGAATGATGAATTCGTGGCTGAGATCGCCGCCGATCGGGCCGGTATCGGCGCGCATGGGAATGGCGCGCAGGCCCATGCGCGAGAAGGTGCGCAGATAGGCTGCGAACATGCGGTTATAGGCATGCACGGCGCCTTCGCGGTTCAGATCGAAGGAATAGGCATCCTTCATCAGGAATTCGCGCGAGCGCATGGTGCCGAAGCGCGGACGGATCTCGTCACGGAACTTCAGCTGGATGTGATAGAGATTGAGCGGCAGATCCTTGTAGGACTTCACGAACGAGCGGAAGACGTCCGTGATCATTTCCTCGTTCGTCGGGCCGTAGAGCATCGGACGCTCCTGGCGGTCCTTGATGCGCAGCATTTCCTTGCCATAGGCGTCATAGCGGCCGCTTTCCTGCCAGAGCTCGGCGGATTGCAGCGTCGGCATCAGAAGCTCGACGGCGCCGGAGCGGTTCTGCTCCTCGCGGATGATCGCATTCACCTTGTCCAGAACGCGCTTGCCCAGCGGCAGCCAGGTATAGATGCCCTGGGACTGCTGCTTGACCATGCCCGCACGCAGCATGAGGCGGTGCGAGACGATCTCGGCTTCCTTGGGGTTTTCCTTGAGGATGGGCAGGAAGAAGCGGGAAAGGCGCATATCGGTTTCCGGTGTGACTGATCCGCCCTATTCCGGGAATCGGGCAAAATGACGTTGATTTTCACGCGTTCATAAACGCTTCGCCGACGGAAGGAAACCCGGCAGGTCAGGCCGGCCCATCGGCGCAAAGCACTGTCCACCGCTCTTGGCGGTTCGGCTAAATGTGGCAGAAAAATGAGGGCGCCAATAACAGAAATTGCGCATAGGTTGTCAATCGAAAAATTTTATTCCACTGTAGCAAAAATGCAAAAAAAGCGGATGACAACGCCCAACGTTTGGGCTAGTTTCAGGCCACAAAACAGGCAGGAAGTGCAAATTCCAGCCATTTTCGCGGTCAAGTCTTGGGAGGATCAGATCTTTGGCGCGCGCAGACGCTGCCACCGCACAACGGATAAAGATCACGCGATACCTGTAAAACAAGGCTTTCAGCCTTGTTTTTTTTTGCCTTTCGCCAAGCGCCCCTGCTCCAACGCGCATGTCCCGACGAAATCCGATCGATGAAAATCCGTGCGCAAGCCCCCTGCGACACTGCGCCTCACGTTACGCAAGCCTGACTCAGCGAAAACATGCCGATTTCAGGTTGCCGGACAGGCCAAAGCGGATTGTTGAACAAGTTTTTTGACGAAGCGTAAACAGAAGACTTTTTCGTCAAAAGCCGGAACCGCGAAATCCCTTACCCATGGGCCTTTCAAGGTCGTTAACCTTTGTGGTCGCGGCTATTCGTAGTTGGGGTAGAACTGCGGCAGCGAATCCAGCCCGTAGCCAAGGCGTACGGAAAGCACATACCAGATGCCGTAGATCACCGCGGAGACGAGCGTGGTGATCAGCACGATACGACCGCCGCGGAAGCGGGCCGGAGCGCTTTCCACTGAGCCGGGCACCACATCATTCGCCTCGGCCTGCGTCTTCAAGCCGAACGGCAGGACGGCGAAGAGCGTCAGCCACCAGACGATGAAGTAGACGGCGAAAATGGAAAACAGCTGCATGGAAAGGCCCTCGTGCGACAGCGGGTCTTTTACGCCGCTTGCTTGCGAAGTTCAAACGGCCAGATGGCGGCGTGCTGTCACACCTCTTCGAGTTCCACCAGCGTACCGCAAAAATCCTTGGGATGCAGGAAGAGCACGGGCTTGCCATGCGCGCCGATCCGGGGATTGCCGTCGCCCAGCACACGCGCGCCGCTTGCCACCAGTTTGTCGCGCGCAACGATGATGTCGTCCACCTCGTAGCAGATATGGTGGATGCCGCCGGACGGCGACTTTTCGAGGAAGGCGGCGATGGGCGATTTCTCACCCAGCGGCTCCAGCAGTTCCACCTTGGTGTTCGGCAGTTCGACGAACACGATCGTCACCCCGTGCTCCGGCAAGGCCTGCACTTCGGAAACCTTTGCGCCGAGCGTGTCGCGATAGGTCGCCGTGGCGGCAGAAAGGTCAGGCACGGCGATGGCGATGTGGTTGACGCGACCGAGCATGGCTTCTCCCTCCGTATGTTGCGCAAGCTGCCCCTCCCGCTGGCCGTCCTTCTCTTCACAAGAGAAACGAAGGTCCTGCCAGCCGGAAAAAGAACTGCCGGTCCGATCAGACCTTCGTCAGGAACACCGTGACGACAGGCTTCTTGCCCCAGATCTCGTTGGCCGTGGAGCGCACGGCGCGGCGCACGGCTTCGCGCACCATTTCAAGGTCCTTGCGGCGAGCGCGCGGAATGCTTTCGACGGCGCCGAGCACGGCGTCATAGAGCGTGTCGCCCATATCCTCGCCCTCGTCGTCGAACTGCGGCAGGCCGAAGGGCTCGACTTCCGGATCGCCCTGGAAATCGTAGCGGCTGTCGAGCAGGATGCTGACGGCGACATGGCCGACGAAGGCGAGCTTGCGGCGGTCGCCGATGCCCATTTCGTCATAGTCGCCGATGAGGTTGCCGTCCTTGAAGATGCGGCCGAAGGGTGCGTGATCGACCACCTCGGGCTCACCGGGGGCAAGCTTCAGCACATCGCCGTTGCGCACGCGCGGCACGTCCGCGATGCCGGACTGTTCGGCAAGCTCGGCATGGGCCGTCAGATGTGCGGCTTCGCCATGCACGGGTACGACCATCTTCGGACGCGTCCAGCCATACATTTGCTGCAACTCGTGCCGGCGCGGGTGACCGGATACATGCACCAGCGCTTCGGCGTCTGTGACGACGTTGATGCCCTGCTCGATCAGGCCATTCTTGATGTCGTTGATCGCCTTCTCATTGCCGGGAATGGCACGCGAGGAGAAGATGATCGTGTCACCATCCGTGAAGGCGACGTTGCGCATCTCGTCGCGGGCGATCTTGGCCAGCGCCGCACGCGGCTCGCCCTGGCTGCCCGTCAGGATGACCACGACCTTGTCGCGCGGGATATAGCCGAACTCGTCTTCCTCGATGAACGGCTTCAAACCTTCCATCAGGCCGATGTCGCGCGCGACATTCGTCACGCGCTTCATCGAACTGCCGAGCAGCAGCACCTCGCGGCCGGCGGCTTCGGCGGCCTGCGCGATGGAGCGGATACGGCCGACATTCGAGGAGAGGGTGGTGATGCCCACCCTGCCCTCGGCGGCCTCGATGATCTTCGTCAGGCTTTCGGACACTTCGCGCTCGGAGGGCGAGACACCGTCGCGCACCGCATTCGTGCTGTCGCAGATCAGCGCCAGCACGCCCTCGTCGCCCAGCTTGCGGAAACGGGTCTCGTCGGTCAGCGGGCCAAGCGAGGGATCGAGGTCGATCTTCCAGTCGCCGGTATGGATGACGGTGCCCAGCGGCGTCTTGATCGCCAGCGACATCGGCTCGGGAATGGAGTGGTTGACGCCGATCGCCTCGATCTCGAAGGGACCAACATTGATGCGGTCGCCCTGCTTGAAGATCGTTACCGGAATTTCGACGCGGCTCTTCTCGTAATCGCGCTTGGCTTCCAGCATGCCGGCCGTGAAGGGCGAGGCATAGACCGGCACTTTGAGGCCAGGCCAGAGGTCATTCAGCGCGCCGTAGTGGTCCTCGTGCGCGTGGGTGATGATGATACCCTTGAGGTTCTTGCGCTGTTCCGCGAGGAAGCGGATATCGGGCAGGACGAGATCGACGCCCGGCAGATCCGGTCCCGGGAAGGTGACGCCGCAATCGACCATGATCCACTGGCGGTTGGTTTTCGGGCCGTAGCCGTAAAGCGCCAGGTTCATGCCGATTTCGCCGACGCCGCCAAGCGGCAGGAACACCAGTTCGTCTTCTTTTGCCATCGGGTTCAAAAATTCCTATCCAAAAAACACGTCGCCGGCCGCGATCAGTCGCGTGCCGCCGTCATCCGTCTCCAACTTGAGGAGACCTGTATCATCAATTCCGGCAAAGCGCCCCGAAATAGAACGGTCGGGAAGGTTGACCGTGATGTTTTCCCCTATGCCCCCGGCCACCTGTTTCCAGCGCTCCATGACGGCGCCGATGCCGCGTCCGCGGTTCCACAGCGACAGCGTCTCGGCCATCGACTGGAAGAGATAGGCGAACAGCTCGTCAGGGGAAGCCGAGACGCCGAAATCACGCAGCGTCGCCACGGGATAGAGGCCGGCATCCGGCGCCACGGCAACATTGATGCCGATGCCGATGACGAGATCGTGCCGGCCATCGGGCAGCGTTTCCCCCTCGATCAGGATGCCGCAGATCTTGCGGCGCTCGATGAGGATGTCGTTCGGCCACTTGACCAGCACTTCCGGCGCGTTGAGCGGCATGACGCGGCTGACGGCATCCTGCACGGCAACCGCGACGGCAAGCGGCAGCGAGCCGAGCCGCTCCATCGGCGCCGCTTCGATCAGAAGTAGCGAGGCATAGAGATTGCCGGGCTCGGAAAACCAGGCGCGACCGCGCCGGCCCCGTCCATCCACCTGACGGTCGGCGGTAATCCAGAGACCGGAAAGCGCGCCCTTTCGGGCGCGCTCCAGGCATTCCGTATTGGTCGAGCCGACCTCGGCCAGCGCCTCGTGCCTGAAGTCATCCAGCGACATCCGGCCAGCGCTATCGGACCTGCTCAAAAGAAGGTCCGCGCCGCGGCTTCGGCCGCATTGCCGATCGGGCCACCGATCAGCACGTAGCCGAGAACGAACAGGCCGGAGAGGCCGAAGACCAGCTTCAGCTCGCCTGCCGTGCGGGCGAATTCGCCGGTCGCCTCATCGAACCACATCACCTTGATGACGCGGAGATAGTAGTAGGCGCCGACGACGGACGAGAGCACGCCGATGATGGCCAGCGCATAGAGCTGCGCCTCGATGGCCGCCATGAAGACGAAGTATTTGGCGAAGAAGCCTGCCATCGGCGGGATGCCGGCGAGCGAGAACATCAGGATCGTCAGGACGGTGGCCATGAAGGGGTTGGTCGAAGAGAGGCCGGCGAGATCGCTGATCTCCTCGACATTCTCGCCGTCCTTGCGGCGCATCGCGAGGATGATCGCGAAGGTGCCGAGCGTCATGACCATGTAGATCAGCATGTAGAGCGCGACACCGCGCACGCCGGCCATGGAGCCGGAGGCAAGCCCTACGAGCGCGTAGCCCATATGGCCGATCGAGGAATAGGCCATCAGGCGCTTGATGTTCTTCTGGCCGATCGCCGCGAAGGAACCGAGCAGCATGGAGGCGATCGAGATGAAGACGATGACCTGCTGCCAGTCGGCGACGACGGGCTGGAAGGCCTCGATGACGATGCGCACCAGCATGGCCATGGCGGCGACCTTCGGGGCCGCGGCGAAGAAGGCCGTGACCGGGGTCGGCGCACCTTCATAGACGTCCGGCGTCCACATGTGGAACGGCACGGCCGAGATCTTGAAGGCAAGGCCAGCGAGGATGAACACCAGACCGAAGACGAGGCCAAGCGAACGGCCCTCGGCGGTGAGCGCAGCCGCGATGTCCTGGAAGCCGATATGGCCGGTGAAGCCATAGACCAGCGACATGCCGTAAAGCAGCATGCCCGAGGAGAGCGCGCCGAGCACGAAATACTTCAGGCCTGCTTCCGTCGAGCGCAGGCTGTCGCGGTTGATCGCGGCGACGACGTAGAGCGCCAGCGACTGGAGTTCCAGCGCGAGGTAGAGCGACAGCAGGCTGTTGGCCGAGATCATCAGCAGCATACCGAGCGTCGAGAGCACGATCAGCACCGGGAACTCGAAACGGTCGAGCTGTTGCGAGCGGGCATGGCCGACCGTCATGACCATGGCGGTGATGGAGCCGATCAGCGCCAGCACCTTCATGAACTTGGCGAAGGCATCCGACACGAAGGCGCCGCCATAGGCCTGGCCTTCGCCGGTCGCGAGCACCAGCCAGAGGCCCGCGATGATGAGAACGGCAACGGCAAGGCCGGTGACGGTGGTGCCCGAGCGCTCGCCCGAGAACACACCGATCATCAAAAGGACCAGGCCGCCGACGGCGAGAATGATCTCGGGCGTCGAGAGCTGAAGGCTGGCAAGGAGAGTATCAGCGGTCATGTCTTGGTCCCGTCCTCAGTTCGCCGTGAGCGCAACGGATTGCGCTGCTTGCAGAGCCGCGGAGTATTGATTGAGAAGCGCGTCGACCGAGGCCGCCGTCACATCGAAGACCGGTGCCGGATAGACACCGAAGAAGATCGTCAGGATCACCAGCGGATAAAGCAGTGCCTTTTCGCGGCCCGACAGGTCGAGCATCGATTTCAGGCTTTCCTTCTCCAGCGCACCGAAGATCACGCGGCGGTAGAGCCAGAGCGCATAGGAGGCCGAGAGGATGACGCCCGTCGTGGCGAAGAACGCGACCCAGGTGTTGGCGCGGAAGGCGCCGACCAGCGTCATGATTTCGCCGACGAAGCCGGAGGTGCCGGGAAGACCGACATTGGCCATCGTCAGGATCAGGAAGGCGACGGCGTATTTCGGCATGTTGTTGACGAGGCCGCCGTAAGCGGAGATCTCGCGCGTGTGCAGCCGGTCATAAACCACGCCGACGCAGAGGAAGAGCGCGCCGGAGACGATGCCGTGCGACAGCATCTGGA
>NZ_CAMLFY010000083.1 GCF_946479415.1 uncultured Shinella sp. | reverse complement strand
CGACCACCGAGATCTACACTCTTTCCCTACACGACGCTCTTCCGATCTACATCGGCGCGGCGGGCGGAGAGCACGGCGCCATCGGTCGTGGCGCCCTCCGCACCGTTGTTCCAGGAGTGGTTCTCGTTGTGGCCGTCCCTGTTGTCCTCGCCGTTTGCCTCATTGTGCTTCACGGTGTGGGAGACGAGATCCATCAGGGTGAAACCGTCATGGGCGGCGAGGAAGTTGACGCTGCGCGTCTCCTCCCCGCCGTGCCGCGAGAAGATATCCGAGGAGCCGGCGAAGGCGGTGACGAAGGCGCCGAGGCGGTGGCTGTCGCCGCGCCAGAAGGTTCTGGTGTCGTCGCGGTAGCGGTCGTTCCATTCCAGGAAGGGAGCCGGGAAATTGCCGAGCTGGTAGCCGCCGGGGCCGATATCCCAGGGTTCGGCGATCAGCACGCGGTCCTTCAGCAGGGGATCGGCGCAGATTTCGGACAGCAGGGCCGAGCGGGCGGAAAAGCCGTCCGCCTCGCGGCCGAGAATCGTGGCGAGATCGAAGCGGAAACCATCGACGCCGGCATGGCGCACGAAATGGCGCAGGCTGTCGAGGACGAGTTGGCGCACGACGGGGTGTTCGCCGGCAATCGTGTTGCCGCAGCCGGTGTCGTTGATCAGCTCGCCGGGGCGATCCGGCAGGTGGCGGTAATAGGTGAGGTTGTCGAGACCGCGCATGGAGAGCGTCGCGCCATGCCGGTCGCTCTCGCCGGAATGGTTGAAGACGAGATCGAGGATCACGCCGATATTCTCGGCGCGCAGAGCCGCGACCGTGTCGGCCAGTTCCTTCATGCCGCCGGGCACGAGACGCGGATCAAGTGCCATCAAGGCGATCGGGTTGTAGCCCCAGCTGTTGGAGAGGCCGAGCGGCGGCAGGTGGCGTTCGTCGATCCAGGCGGTGATGGGCATCAATTCTACGGCGTCGACGCCGAGGCGTTTCAGATGGGCGAGCACGGCGGGATGCGCCAGCGCGGAGACGGTGCCACGCATCGCCTCCGGCACCTCGGGATGCAGCATGGTGAAGCTGCGCACGGCGACCTCGTAGACGAAGCCGCCGGGGCGGAAGATCGGCGGCTCTATCGCGACGGGCCGGTCCCTGACGACGACGGCCTTCGGCACGATATCCGCCGTGTCGATGCTGAAGACGGCGAGGCGGCCATCGTGCCGGAAGGCGCGGTCCAATTGCTTGGCGTAGGGATCGACCAGCAGTTTCGCGGGGTCGAACCACAGGCCATGGTCCGGCGAATAGATGCCGTCGGCGCGAAAACCGTAGCGCGTGCCCTCTGCGGCGCCTTCGACGAAGACCCGGTGGAAGCCGCTCTCGTCCCGCCCCATGGCGAGACGGGCGAGTTCCTTGTAGCCGTCATTGTCGAACAGGCAGAGATCGACACGGGCCGCATCGCGGGAATAGACCGCGAATTCCACCCCGTCCCCGGAGAGCGTGGCGCCCGGTGCGAAGGAGGGGGCGGTGATGGTCATGTCAGGTGATCACCGTGGGTTCGGCGCGGCCGGTTCGCGTCTTGATGCCGGCGATTTCGTCGGCAACGGCGATGAGATCGGCCAGCGCCTCCTGCGTGTCGATGTCGTGGCGGGCGGCATCGGGCTCGAAGCGCTCGATATAGACGCGCAGCGTCGCACCCGACGTGCCGGTGCCGGAGAGGCGGAAGACGACGCGCGAGCCGCCGACGAAGAGGATGCGGATGCCCTGGTTCTTGCTGACGGACTGGTCGACCGGGTCGTTATAGGCAAAATCGTCCGCCGTCTCGACGGTGAGTGCGCCGAAAGTCTTGCCGGGCAGCGTGGCAAGCTGGTCGCGCAGGTTCGCCATCAGGCCGTTGGCCGCTTCGGTGTCGACCTCTTCATAGTCGTGGCGGGAATAGTAGTTGCGGCCGTAGGTCGCCCAGTGCTGCTTGACGATATCGAGCGTGCTTTCCTTGCGCACGGCGAGGATGTTCAGCCAGAGCAGCACGGCCCAGAGACCGTCCTTCTCGCGCACATGGTTGGAGCCGGTGCCCGCACTTTCCTCGCCGCAGATCGTCGCGAGGCCGGCATCGAGCAGGTTGCCGAAGAATTTCCAGCCGGTCGGCGTCTCGTAGATGCCGATGCCGAGCTTTTCGGCGACGCGGTCGGCCGCACCCGAGGTCGGCATGGAACGCGCGATGCCGGCAAGGCCCTTGGCATAGCCGGGCGCGAGATGGGCATTGGCAGCGAGCATCGCCAGGCTGTCCGAAGGCGTGACGAAGATGCCCTTGCCGATGATCAGGTTGCGGTCGCCGTCGCCGTCGGAGGCGGCGCCGAAATCGGGTGCATCCTCGGCCATCATCGTCTCGTAAAGCGCGCGGGCATGCACGAGGTTCGGGTCGGGATGGTGGCCGCCGAAGTCCGGCAGCGGCATGAAGTTCAGCACCGACCCCTTGGCGGCGCCAAGGCGGTTTTCCAGAATCTCCTTGGCATAGGGGCCGGTGACGGCGCTCATCGCGTCGAAGACGATGCGGAAGCCGCCGGCCAGATGCTGGCGGATCGCGTCGAAATCGAACAGGCTTTCCATCAGTTCGGCATAGTCGGCGACGGGATCGATGACGGTAACCGTCATGCCCTCGATCTCGTGGCTGCCTTCCAGGTCGAGATTGAGATCGCCGGCATCGGATATCTTGTAGCTGTCGATGGTCTTGGTGCGGGCAAAAATGGCGTCGGTAATCTTTTCCGGTGCCGGGCCGCCATTGCCGATATTGTACTTGATGCCGAAGTCTTCCGTCGGGCCGCCCGGGTTGTGGCTGGCCGACAGAACGATGCCGCCGAAGGCCTGGTTTTTGCGGATGACGTTCGATGCGGCGGGCGTCGAAAGAATGCCGCCGCGGCCGACCAGCACGCGGCCGAAACCATTGGCGGCGGCCATCTTGATGGCGAGCTGGATGACTTCGCGATTGTAGAAACGACCGTCACCGCCGATGACCAGCGTCTGGCCGGCAAACCCTTCCAGACTGTCGAAGATCGACTGGATGAAGTTCTCCGCATAATTCTTCTGCTGGAAGACGGGAACCTTCTTGCGCAGGCCCGACGTGCCGGGCTTCTGGTCGCTGTAGGGCGTGGTCGAGACGGTCTTGATGGTCATGGCTTACACTCGCGAAAGAAGGCTGGAATAGAGGTCGGCATAGCGCGCGGCGCTGTTTTCCCAGGAAACGTCTGACTTCATGCCCTGGTTCTGGATGCGACCCCAGATTTTCGGTTCGTTATAGGCTTTGAACACCCGGCGCAGCGCCTGGCGCAGCCCGTCGGCATTGATGGGCGTGAACTGGAAGCCGGTCGCGACGCGGGCGGACAGGGCCGCTTCGTTGGCGTCGATGACCGTATCGGCAAGGCCTCCGGTGCGGGCGACGACGGGAATGCAGCCGTAGCGCAGGCCATAGAGCTGGGTCAGGCCGCAGGGCTCGAAGCGTGATGGGATGAGGATGGCGTCGCTGCCGGCCTGCATCAGGTGCGACAGCGGCTCGTTATAGCCGATGACGATGCCGATGCGGCCGCGATGGCGCGAGGCGGCGGCCAGCAGCGCGCCTTCCAGTGCCTGGTCACCCGAGCCGAGCACGGCCAGCTTGCCGCCCTGCTCGACGATCCAGTCGGCGACCTCAGCGATCAGGTCAATGCCCTTCTGCCAGGTCAGCCGGCTGATGATGCAGAAGATCGGGCCGGTATCATCCTCGAGGCTGAAGCGTTCGGCGACAGCCTGCCGGTTGACGGAACGCTGCTTGAGCGAGCCGGCGGCATAGGTGCGGGCGATGTTGGCATCGGTCTCGGGGTTCCAGACGGCGGTGTCGATGCCATTGACGATGCCGACGAGATCGGTGGCGCGGGCATTGATCAGGCCCTCGAGGCCCATGCCGTATTCCGCCGTCATGATCTCGTGCGCATAGGTCGGGCTGACCGTCGTGATCGACCAGGCGGTGCGAAGCCCGCCCTTGAGATAGCCGACATCGCCGTAATATTCGAGCCCGTCCATGGTGTAGGCCTCGGGCGGCAGCGCAAGCCCCTCGAAGATATCGGCGCCGAACTGGCCCTGGAAGGCGAGGTTGTGCACCGTGAGCACTGTGGGAATGTGCTGAAGGCCGGTATAGCGCATGTAGACGGCGGTCATCGCCGCCTGCCAGTCATGGGCATGCACGATATCCGGCCGCCACTCGGGCAGCAGGCCGCGGGCGATTTCGGCGCCCGCGAAGGAGAGGGCGGCAAAGCGCCGCCAGTTATCGGTAAAGTCCTTGCCCGTGGCATCCACATAGGGACCGCCCGGTCGGTCGTAATAGGCCGGTGCGTCGAGCACGAGGATATCGAGGCCCTCATGCGTGGCGGCAAGAATACGCGCAGGCTCGCCGAGCAGGTCGTCGAAACCGGCGACCACCTCGACTTCGCCCAGCCGCTGCATGACCGCGGGATAACCGGGCATCAGCGTGCGCATATGCATTCCATGCCCGGCAAGCGCGATCGGCAGCGCGCCGGCGACGTCGGCGAGGCCTCCCGTCTTGATGAGCGGGAATACTTCGGATGCCACCGAAAGGATGTTCATGACCCGGCTAGAGCTCCAGCTTGTCGATCATCGGTTGGGTGATGAGGCAGATGCCGTTTTCCGAGCGGCGGAAGCGACGGGCATCGAGTTCCGGATCCTCACCGACGACAAGGCCTTCGGGGATGACCACGCGGCTGTCGATGACGACGTTCTTGAGATTGGCATGCCGGCCTATCATAACATTCGGCAGCACAACGGCCCCTTCCAGGCGGGAATAGGAATTCGCCCTGACCCCGGTGAACAACATGCTGCGGTTCAGCGAGGCGCCGGAGATGATGCAGTCGCCCGAGACGAGCGAGGAGATCGCCGAACCGCGCCGGTTCTCGTCGTCATGCACGAACTTGGCCGGCGGCTTGATCTCGGCGAAGGTCCAGATCGGCCAGGAGCTGTCATAGATGTCCAGTTCCGGGGTGATGTGGGTCAGGTCGATATTGGCCTGCCAGTAGGCATCGATCGTGCCGACGTCGCGCCAATAGGCCTCGCGCTCGAAATTCGAGCGGACGCAGGACGCGTTGAAGCGGTGGGCGACGGCTTTGCCGTTCTGCACGATATAGGGGATGATGTCCTTGCCGAAGTCGCGGCTCGACGTCGGGTCGGCCGCGTCGCGGCGCAAAAGGTCCATCAGGAACTTGGTGTGGAAGACATAGATGCCCATGGAGGCGAGCGCCATGTCGGGATTGCCGGGAATGCCCGGCGGATCGGCCGGCTTTTCCACGAAGGCGATGATCTGGTCCTTGTCGTCGACATGCATGACGCCGAAGCCGGTCGCTTCCATGCGCGGCACTTCCAGGCAGCCGATCGTCACCTGAGCGCCGGAATCCACGTGCTGCTGGAGCATCAGCTCGTAGTCCATTTTATAAATATGGTCACCGGCGAGGATGACCATGTATTCGACGCCGTAGTCCTCGATGATGTCGATGTTCTGGTAGACGGCGTCGGCCGTGCCCTCGTACCACTGCGTCTCGGAGACGCGCTGCGAGGCGGGCAGGATATCGAAGCTCTCGTTGCGCTCCGGGCGGAAGAAGTTCCAGCCGCGCTGCATGTGGCGGATCAGCGAATGGGCCTTGTACTGGGTGGCGACGCCGATGCGGCGGATACCCGAATTCAGCGCATTGGAAAGCGCGAAATCGATGATGCGGGCCTTGCCACCGAAATGCACGGCCGGCTTGGCGCGACGGTCGGTCAGTTCCTTGAGGCGGCTTCCTCGCCCGCCTGCCAGGACATAGGCCATCGCGTCACGGGCGAGGGGTTGAATACGCTTTTGCTCCATAGTGTCGCCTCCCAGCTCTCTTATGTATCCAGCTCTAACATCACGGTCGCCAGCGGTGGCAGGGTGATGGTGGCTGCTATTTTTCCGTTGCCGTGTTTTCTGGCTTCGACCGCGCCGCCGTTGCCCTTGCCGCTGCCGCCATAGATCTCGGCATCGGTGTTGAGGATCTCGCGCCACCGGCCCTCCACCGGAAGAGGCACGGCATATCCCTCGCGGTAAACCGGGGTGAAGTTGGTGACGACAGCGATCGGCTTTTCGCCGGGCGCTTTGCGCAGCCAGGCGAAGACCGAGTTCTCGCGGTCGTCGGCGATCAGCCACTCGAAGCCGTCGCCCTCGCAGTCGCGCGCATGCAGCGCGCCCTTGCGGCGATAGGTGCCGTTGAGATCGCGCACCAGCCGGCGCATGCCCTCATGCAGCGGATATTCGAGCAGATTCCAGTCGAGCGAGCGGCTCTCGCTCCATTCCTGCCACTGCGCGAATTCCTGCCCCATGAACAAGAGCTTCTTGCCGGGATAGCCCCACATGAAGCCGTAATAGGCGCGCAGGTTGGCAAATTTCTGCCAGTCGTCACCCGCCATCTTGGCGATCAGCGAGCCCTTGCCATGCACAACCTCGTCGTGGCTAAGCGGCAACACGAAGTTCTCCGTGAAGGCATAGATGAGGCCGAAGGTCATGTCGTTGTGGTGGAACTTGCGATGCACCGGCTCACGCGACAGATATTGCAGCGTGTCGTGCATGAAGCCCATGTTCCACTTGAAGCCGAAGCCGAGCCCGCCGTCATGCACGGGGGCGGAGACCTTCGGCCAGGAGGTGGACTCTTCGGCGATCGTCAGGATGCCGGGATGGGCGGCATAGACGCGGGCGTTCATCTCCTGCAGGAAGCGCACGGCTTCGAGGTTTTCGTTGCCGCCATACTCGTTCGGCACCCATTCGCCGTGCTTGCGCGAATAATCGAGATAGAGCATCGAGGCGACCGCATCGACGCGCAGCCCGTCGAGATGGAATTTCTCCGACCAGTAGAGCGCGTTGTTGATGAGGTAGGACAGGACCTCGGCGCGGCCGAAATTGTAGATCGCCGTGTTCCAATCCGGGTGAAAGCCCTGGCGCGGGTCCTCATGCTCGTAGAGCGCCGTGCCGTCGAACTTGCCAAGCCCGTGCGCATCCGTCGGGAAATGCGCCGGCACCCAGTCGAGGATGACGCCGATGCCGACCTTGTGGCAGCCGTTGACGAAACGGGCAAAGCCATCCGGCTCGCCGAAACGGGCGGTCGGGGCATAGAGGCCGGTCGTCTGGTAGCCCCAGGAGGGGTCGAAGGGGAATTCGGAGATCGGCAGGAATTCGATATGGGTGAAGCCCATGTCGATGCAGTAGGGGATCAGCCGGTCGGCCAATTCATCCCAAGTGAGGAAGTCGCCGGCATTGTTGCGTTGCCAGGAGCCGGCATGGACCTCGTAGATCGAGATCGGCTGGCGGCGAGCGTCGGCGCTCGCCCAATGTTGAAGATGCGCCTCGTCTTCCCATGTCTGGTCGATCGGCCCCGTCGTCATCGAGGCATTGTTGGGACGCAGTTCGGAGCGGCGGGCGAAGGGGTCGGCCTTCAGCGGCAGGACCTCACCGTTGATGCCGACGATCTCGTATTTATAGGCATGGCCGGCTGTGATGCCGGGGAGAAAAATCTCCCAGATGCCGGTGTCCCGGCGCAGGCGCATGGCATTGCGCCGCCCGTCCCATTCGTTGAAGTTGCCGACCACGGAAACGCGCTTGGCGTTCGGCGCCCAGACGGCGAAATGAAAGCCGTCGATGCCGTCAAGCGTCATCGGATGGGCGCCGAGCTTGTCGAACAGCCTGAGATGCGAGCCTTCGCGAATGTAGTAGTCGTCCATCGGCCCGAGAACGGGGCCGAAACTATAGGGGTCGATCACCACCCATTCGCCGCCGTCATTGCGCGCGCGGTAGCGGATCGGCTGCTGCTTCTTCAAAGCGATCTCGCCGGCAAAGATGCCGGCCGGATCGACCTGCGTGAGCACGCCGACCGCCTTGCCCGACAACGTCTCTGCCGTCACTTCGGCAGCACCCGGCAGGAAGCAGCGGGCGATATAGGTGTCGTCCACCGCATGGACGCCGAGCACCGCGAACGGGTCCCAGTGCCGGCTTTCCAGGATTGCATCGATGTCCGCCTTCGCCAGAAGCTCTGACGGGAGATTGGGCCGGGGGGCCGTCGTCCCTTTGTTCGGCGGTGCGGTCATCAGGCCCTCCAGATTTCCTTGGCGTATTGGCGAATGGTGCGGTCGGAGGAGAACCAACCCATGCGGGCTGTGTTCCGTATGGTCTTCGAATACCAGGCGTTTTTATCCGTCCAGATGCCATCGACCTGACGTTGGGCCTTGGCATAGGCGTCGAAATCGGCCGCCACCATGAACCAGTCGTGATTGTAGATGCCATCGACCAGGCCGGTGAAGCGGTTGCGGTCATCGGGCGAGAAGACGCCGGAAGAAATCGCGGCCAGCGCCTGCGACAGTTCCTTCGACTGCTCGATGATGGCGCGGGGATTGTGCCCCTCGGCGCGGACCTTCGCCACTTCCTCGGCGGTCATGCCGAAGATCACGATATTCTCCTCGCCGACATGGTCGCGCATTTCGACATTGGCGCCGTCGAGCGTACCGATCGTCAGCGCGCCGTTCAGCGCGAACTTCATGTTGCCGGTGCCCGAGGCTTCCATGCCGGCGGTCGAAATCTGCTCGGAAAGGTCGGCGGCGGGAACCATGATCTCGGCGAGCGAGACGTTGTAGTTCGGCACGAAGACGACCTTGAGCAGGCCGCGCACGGAGGGGTCGTTGTTGATCACGCGCGCCACGTCGTTGGCGAGTTTGATGATCAGCTTGGCATTGTGGTAGCTCGGCGCGGCCTTGCCCGCGAAGAGTTTGACGCGCGGCACCCAGTCTAGCTCGGGATGCGAGCGGATCTGGTCGTAGAGGGCGACCGCCTCGATGATGTTGAGCAACTGGCGCTTGTATTCGTGGATGCGCTTGATCTGGATGTCGAACATCGCGGCGGGATCGATGCGCACGCCCATGCGACTGCCGACCAGATTGGCAAGACGGTTCTTGTTCTCGCGCTTGATTGCGGCGAAGCGCTCCTGGAAATCCTTGTTGTCGGCAAAGCCGTCGAGCGCCTTCAGCGCCTCGGCGTCGTCCATGAAGCCGTCGCCGATGGACTCTCGGATCAGGTTGAACAGGCCCGGATTGCACTGCATCAGCCAGCGGCGCGGCGTGATCCCGTTCGTCTTGTTGTTGATGCGCTCGGGATAGAGCTTGTGCAGGTCGGCGAAGACCGTTTCCTTCATCAGCTCCGTATGCAGCGCCGACACGCCGTTGGTCGAATGCGAGCCGACGAAGGCGAGATTGCCCATGCGCACCCGGCGCTCGCCGGATTCTTCGATCAGTGAGATGTTGCGGATGCGCTGGTCTTCAAAGCCCTTGTCCTTGCGGGCCTCGACGAGGATCTTGGCGTTGATCGCGTAGACGATCTGCATGTGGCGCGGGAGCAGCCGCTCGAACAGCGGCACCGGCCAGCTTTCCAGCGCCTCGGGAAGCAGCGTGTGGTTGGTGTAGGAGAAGGTGCGGCGGCCGATATCCCAGGCCGTGTCGAAGTCGAGCCCGTGCACATCGGTCAGCAGGCGTACGAGTTCGGCGACAGAGACGGCGGGGTGCGTGTCGTTGAGCTGGATGGCGACGGCATCCGGCAGGGACGTGAAGTCCGGATACTGCTGGAGATGGCGGCGCAGGATGTCCTGCAGCGAGGCGGAGCAGAAGAAGAATTCCTGGCGCAGACGCAGCTCCTGGCCGGCCGGCGTGGCGTCGGCCGGATAGAGCACGCGCGTCAGGCTTTCCGCCCGGTTGCTCTCCTTCAGAGCGCCGATATGGTCGCCGGCATTGAAGGCTTCGAGCAGGATCGGGTCGATCGGGTTTGCGGCCCACAGGCGCAGCGTGTTGACGCGCTTGGCCCGCCAGCCGACCGCCGGCGTGTCATACGCCGTCGCAATGACGCGCTCGGCCGGCTTCCAGACGAAGCGCTGCTTGTCCTCGCCGATATTGATCGTCTCGACGCCGCCGCCGAAGCCGATCTCGTAGGAGCTTTCGCGGCGCTCGAATTCCCAGGGATTGCCGTGCGCCAACCAGGTCTCCGGCAGCTCGACCTGCCAGCCGTCGGCCATCTGCTGGCGGAAGAGGCCGTGAACGTAGCGGATGCCGTAGCCATAGGCCGGCACATCGACGGTTGCCATCGATTCCATGAAACAGGCGGCAAGGCGACCGAGGCCACCGTTGCCAAGCGCTGCGTCCGGCTCGAGTTCTGCAATCACGTCGATATCGACACCATGCATGGCGAGCGCCTGGCGCATTTCTTCCATGATGCCGGTATTGGTCATGGCATCGCGCATCAGGCGGCCGATGAGGAATTCGAGCGATAGGTAATAGACGCGTTTGGCGCCGGTCGCGTAGGTGCGCCGAGTCGAATCCATCCATTTGTCGGTAATACGGTCGCGCGCAACCAGGATCGCTGCCGTCAGCCAGTCATGCGGCTTGGCGACTTTCGGGTCCTTGCCGATGCGGTATTTGAGGCGTTCCAGCAGCTCCGTGGCGAGCTGTTCGACGTCCGAGGATCGTAGAGCGGGCGCGAGATCATTGTTGGTAACCCGGTTCATCATCGGTGAACTTTGCCCCCTCGCATTCAATGCGTTCGTTCGTTCGAAATCGCGTTTAAATCAATTTATGCATCTATCCGAAGCGCTTGCAATATACCTTTTCAAGAAACGCCCCATGCATTTTCGACATGTCTGAAACACGACGAAAATGCTAAAAAACCCGCTGCGTCGGACGCAGCGGGTTTGATGTTCCAGCCTTTTGGCGGGATTATTTCGTCAGGCGAGAGACCACGGCGGAGGTGCGTTCGCCGATCACCTTGAAGGCGGCGACCAGAGCGGCCATGTTTTCAGCCTGGAAGTAATGCGAGCTGTCGGTCGCGCATGTCTTCAGAAGGTTCTGGCCGGCGGTGGGTGCCATGAAGGCGACCGAATAGATTTCGATGCCGTCCTTCTTCGCGCTGGCGCAGGTGGCCAGCGTGCTGGTGTCGTCGCTTGCGTAATTGTTCGCGCCGTCGGTCATGAAGACGATATATTTCGTCGGCACCTGACCGTTCTTGTTCTTGTGCGCGGTGTTTTCCGATGCCAGCATCAGCTTGTCATAGGCGGTCTTTATCGACGCACCCGATGCCGTGCCGCCTTCGGCGTTCAGCAGGTTGACATAGGCGAGCGCTGCGGTCGAACCCCAGGCGAGATTGCTCGGCGAATAGCTCGCGAGGTCATAGGAAATGGCGCCGGTGCGCACGAAGGTATTGGTCGGGTCGGCGATCGTGAACTGAGTGAAGAGGCTCGCGACGGCGAGCTTCAGGGCTGCCATCTTGGAGACATAGCAGGGGCTCGTCGCCTTGACCTTGGTGCTGCCCCAGTTGTCTTCCGTCCAGTTGATGCAGGAATTGACGAGCTTGTCCTTCTCGTTGGTGATCCAGGCCATCGAGCCGGACTTGTCGAGCACGAGGAACATCGACAGGGCATTCTTCGATTCCGTGGCGCTTTCGGCGGTGCTCTTGGCGCTCAGGACCGTCGATGTCTGGCCAAGCAGCCGCGTGAATGCATTGAAGTTGACCGTGTGGTTGGTCGAGATATCGACCTTGTAGGATTTGCCGTTGCCGAGCAGCGCCGTCTCGACGATGGATATCTGGGTGCCGGATTCGAATTCCAGATCGTTCGCAGCTTTGGAAGCGGCATCCATTGCTACGCCACCATCGGCCATCTGCGTCTTGAGGAACTGCATGGCGAGCAGCTTCGCTTCGGCCTGGGTCTTGCCGTCATTGGCAAGTGCCGAGGCGGCGGAGAGAGCCGCCGAGTCCACGGCATCCTGTAAGGTCGCCCGGGTCATCACCATATTGGTGAGGTCGATCGCCACGCCACCGGCTGCCAGGATGATGGGGCAGACAATCGCCGTCATCAATGCGAAATTGCCGCCGCGGTCGCCAAGGAGCCGCGCGATCATTGTCCGTTTTTCAGTCTTCGCCGTCATGAGACTACACCCACCATCTTCATAATGTGGGCTCAAGGTAGCAACGAAGTGTTATTTAACGGTTCGGGGCCGTGGTATAGTTTTCGTAAAATTCTATGGACCTTGAAATTCCGGGTTTTCCCGCTGTTTCCAATCGGGATTACGCGGTTTGCCGTACCGGAATGACGTCCACCGCCTGGCTCGTCTTGTGCTGCCCGTACCCTTTCAGGACACCGATGACGGGCGCTACATCGGAATAGTCGCGGCCGTAGGCGACGACGATATGATCGGTGCCGGCGGGAATGTCGTTGGTCGGGTCGAGTTCCATCCAGCCATTGACCCGGCCGCACCAGAAACGCACCCAGGCATGCATGGCGTCCGCGCCCTCCAGGCGTTCCTTGCCCGGCGGCGGAATGGTGCGCAGGAAGCCGCTGACATAGCCGGCGGGGATGCCGAGGCTGCGAAGCGCCACGATCATCACATGGGAGAAATCCTGGCAGACGCCGCGCTTCAGCTTGAAGGCCTCGCGCGGGGTCGTGTCGACACTCGTCGCCTTGGGATCGTAGGTGAAATCCTTGTGGATGCGGGCGCAGATCGCGGTTGCCGCGGTGCGGATCGTCATGCCGGGTTTGGCGATGGATCGTGCATATTCGGCGATATCGGGGCAATCCTTCAGCCGCGGGCTCGGGCCGGTATAGTGGTGCGGTGAGCCGGCGTCGAGCGACCAGTAGCCGGCGATATCCTCCGGCAGGTCGGCGATCCCGGGTGAAAAGTCGGCAGCCGGTTCCGGCGCATCGACATGCACGCGCGCCTGCATGCGGATATCGAGCCGCTCATGGGCGTTGCGGAAGAGGATGGCGCTCATCGGGTTTTCAAAGAAGTCGTTGTGATCGACCCGTTCGCCCGGCCCCGGCGTCACGCCGACCGTGCCGGCGACGAGCCGCTGGCGCCCGCCGATCGAGAGCGGCAGCACGCGCACGATATGGCGCCCGCCGGAGACCGGCGTGTCGTAGAGGTAGCTGATGTGAAGGTTGACGTCGTAGAGCATGGTTTGCGCGCCTCCCTTTCGCTCAGCTCAGATAGGTTTGCGCGAGAATGTCCGACAGCTTTTCGAGTTCCGCCTCGAAGCGCTGATAGACCGCATCCGTCATCGTTTCCGGCGTCATCACGGCCAACCCGGCATGCAGGCGCATCGCCTCGCGGTAGAAGGGCGACATCTGGCCGTTGGAATAGGCGTTCGGCAGCTGCTCGACCTCGTTCTTGATCTCGTTCAGCTGATAGAGGATCGAGCGCGGGTTGAGCGGGTCGAGGGCGAGCAGGTCCGTCACGGTGAGGCGCGCGGTCGCCACATTGTAGCGGCGGCGGTGGGTCATCACGCTGTCGCCGATCTCCAAGAGCATGTCGAGCGCGCCGTCGGGTGCATCCTCGCCGGACATATGGCCGAGCAGGCGCGTCATGTGCAGGCCGCGTTCGAGATAGCGACCGATGGAGAGGAAGCGCCAGCCGGTGAAACGGTACATGTTTTCATGCACGAGACCGGCAAAGCCCGCGAGCTTGCGCAACAGCACGGTCATGGCGCGCGTCGCGTCGTCGCCGGCCTGCACATTCACGTGGAAGCGGCGCGCCGTTTTGGACAGGTCGTTCAGCGCCAGCCAGCCATCCGGCGAAAAGCGGTCGCGGATGTTGCTGGCGGAAAAGACCGCGCTGTCGATGTTGCGGATGAGGCTTGCCGGCACGGCTTCAGACGTGTCGATATCGAGTGCGTCGAGATAGTCGCTGACATCCTTGAGCAGCGGCTGCTCGGGATCGGCATATTCGGCATAGCGGCCGTGCCAGGCGCGCAGGATGCGCAAGGCCCCTTCCGCCCGCTCGATATAGCGGCCGAGCCAGAAGAGATTGTCGGCCGCGCGGCTCGGTAGGCTGCCGGGCATGTTGCGGGTAAAGACTTCCTCCGCCGGCAGGAGCGAGGTGCGCTCGACGGGCTTCTGGCTGACGATCCACACGTCGGCCGCTGAGCCGCCTTCCTGCATGGCGATGGCCGAGACATCATCGCCGGCACCGATGCGGGCGAAGCCGCCGGGCATGATCTGCCAGCCGTCGCGCGTGCGGGCGGCGAAGACGCGCAGCGACATCGGCCGCGGAACGAGCTTGCCATCGACGAAGGCGGGCGTGGTGGAGAGCGTCACCGCCTCCTGGCCGACCAGCTTGGTGCCGTCGCTTGCCAGCCATTCGGCAATTGAGTGTTTTGCGGTGTCGCGCAGCGTCGAACCCAGCACGGATTGTTCATTGTCGTCGAAGAAGGGGCGTGTGGAATAGGCCGGGCCGATGACCATGCGCTCGATATTGGCCGCGACGTGCTCGCGCTCCTCCTTCTGCCCGCACCACCAGGTGGCGATCGAGGGCAGGCGCTGTTCCTCGCCGAGCAATTGCCGGCAGATATTGGGCAGGAAGGCGAGCATGGCCCGCGTTTCGACGATGCCGGCGCCGAGTGCGTTGACGAAGGTGACGGAACCGGAGCGCAGCGCTTCGACCATGCCGGGCGTGCCGATATGGGAGTTCTGGTTGAGTTCCAGCGGATCGGCGAAGGCGGCATCGAGGCGACGCCAGAGCACGCCGACGGGTTTCAGGCCGGCGACCGTGCGCACCATCACCTTGCCGCCGACCACCGTCAAGTCTTCGCCTTCGAGCAGCATGAAGCCGAGATAGCGGGCGATGTAAGCGTGTTCGAAATAGGTTTCGTTGGCGAGACCCGGTGTCAGGACGGCAATGCGGTCTTCCGCGGATTTTTTGCCCTGGAGGGTTTCGCGGAAGGCGCCGAAGAAACCGGCAATGCGATGGGCGTGCGTTTCGGCATAGACATCGGAAAAGGCGCGTGTCGTCGCGACGCGGTTTTCCAGCGCGAAACCGGCGCCGGAGGGGGCCTGCGTGCGATCGGAAAGCACCCACCAGTTGCCATCGGGGCCGCGGCCGATCTCGAAGGAGACGAAGTGCAGGAAATGCTGGCCAGCCGGATGAACACCGACGAGCGGGCGCAGGAATTCATTGTTGGAGGCGACGAGTGCGGGCGGCAAAAGGCCGTTGGCGACCAGTTCGTTCTTGCCGTAGATATCCGCGACGACGGCTTCGAGCAGCTCCGCGCGCTGAATGAGGCCGCGCGAAAGATGCTCCCATTCGGCCTCGTCGATCAGGACGGGAATGTGGGAAAGCGGCCAGGCGCGGTCGCTGCCCGCCTCCTTGCCATAGGCGCGGTAGAAGACGCCGGCATCGCGCAGATACCGGTCGGCGCGGGCGAAGCGGCCGGCGAGGTCCGTCTCGTCCATGCGCTCGAGTGCCGACAGGAAATGTCGCCAGACCTGGCGTACCTTTCCCTGCGTATCGACCATCTCGTCGGCCACATCGGGAAGCGGGGCATAGGCACGGGCAGGCGTCTCCGCCGCGTCGGCCTCAATCTTCTGCGCCTCCACACTCGTGGTCTTCAATCCATTTCTCCTATGGAGGCTAGATTCCCGGTGGCCGGCGCAGATCCAACGTCAGCGGGAAATCCGCCGATGGTGTTTCCGGCTGCAAAAGATAGCCGCCCGTCCTGTGCCCCCAGGGCTCGAACCGCGCCAGCCGGCGCGCCTCCGCCTCGTTTCCGTTTACCGGGAAGGTGTCATAGTTGCGTCCGCCCGGATGGGCAACGTGGTAAATGCAGCCCCCGATCGCTCGCTTCGACCATGTATCATATATGTCGAAAGTAAGCGGTGTGTTGACGGGCAGCACGGGATGCAGGCCCGATGCGGGTTGCCACGCCTTGTAGCGCACGCCGGCGACCGAGACGCCCCTGGTGCCTGTGCTTTTCAGCGGAACCGGGCGACCGTTGCAAGCGACCGTGTAGCGTTCGGGATTTGCGGTCTCCAGCTTCACCTGAAGCCGCTCGACCGACGAATCGACATAGCGCACGGTGCCGCCGATCGCACCCTGTTCGCCCATGACATGCCAGGGTTCCAGCGCCTGGCGCACTTCGAGATTGGCGCCCTCGTATTCGACCTCGCCGCAGAAGGGAAAGCGGAATTCGAGCTGGGCGGCAAACCATTCAGGCCTGAGATCGAAGCCGTTCGCCCGGAGGTCGGCGAGGACGTCCAGAAAATCCTGCCAGACATAGTGCGGCAGCATGAAGCGGTCGTGCAGCGTCGTGCCCCAGCGCACGAAGCCGCCCTCAGCCGCGTTCAGCCAGAAGCGGGCGATGAGGGCACGGATCAGCAACTGCTGGGCCAGGCTCATGCGGGCATTCGGCGGCATTTCGAAGCCGCGGAACTCGACAAGGCCGAGCCGGCCGGTCGGTCCGTCCGGGGAGAACAGCTTGTCGATGCAGATTTCCGAGCGGTGCGTGTTGCCGGTGACGTCGGTCAGGAGATTGCGGAACAGCCGATCGACGAGCCAGGGCAGCGGCGGCACGCCCTGATTGGGTGCCGGCACCTGCGACAGCGCGATCTCCAACTCGTAAAGGCTGTCATGCCGCGCCTCGTCGAAGCGTGGCGCCTGGCTCGTCGGGCCGATGAACATGCCGGAGAACAGATAGGACAGCGACGGGTGGCGCTGCCAGTGCAGCACGAGGCTCTTCAGAAGATCCGGCCGGCGCAGGAACGGGCTGTCGTTCGGGTTCTTGCCGCCGACGACCACATGGTTGCCGCCGCCGGTGCCGGTGTGGCGGCCGTCGATCATGAACTTGTCGGCACCGAGCCGCGACTGGCGCGCCTCCTCATAGACGGCTGTGGTGATATCGACGCAATCCTGCCAGTTGGACGCCGGATGGATGTTGACCTCGATAACACCCGGATCGGGTGCGACGCGGATGACGTTGAGGCGCTCGTCCTGCGGCGGCGCATAGCCCTCGATATGGACGGCCAGGCCAAGCCGCCCGGCGGCGCGCTCGGCAGCGGTCACCAGTTCGAGATAGTCCTCGACGCGCTCGACAGGGGGCATGAATATGCACAGTCGGCCGTCGCGCGCCTCGACGCTCATCGCGGTGCGTACGGCGCCGACGATCTCGCTGCGCACCTGTTCGATGCGATCCTGCCCCGCCTCGCTTGCCTGAAACGAGGCTTCCGCCATCGTGCGGCCGGTTTTGGCGAAATCCGGCAGTGGCGGCTTGTCCTCGGAGGGATCGGCCGGGTTGATATAGGGATAGTTCGAGGGGGAAAGATGGGGCAGGGCGCCGAGCGGCAGGCGGTAGCCCACGGGACTGTCGCCGGGCACGAGGAAGATTTTGCCGCGGCGCGTGCGCCATTTTTCGCTGATCCAGCGTTTGCCGTCAGCTTTCGCGTTCCATGCCTGAACCGGCAGGATATGGCCGGTCGGCGTGGTCAGGCCGCGCTCGAAGACGCGGGCGATGCGGTTGCGCTCTTCGGGGTCTTCCAGCTTGGAATTCGAGGGATCGACATTCTCGGGAAGATTGCCTTCCTTGATGATCCATTCGGCCGGGTCTTCATAGGCGGGCTGGACCATGTCGGCGGCAATGCCGAGTTCCTCGGCAATACCCGCTAGCACGGCCGCGGCATCGGCTTCCCCGACGCCGGCATCGCTGCCCTCTTCGGCAATGAGAACGGGATCGTGCCAGATCGGCTTGCCGTCACGCCGCCAGTAGAGCGAGAAGGTCCAGCGCGGCAGGCTTTCGCCGGGATACCACTTGCCCTGGCCGTAATGCAGGAAACCACCGGGGGCGAATTTTTCACGCAGCCGCCGGATCAGCGTATCGGCCTTCTCGCGCTTGGTCGGCCCGACGGCGTCGGTGTTCCATTCTCCCGATTCGAAATCGTCGATGGAAACGAAGGTCGGCTCGCCGCCCATGGTGAGACGGACGTCATTGGCGGCCAGCACGGTATCCACGTCACGACCGAGCGCGTTGAGCGCATTCCAGCTTTCGTCGGAGAAGGGCTTCGTGATGCGGGGATGCTCGGCGACGCGGGTCACCGTCATGGCAAAGTCGAATTCGGTATTGGCTTCGCCGAAATAGCCGCCGCTGATCGGCGCGGCATTGCGGTAATGCGGGGTTGCGGCAAGCGGGATGTGGCTCTCGCCGGTCAGGAGGCCGGAGGTCGGGTCGAGGCCGATCCAGCCGGCGCCGGGCAGATAGACTTCGCACCAGGCATGCAGGTCGGTGAAATCGACCTCGGTGCCGGAGGGGCCGTCGAGTGCCTTCAAATCCGGCGCGAGCTGGATAAGATAGCCCGAGACGAAGCGGGCGGCGAAGCCGAGATTGCGCAGGATCTGCACGAGGAGCCAGCTCGAATCGCGGCACGAGCCGAGCGCGGTCGTCAGCGTCTGTTCCGGCGTCTGCACGCCCGGCTCCATGCGAATGACATAGCCGACCGTCTGCTGGAGTCGCGCATTGAGCCCGACGACCATGTCGACCGTGCGCTGCTGCGGCGTGCGGTCGATCGTCTTCATGAAGGCTTCGAGCGCCGGATCCATCGGCTCGGGCACGCGATAGATGTTCAGGTCTTCGCGCAGGTCTTCCGGATAGTCGAAGGGCCAGTGCTCGGCTTCCTCCTCGACGAAGAAATCGAAGGGGTTGTAGACCGTCATGTCGGCGACGAGGTCGACCTCGATCTTCAGTTCCGTCACCGGATCGGGAAAGACGAAGCGGGCGAGATAGTTGCCGTAGGGATCCTGCTGCAGGTTCACGAAGTGGTTTTCCGGCGAAACCTTCAGCGAATGACTGATCACCTTTGTCTTGGAATGCGCCGCCGGCTTCAGCCGGATGATCTGGGGTCCGAGGCGGACCGGTTTGTCGTAGATGTAATGGGTGAGGTGGTAGATACCGGCCTTGATCGACATGCGCTCTCTTGTTCCCCTCGGGCGGTCTTGAGCCGCCCTCAGGGAGAGTTTGTGCAATGCGAAGAGAGATTGCAAGCGAGAATGGGGGCGGGGTGCCGGGGACCTTGGCACCCCGCATGCTTGCCGGCCGGTGAGCCGTCAGCGGTGCATCGCGACCAACGAGAAGAAGACGCCCTGTGGGTCCGTGCAGTTGATGATCCAGGCACCACCGGGCACTTCCATCGGCCCCATGACGATTTTGCCGCCACCATCGGTGACGCGTTTTGCGGCGGCATCGAGGCCCTGGACGACGAAGTAATAGCCCCAGAACGGCGGCGCCGGGGAGCCGGGCGGGTTTGTCATCATACCGCCGATGGCGTTCCCGCCGCGCACGGCGAAGGTCTGGTAGATGCCCATGCCGCCTTCCGACATGTCCACGGCCATGTCCTTCGTCCAGCCGAAGGTCTTCGAATAGAAGGCCCAGGCCTCGTCCAGGTCGCCGGCCATCAGTTCATGCCAGCCGACGCGGCCGGGTTCCATCATGCCGGGTTCTGCCGGGCCTTCATCCTGCGTGGTGAAGAGCGAGAACATGGCGCCGTGTGGATCCGCGGCGACGGCGAAGCGGCCGACACCGGGAATGTCGTCCGGTGGGCGCATGACCTTGCCGCCGTTGGCGGTGATGTCGTTGCAGGTATCCTCGATCCTGTCGGTGAAGATGTAGCCGGTCCAGACCGGCGGCATGCCCTGGGCTTCCGCGGGTATCTCGCAGATGCCGGCCGCCTGCGCATCACCGGCAAAGGCGAGCGTGTAGTTCATGCCCTCCATGCCGGAATCGCGCATCGACCAGCCGACAACCGAGGCATAGAAGCGTGCAGCAGCGGGGACGTCGGTCGTCATCAGCTCGTACCAGCAGAACTTGCCATAGTCCTTATGCATGCGGGGTCTCCCTTTTTGGGTTTTGTTCAGTCGCAGCAGGAATGCGTCTTGGGGGCTTCAGCATATTCGTCCTTGCGCTTGACGAAGCTCAGCGTGCCGGTCTCGTTGCGGCCCT
>NZ_CAMLFY010000082.1 GCF_946479415.1 uncultured Shinella sp. | reverse complement strand
ATTCGGCATCGACGTGACGATCCTCGATCGCCTCGGCGGGCCGGACCCGACCGGCGTGCCCTTCGCCTGGTTCGACGCATCTGGCACCTGCATCGCCAATATCAGCGCCTTCTCGATGCCGCTCGTCATCAACGGTCTTTTCACACGCGCCGCAGGGCTGCAATCGGGCGCGGTGCGACCGGATTTTCGCGGGCGCGGCCTGTTCCGATCCGTCATGGAATCCGCGCTCGACTATTGCGACAGTGAGGGTTTTGAAGCCGTGGTGCTGCTGACCGACAAGCCCGCACTCTACGAGCGTTACGGCTTCCGGTCGCTGGCGCAGCATCGTTTCATCGGCCCGGCACCAACAGGCGGCCGTGCTGGCGCGATACGACGCCTCGATATGGCCAGTGACGCGGATGTGACATTCCTTCGCCGGCTATTGAACGCCCGCCGACCGGTTTCCGACAGCTTCGCGCCCTTGCGGCAGATCGAGATGTTCCTGTTCAACGCCGCGCTGATGCCGGATCTCCAGCTCGATTTCCTGGAAGAGGACGGCGCCGTCATCGCCTGGCAACAGGGCGAAGATGGAACCTTCGAGCTGTTCGACGTGGCCGGCGCGCAAATCCCTGCCCTCGCCGATGTCATCGCAAGCCTGCGGATCACGCCACCAAAAGTCCGCGTGCATTTCGCGCCCGATCATCTCGATTGGAACGGCGAGGCTATCGCCGACGAGAGCGACATGGTGCTCATGCTGCGCGGCGCGGAAGGCCTGCGGCCGGAAAAACCCTTCGCGCTGCCGCCAATGGCAGAATTCTGATCAGCGTCCCGCATCCGTCGCCATGCGCAGCGCCAGCCCCGCCAGCATCGTTCCCATCAGCCAGCGCTGCACCAGCGCCCAGCGCGGGCGGGTGGCGAGAAGGGCAGCCACGGAGCCGGCGGAAACAGCGATCAGCCCGTTGATGCTGACGGCGATGACGATCTGCGTGCCGCCGAGCACCAGCGCCTGCAGGAAGACATGCCCCCTTGCCGGATCGATGAACTGCGGCAGCAGCGAGAGATAGAGCACGGCCACTTTGGGGTTCAAGAGATTGGTCAAAAGCCCCATGAGGAAGAGTTTGCGATTGCCATCGCGCGGCAAGGTCTTCACCGCGAAGGGTGAACGCCCGCCGGGCCGCAGCGCCTGCCAGGCCAGCCAGGCGAGATAGAGCGCGCCGGCAAAACGCAGCGCGTCATAGGCATAGGGCACCGCCATCAGGAGCGCGGTGATGCCGAGTGCGGCGGCGAACAGATAGAACACGAAACCGAGCGCCACGCCGCCGAGCGAGATGAGCCCCGCCGTCGGTCCCTGGCAGATCGAGCGGGAGACGAGATAGAGCATGTTCGGCCCCGGCGTCAGCACCATGCCGAGCGCGATGAGGGCAAAGGCGGCAAGGCTGGTCAAGTCGGGCACGGATCATCTCCCCTGGATGGACGAGAAGGAGTACGCCTCGCCCCCTGCCGCTGCAAGGACCGCACTTGTCCCGGTGACAAGAGTGCTTTTGTCCGACCGCTCACACGGGCAAGGCGGCCCCATTGCCGGAAAATGCCACCGGGCGTAAAAGGAGGCACCCAAGGAGCTTCCCATGACCCTCGCCGTCCTGCTCGCCTATAGCGGTGCCTTGTTCATCGCCGCCATCATTCCCGGTCCCGGTATCACGGCGATCGTCGCCCGCGCGCTCGGCTCCGGCTTCCGTCCGACCTTCTTCATGGGGCTTGGGCTGATCCTCGGCGACATGGTCTATCTGACGGCTGTCATTCTCGGCCTTGCCTTCATCGCGCAGACCTTCACCACGGCCTTCATGGTGATCAAGATCGCCGGGGCGCTCTATCTCGGCTACATCGCCTGGAAGCTCTGGACCGGCGGCCTGCTGCCGCAGAATATCGAGGAGCAGCGCTCCACCAGCATCACCATGTCCTTTCTGTCGGGCCTGTTCGTGACGCTCGGCAATCCCAAGACCATGCTGTTCTATGTCGCGCTCGTGCCGACGCTGGTCGATCTCAATGCGATCGGCCTCAAGGACTACGGCATGCTGCTCGCTGCGACTTTCGTGGTGCTGCTCGTCGTGGTCGTGCCTTATATCGCGCTCGCCTCGCGCGCCCGTATCCTGCTCAAGCAGCCTAAGGCCTTGCAGCGGCTGAACCGTGTCGCCGCCGGCATTCTTGCGGGGACCGCAGCCTATATCGCCACCCGTGCGGCGTGACGATTTCTGAGAGTTGGCAGCGAAAGTGGGAACCGGTTTTCCCGAGAAGGCAACGAAAACAAAAGAACTCAGAACATGTCCGGTTCGATTTGAACCGGACATGTTCTGGACTTTGGCCTATCGGCAATCCGATTATTCCGTTTGAAACCGGTTTCCCGCGAAATCCGGACTCGTCTCGCGGCGCGTTCCCTCCTATCTTCTCTCCGATAATAACGAGGAGACCCCGATGAGCGAACCCCGCAAGCCCGGCCGCGGCCGTATCTACGCCTCTATCACCGAGACCATCGGCGATACGCCGATCGTGCGTCTCGACAAGTTTGCCAAGGAAAAGGGCGTCGTCGCCAACCTCCTGGCCAAGCTCGAATTCTTCAATCCGATCGCCTCGGTGAAGGATCGCATCGGCGTGGCGATGATCGAAGCGCTGGAGGCCGACGGCAAGATCACGCCCGGTAAATCGACGCTGGTCGAGCCGACCTCCGGCAATACCGGCATCGCGCTCGCCTTCGCCGCCGCCGCCAAGGGTTACCGCCTCATCCTCACCATGCCGGAGACCATGTCGATCGAGCGGCGCAAGATGCTCGCCCTGCTCGGCGCCGAGCTGGTGCTGACCGAAGGGCCGAAGGGCATGAAGGGCGCCATCGCCATGGCCGAGGAACTGGCCAGCACCATTCCCGGCGCCGTCATTCCCCAGCAATTCGAAAACCCGGCCAATCCGGAAATCCACCGCAAGACGACGGCCGAGGAAATCTGGAACGACACCGATGGTGCAGTCGATATCCTCGTCTCCGGCATCGGCACGGGCGGTACGATCACCGGCGTGGGCCAGGTGCTGAAGGCGCGCAAACCCGGCTTTCAGGTCATCGCGGTGGAGCCCACCGACAGCCCCGTGCTCTCGGGTGGCAATCCCGGCCCGCACAAGATCCAGGGCATCGGCGCCGGCTTCGCCCCCGCCATCCTCGACAAGGACATCTATGACGAGGTCGTGACCGTCAGCAATGACGAGGCCTTCGCCAATGCCCGTCTCGTGGCACGGCTCGAAGGCGTACCGGTCGGCATTTCCTCCGGTGCAGCCCTCGCCGCCGCGGCGAAGGTCGGAAGCCGCCCGGAAAATGCCGGCAAGACGATCGTCGTCATCATCCCGTCCTTCGCCGAGCGCTATCTCTCGACCGCGCTTTTCGAAGGGCTCGCCAGCTAACTGCCCGGCAAGTTCGGGCCTGCCGAAAATGCTCTAGAGTTATGTTTTTACCGCATTATCCGACGCCGAAGCGAGCTCGCTTCGGCTGGAAATGCTCTAGGAGAAATTTGCCGCATGGCCCGCCCATGCGGCATGTCCCTGGCACCCGGTATCCAGCGACAACCTCAACAATCAGGCCGTGACGAGCCGCTCTCCGGCAATCCGGTAGGAAATCGCCTCCGCCAGATGGATACGGCCGACGATCGCGGCTTCGTCGAGATCGGCAAGCGTGCGGGCGACCTTGAGGACGCGGTGATAGCCGCGGGCGGAAAAGCGCATCTTCTCCGCCGCATCGCGCAGCAGCTGGAGACCGGCAGGGTCGGGCTCGGCCACCTTCTCCACCAGCGCGGTCGAGGCGCGCGCATTGCTCGTCACCGTGGCCATGCCGAGGCGGGCAAAACGATCGGCCTGCAGGGCGCGGGCGCGGGCGACGCGCTTCGCCACAACGGCACTCGGCTCTCCGGCCATCGGGCGGATAAGGTCCGTCGCGGACACGGCGGGCACGTCGATGCGGATATCGATGCGATCCATCAGCGGGCCGGAGACGCGGGCCTGGTAATCGCTCATGCAGCGCGGACCGCGGGCGCAGCTTCGCCCCGGCTCGCCCGCCATGCCGCAGCGGCACGGATTCATGGCCGCGACGAGCTGGACGGCGGCGGGATAGCTGACGCGATGGTTGGCACGCGCGATGATGCATTCGCCGGTTTCGAGCGGCTGGCGCAGCGCATCCAGCGCCTGCGGCGTGAATTCGGGCAATTCGTCAAGGAACAGCACGCCATTGTGGGCAAGCGAGACCTCGCCGGGTCGCGCCCGCGGGCCGCCGCCCACCAGCGCTGCCATGGTGGCGGAATGGTGCGGCGTGCGGAACGGGCGGCGATCCGACAGGCGTCCGCCGGAAAGCTGGCCGGCAATCGAATGGATCATCGACACTTCGAGCAGCTCCGCCGGGGCGAGCGGCGGCAGGATGGCGGCGAGGCGTGCGGCGAGCATGGATTTTCCCGAGCCGGGCGGGCCGACCATCAGAAGATTGTGGCTGCCGGCAGCCGCCACTTCCAGCGCGCGCTTGGCGCTTTCCTGTCCGCGAATATCGGCGAGATCGGGCAGATCGCCGGGAGCAGCGCGGATCGCCGGTACAGGGCGGGCAAGAACCTGTGTCCCTTTGAAATGATTGGCGAGCGCAATCAGGCTGCGCGGGGCAAGAATATCGAGCCCGCCACCGGCCCAGGCCGCTTCCGCGCCATTTTCCGCTGGGCAGATGAGGCCCTTGCCGAGCGCATTGGCACCCATGGCCGCGGGAAGCGCGCCGGCGACGGGGGCGATCGTCCCGTCGAGATTGAGCTCGCCGATGACGAGGAAATCCTCCAGCGCATCGCCCGGCACCGCACCGAGCGCCATCATGAGGCCGAGCGCGATGGCGAGATCGTAGTGACTGCCTTCCTTCGGCAGATCGGCGGGCGCGAGATTGACCGTCACGCGCTTGGGCGGCAACGAGAGGCCGGAGGCATGGAGGGCGGCCTGCACCCGCTCGCGGCTTTCAGCCACCGCCTTGTCCGCCAGGCCGACGATCTGCATGCCCATCTTGCCGGGCGCCACCATGACCTGCACATCGACAGGTACGCCCTCGATGCCCTGAAACGCAATCGTACCGACCCGTGCCACCATGACTGCCTCACCCGCCTTGCGGCAGCGTGCCATGAAGCACACCGCAACACTTTTATGCCGAAAACGGCTCATCAACCCGCCCCTGGGTTGCAGCCGCAAATCTGGCATGAAAGACGGAATGAAACAAGAACAATTATAGAACTTGTAGCGAGATTTTCCGCGCGCCGGTTGTGGTCGGTTGCATTTGCGGAACGAAGCCGGGACGTTCGCGAACGGAACGCCCCGGAAAGCCGGCAACCGGCCCGGAAGAGCGGCGGCTCAGCGCTTGCGTTCGATCGCATCCCACAGGAGGGCTGCGATATCGGCGCCGCCGAATTTCTTCACCTCGCGCAGGCCGGTCGGTGAGGTCACGTTGATCTCGGTCATGTAGTCGCCGATGACGTCGATGCCGACGAGCAGGAAGCCGCGCTCGCGCAAGGCGGGGCCGATACGGGCGCAGATTTCCTTCTCGCGTGCCGTCAGCTCCGTCGGCTCCGGGCGGCCGCCGGCATGCATGTTGGAACGGGCATCGTGCTCGGCCGGCACGCGGTTGATGGCGCCGACCGGGTCACCATCGACGAGCAGGATGCGTTTGTCGCCCTTGCGGACGTCAGGCAGATATTGCTGGGCGATGAAGGGCTCGCGGAACATCTGGCCGAACATTTCCAGAAGCGAGGAGAGGTTGCGGTCGTCCTTGGTGGAATGGAAGACGCCGGCGCCGCCATTGCCGTAGAGCGGCTTCAGGATCATGTCGCCCATCTCGTCGCGGAAGCGGCGGATTTCGGCGGGGTCGCGCGTGATCAGCGTCTTCGGCATCAGATCGGCGAATTCGGTGACGAAGATCTTTTCCGGCGAATTGCGCACCCAGGCCGGATCGTTGACGACGAGCGTCTTCGGGTGGATGCGCTCCAGGAGATGCGTGGAGGTGATGTAGGACATGTCGAAGGGCGGATCCTGGCGCAGCAGCACCACGTCCATCGTCGAGAGATCGACGCGCTCGGGCGCGCCCAGCGTGTAGTGGTCGCCCTTGATGTCGCGCAGCTCCATCGGCTCGACGCTCGCATAGACCGTGCCGTCGCGCAGGCTGAGCCGATCCGGCGTATAGTGGAAGAGCTTGTAGCCGCGGCTTTGCGCCTCGAGGCTCATGGCGAAGGTGGAATCGCCCGCGATGTTGATGGTCGAGACGTGATCCATCTGGACCGCGACGTTCTTGATCTTAGCCATGAAAGTCCCCTCAGGAATGCCCGACACATTTAGGATGTCGCAGGCGTGAAGACAACGGGCGCCGCGCTCTTCGCGCGACGCCCGTCAAGAATTCGCCGTCCGGAAAATGTCAGGCCGCCAGGCCGCCGGAAGATTGGCCACCGCGCAGGCGATCGCGCAGCTTCAGCGCAAGATTGATCGGCGTCGGGAATTCCTTGCGGCAGAAGGCGATCTTGCGCACATAGGTATCGATGTGCCAGGTCGCCCAGCTCTTGCCGGGGAAATAGGCGATGTCGCCGGCTTTCAGCGTGCGCTGGCTGCCGTCCTCGGCGGTGATATGGACCTCGCCTTCGAGGATCATCACCGTCTCATCCCAGCCGAAATACCAGCGGAAGGTGCCGGCCGTGCAATCCCAGATCGCCGTCGTCGCCTGGTCGTCATAGGCACGCGAATGCAGCGAGAGGCGGGCCTGCGGGTTGCCGGCGAGAACCCAGGAGGGCTCGATCGGCTTCGGTGCCATTTCGAGATCGTCGAGCGCGGCAGCGATAAGCGGTCGCGGCGCTTTTTCCTCGACGGCGCGCGAGCGCATGGCGGCGCCGACCATGGTGACGAGCATCAGTTTCAGGACCATTTCATCCCCCTTACAATCCAGGAGGAAGCCTTACGCAAAACCGGTAACGGCGCCGTTCAAACAATCGATTGCATTTTATGCATCGGTCATATTTCAGGCGAAACCATCAATCCGGCAGGTGATGAGGTCATGGTCGGAGAGCGGGCGGCCGGCGGGAGAGAGCGACGAAACGATGGTCGTCTGCGAGACGGCCAGACCGCGCGACAGGAACCAGTCGAGCTTCATGGCGCGTTCCGGCCAGCGGGTGATGAGGCTGGGGCGCGTCGTCATCACATCGAGCGGGCCGCCGTGACGGGTGAAGCCACGCTCGGCAGCACGGGCGAAAAGGCCCTCGGCCTCGAAATCGCCGTCTGCATGGTTGCCGGTGTTGAGATCGCCGCCGATGAGCACCGGCAGGCCGGGGAAGGCGGCGTCGAGAGCATCGATCAGGCCGACCACCTGCCGCTCGCGCCAGACGGCCGTCGTGGCACTTTCCAGATGGGTGGAAACGAGCACGAGCGGACCGGATTCGGTGTTGACCACGGCACCGATCGCCATGCGCTCGCCAAGCCGCGGCTGATCGACCGCGCCCATGAACCACAGGCGCTCGCCTTCAAGGCGCAGCAGGAAGGGCTGGTGCAGCGGCACGGTGGAGAGGAGGCCGTTGCCGTGCAGGCCGCGGCTGTTGAAATCGTCCTTGCAGAATTCCAGCTCCGTTTCGGAGCCGAGGCCAAGTTCGATGAACTCGACGCCGTAGAGATAGGCCATGCCGAGTTCATCGGCGAGTTCGGCGGTGGTGTTTGTCTGGCGCGTACGGGCCATGCCGTCGTCCATTTCGGAGAGCAGCACGATCTCGGCGCCGGTCATTCCCAGATGCTCGGCGCTCTGCTTGGGGAAGAGGCATCGTTCGAGGTTCCAGGCAGCCACGGTGAAGGGAAACGGCAGCGGCTCGGCGCGTTCGGCGCGACCACCCGTCTCCACCGCATTCATGCAGGCGAGTTCGGCCATGCGGCCATCATGGGCGGCGATGGATTTTTCCAGCGTGGCGATCGCGGTGCGATCCTCCCGGCTTGGTGCGGCGAGCCGGTCGACGGTGGTGCGGATCATCATGCGACGGCCTCCGGAACAGTAGCCACGGCACCCTGCCCAACAGCCTCGCCCGACCAGTCGATGCGCCGTCCGCTGGCCGTGTCGAAGAAATGCAGCCGTGACGGGGCAATCGAGAGCGACGCTGTTTCGGGCAGCGGGATTTCGGACGAGAGGGCTGCGACCATGGCCTGATCGCCGACCATGCCGTGCACCAGGCGCTGTGATCCGAGTTCCTCGACATAGTCGATGCGGAACGGCAGGCTTCCCTTGGTGCCTTCGTGAAGGCGCAGATCCTCTGCGCGCAGACCGACCGTGACGGCGCCCTGCGTCGGCACCGTGGCGCCGAGATCGATCAGGGCGGGGCCAAGCGCCAGCTTGCTGCCATGCAGCTCGCCGCTGACGAGGTTCATGGCCGGCGAGCCGATGAAGCTCGCGACGAAGGTCGTTGCCGGACGATGGTAGACATCGAGCGGACGGCCGATCTGCTCGATCCGGCCGCCGGAGAGCACGACGAGCCGGTCGGCGAGCGTCATGGCTTCCAGCTGGTCGTGGGTGACATAGATCGAGGTCGTGCCGACGCGGCGCTGCAGGCGTTTGATCTCGCCGCGCATGGAGACACGCAGCTTCGCATCGAGGTTGGACAGCGGCTCGTCGAACAGGAAGGCCGAGGGCTTGCGCACGATGGCGCGGCCCATGGCGACGCGCTGGCGCTGGCCGCCGGAGAGCGCGCGCGGCTTGCGCTCCAGATAGGGCTGGAGTTCGAGCATGCGGGCAGCTTCCGCCACGCGCGCATCGATCTCGGATTTCGGCGTGCGGCGATTCTTCAGGCCGTAGGCGAGGTTTTCATAGACCGTCATATGCGGATAGAGCGCATAGTTCTGGAAGACCATGGCGATGTCGCGGTCGGCGGGATCGACATCGTTGACTGTGCGGCCGCCGATCGTCACCTGACCTTCGCTGATCGTCTCCAGCCCGGCGACCATGCGCAGCAGCGTCGACTTTCCGCAGCCGGATGGGCCGACGAGCACGATGAACTCGCCATCGGCGATATCGATGTTGACGGCGCTGACCGCGGTCACGCCGCCATTGTAGATCTTGGATACGTCACGAATGCCGATCGATGCCATCGGACTGTCTCCTTATTTGTCACTTTCGGTGAGGCCCTTGATGAACCACCGCTGGAAGATCAGCACGATCATGACAGGCGGCAGCATGGCGAGGATCGCCAGTGCAAAGGCTTCGTTGTAATCGGGAATATTGGAGCCGACCCAGACGAGCAGGATCTGCTTGATGCCGCGCACAAGCGTGAAGAAGCGCTCGTCGGTCGTCATCAGCGTCGGCCAGAGATACTGGTTCCAGCCATAGACGAACATGATGATGAAGATCGCCGCGATCATGGTGCGCGAGAGCGGCACCAGCACGTCGATGAAGAACTTGAACGGCCCCGCCCCGTCGATGCGGGCGGCTTCCAAAAGTTCCTCCGGCACGGACTTGAAGAACTGGCGGAAGAAGAAGGTGCCGGTGGCGGACGCCAGAAGCGGCACGATGAGGCCGGTATAGGTGTTGGTGAGCGAAAGCTTGTTCATCACCTCGTAGGAGGGAACGATGCGCACCTCGAGCGGCAGGAGCAGCGTGGTGAAGATCATCCAGAAGAACAGCGTGCCGAGCTTGAAGCGGAAATAGACGATGGCATAGGCAGCGAGCATCGACAGCACGATCTTGCCGGCGGCGAAGCCGACGCCGAGGATCAGCGAATTCCAGATCATGCGCGCACCGGTGATCTCGCCGGTGAAGCCGCCCTTGCGGGTCAGCACCTTGTCGTAGGTCTCGGTGAGATGGCCACCCCAGGTGAGCGACAGGCCGTTGCGATGGATGTCGGCGGCCTCGTGCGTCGAGGTCATGAAGGCGACCACGACGGGCGCCACCATGATGAAGACGCCGAGCATGAGCACGAGATGATCGAAAAGGCGAATGCGGTTCATGGGTCTCGCCCTCTCAATTGTAGTGCACGCGCCGCTCGATGAAGCGGAACTGGAAGATGGTGAGCACGAAGACGACGATCATCAGGATGACGGACTGGGCCGAGGAGCCGCCGAGGTCGTTGCCGCGGAAACCGTCCATATAGACCTTGTAGACCAGCGTGATCGGGTTGTTGGCGGCCTTGTCCTTCACCATCACGTCGATGACGCCGAACGTGTCGAACAGCGCGTAGGTCATGTTGATGATGAGGAGGAAGAAGGCGGTGGGCGCGAGCAGCGGCAGCGTCATCGTCCAGAAGCGGCGGAAGCCCGACCGGCAATCGATGGCCGCGGCTTCGCGCACCGAGACGGGAATGCTCTGCAGGCCCGAGAGGATGAAGATGAAATTATAGGGGATCTGCTTCCACACCGAGACGACGATCATCGCAAAAGCGGTGTCGTTGTAGTTGAGGCCCACCTTCATGTTCCAGCCGAACAGCGCGGCGAATTTCACCAGCGGACCGATATGCTGGTCGAAGAACATCATGCCCATCAGGCCGGCGACCGGCGGGGCGATGGCATAGACCCAGATCAGCAGCGTCTTGTAGGTGGAACTGCCCTTCAGCACCGCATCTGCCTTGACGGCAAGCAGCATGCCGATGCCGAGCGACAGGAAGGTGACGAGCGCCGTGAAGACCACCGTGAAGCGGGCGATCGACTGATACTGAACGGAGCCCAGCGCATCGGAATAGTTCGAGAGGCCAACGAAGGTCGCGCCGAAACCGAAAGGGTCTTCCAGATAGAAGGACGACTGGATCGCCTGGACGGACGGCCAGTAGAAGAAGACGAAGATGATCGCCATCTGCGGCGCGATAAAGAGATAGGGCAGAAAAGGCGAGGAAAACTGCACGCGCTTCATAGGGCCACCTTCATAGCGGCGTGCCGGGAGCCTTGGCCCCCGGCACGGATTTCAGAGAAGCGACGGATCAGCCGGCGGTCTTGGCGAAGCGGGCGAGCAGGTCGTTCGCTTCGGTTTCGATCGTCTTCAGGGCGTCTTCAACGGAGGTTTCACCGGCGAAGATGCGGCCGTATTCGCGTTCCATGATTTCACGGATCTGCGGGTAGAAGCCGAGGCGGTAGCCCTTCGACCAGTCACCGGACTTGAGCATCAGCTGCTGGATACCGACTTCGGCAGCCGGCTTTTCCTTGTAATAGCCTTCGGACTTAGCGAGTTCGTAAGCTGCCTTGGTGATGGCCACGTAACCGGTGGCTTCGTGGTAGAACTTCTGCACTTCCGGCGAGGTCAGGAACTGGAAGAAGTCGGCCGTGCACTTGTTTTCTTCGTCCGGCTTGCCGGACATCGCGAAGAGAGCAGCGCCGCCGATGAAGGTATTGGTGCCGGCGCCCTGGATGCTGCCCCAATAGGGCAGGAAGGTTGCCGAGAACGGCTTCTGCGCGGTCTTCTGGAGGCCGCCGAACGAACCCGAAGAACCGATCCAGAAAGCGGCCTTGCCGTCTTCGAAGAGCTTCTGGTTGTCGTTCCAGCCGGCGCCGTAATAGCCGAAGTAGCCTTCGTCAGCCCAGGCCTTGAGCTTGGTGAACATCATGACGAGGTTCGGGTCCGTCATGTTGATCTTGGTGTCGACGACCGAGTCGTAACCGTTGTTGTTCGTCGCGAACTGGATGTTGTGGCGCGAGAAGAAGTTTTCGGTGAACTGCCAGGTCAGCTGCGACTGGACAAGCGGCAGGTAGCCGGCTTCCTTGAGCTTCGGAGCGATCTTCTCGAAGTCTTCCCAGGTTTTCGGGGCTTCCACACCGGCCTTTTCGAGGGCTTCGGTGTTGACATACATGATCGGCGCCGAGGAATTGAACGGCATGCCGACGAACTTACCGTCAGGGGCGGCGTAGAAGTAGCGCACGCCCTCGATGAAGGCTTCGCGGTCGAATGTGTAGCCGGCCTTCGTGATCAGGTCTTCGGCCGGAATGACGGCGCCCGGCGCATTGATGATCGTCGCCGCACCGGCGTCGAAAACCTGCAGGATGTTCGGCTGTTCGCCCGAACGAAAGGCCGCGATGCCCGAAGCGAGCGCCTCTTCATAGGTGCCCTTGGAAACCGGTGTGATCGCGCAGGCCGACTGGGCGTCGTTGAACTTCTTGGCGACCTCGTTGATGACTTCGCCGTTGCGGCCGGCCATGCCGTGCCACCAGGTGATGTTGGTGGCGGCCATCGATGCCGTGGCGGAAAAAGCGAGTGCGAAACCTGCGAGGGAAAGCGGCTTGTACATGGGAACTCCTCTTCACCGGACTTGGTGTGAGGGTGCACTAAGCAGCGGCCGTGACAGGCGCGTTACGCTTTCATGTCAGTTTCGCTACATTTTCCCTTTGCTCAAAACGCGTCCATAAAGTGCCTTGGAAGCCGCCAGGGCAAGACCGCGACGATATCATACCGTAGCGAGAGGCGGTGGGCGTCCGGCTGGCGGGAGAGCCAGATGTCGCTGGCCGCGCGGATGCGGTGCTGGGCGGTTCCGGTGACGGCGAAGAGGGCGCTGTCGACGTCCCGGCGGGCCTTGACCTCGACGCAGACGACGAGATCGCCGCGTCGCGCGATGATGTCGATCTCGCCGAGCTTCGTGCGATAACGGATGGCGCGGATGCGGTAGCCCTTGGCGAGGAGATAGAGCGCGGCGAGATATTCGGAGACGTGCCCCCGGCGGAAGGCTTTCAGCCGGTTGGGGTCTGCCGCCTTATTCCGCATCGCCACCCTTGAGATCGATGAGACGCTGGTAGAGGTCGCGGCGCGGCAGGCCCGTCTGGCGCGCGGCCTCCGTCGCCGCCTTGCCGGCCGACATGTCCTTCACTAGGGCCGTCAGCAGGCGGTCAACATCCTCTGCCTCGGGCGCGGCCGCCTCGCCGGGCGGGCCGATGACGAAGACGATCTCGCCCTTCACGGTGTGGCCATCGCCATAGTGGTCGGCGAGTTCGCCGAGCGTGCCGCGGCGGAATTCCTCGAAGGTTTTCGTCAGCTCGCGGCTGACGCAGGCCGCCCGCCCCTCGCCCAGCACGTCGGCAGCGGCGGCAACGGTCGCGGCAATGCGGTGCGGCGATTCGAAGAACAGCAGCGTCGCCGGCACGCCTGCCAGTTCGGCAAGACGGTCGCGCTTAGCCTTGTCCTTGGTCGGAAGGAAGCCGGCGAAGAAGAAGGCGTCGTTCGGCAGGCCCGAGCCGACGAGCGCGGCCAACGGCGCAGAGGCGCCCGGGATCGGCACGACGCGATGGCCGGCCTCGATGGCGAGCAAAGCGAGGCGGTAGCCGGGATCGGAGACGAGCGGTGTGCCGGCATCGGACACCAGGGCGACGGACTTGCCGGCCTCAAGGGCCGCGATCAGGCGCGGGCCGGCCTCGTCGGCATTGTGCTCGTGATAGGCATAGGGCCGGTTGACGATGCCGTAGCGGTCGAGCAGCACGCGGCTGACACGGGTGTCCTCGCAGGCCAGCACATCGGCGCCGGCCAAGGTTTCCAGCGCCCGCAGCGTGATGTCGGAGAGATTGCCGATGGGGGTGGCGACCAGATAAAGCGCCGGCTCCAGCGGCCGGGCGGGAATGACGGCATTGTGCAGGCGAAATGTCTTGCCGCCCTCGCCCGTGCCGCCTGCCGCCGTTTCGTCCCGCATTGCCAGTTCCTTTCCGGCCGGTTGGACGGCCGCGTATTTCTCCCCTTATGGGCGAGCGCCGGTGCCCTCGCAAGAGACGACGGTTGACTATCGCGCGTCCCGCACCGTTAGCACTTGCAATGAGGCGGGAAATTCTGCCATTTTGCCCGTCCCATCTTTCCGGCCTCGCCGGAGTTTCAAGGCAATGCCGCGCCGGCTTCCGGCGTGCCAGCGGTCGAAAGCGGTACAGTTCATGCGCATTACTCTCGAGCGGTCCAATCTTCTGAAGTCGTTGAACCACGTTCACCGCGTGGTCGAGCGGCGCAACACGATCCCGATCCTCTCGAACGTGCTCCTGCGCTCCGATGGTGCAAGCCTCGACATGAAGGCGACCGACCTCGACCTCGAAATCACCGAGGCGACGCCGGCGCAGGTCGAACAGGCCGGCGCCACGACCGTTCCCGCCCACCTGCTTTACGACATCGTGCGAAAACTCTCCGACGGTTCGGAAGTGTTGCTCGCCACCAGCGCCGACGGCGCGTCCATGACGGTCGCCTCGGGCCGCTCGAAATTCTCGCTGCAATGCCTGCCGCAGTCGGATTTCCCCGATCTCACCGCCGGCAGCTTCTCGCACACGTTCCGCCTCAAGGCGACGGACCTCAAGATGCTGATCGATCGCACGCAGTTTGCGATCTCCACCGAAGAGACCCGGTATTATCTCAACGGCATCTTCATCCACACGATCGAAAGCGCCGGCCAGCTGAAGCTGCGCGCCGTCGCCACCGACGGCCACCGCTTGGCGCGCGCCGATGTCGAGGCTCCCTCGGGCTCCGAGGGCATGCCGGGCATCATCATTCCGCGCAAGACGGTCGGCGAACTCCAGAAGCTGGTCGACAACCCCGACCTGACGGTGACGGTCGAAGTCTCCGACGCCAAGATCCGCTTCACGATCGGCTCGATCGTGCTGACCTCCAAGCTGATCGACGGCACCTTCCCGGATTACCAGCGCGTGATCCCGACGAACAACGACAAGGAACTGAAGATCGACTGCCAGTCCTTCGCGCAGGCCGTCGACCGCGTCTCCACCATTTCCTCCGAGCGCGGTCGCGCCGTGAAGCTGGCGCTCGGCGAGGGACAACTGACGCTGACGGTCAACAACCCGGATTCCGGCAGTGCTACGGAAGAACTGGCCGTCGGCTACGACAACGACCCGCTGGAAATCGGTTTCAACGCGAAATACCTGCTCGACATCACCTCGCAGCTTTCCGGCTCGGAAGCCGTCTTCATGCTTGCAGATCCGGGTTCGCCGACGCTGGTTCGCGACCTTGCCGGCGACGACGCGCTCTACGTGCTCATGCCGATGCGCGTCTAGGACTGTTCGCGCGGCATTGGGAAACCGTTCTGGAACCCGCCGGCCGCCGGCGGGTTCTTTTTTAAGCAGACGCTTTCGCATGTCGGGGAAACTTGCATGCGGCGGCGCAATCAGACTTGTTTTTGACGCAAACCGCGTCACATAGTCACCATGGCCGGACGAAGCGGATGGGAATGAATCCTGACGCCGGCCAGGAGTGCACCATGAAGGGGGATGGCATGACGTTGCGCGTGAAGGTCAAGGAACGGCTCGGCAAGAAGTTCGGCGACGAAATCCGTTTCTTCAAGGGCTGGATGAACAACACGCGGGCCGTCGGCTCGATCATCCCCACCTCCTCCATCACCGCGCGCCGCATGGCGAGCGTCGTCGACGTGAAATCCGGCCTTCCCGTGCTCGAACTCGGCCCCGGCACCGGCGTCATCACCAAGGCGATCCTGGAAACCGGCCTTGCCCCGGAAAAGCTCACCTCCATCGAATTCTCGACGGATTTCTACAACCACCTCGTCGCCCGTTTCGATCGCGTCAATTTCATCAACGGCGATGCCTTCGATCTCGACAAGACGCTCGGCAATATCAGCGACACGACCTTCGACAGCGTCGTCTCCGCCGTGCCGCTCCTGAACTTCCCGATGCATATGCGCGTCTCGATGATCGAGGATTTGCTGTCGCGCATCCCCGTGGGACGCCCGGTCGTGCAGATCTCCTATGGCCCGCTCTCGCCCGTCGTCGCCATGCCGGATCGCTACCAGATCACCCATCTCGACTTCGTCGTGCGCAACATCCCGCCGGCACAGCTGTGGACCTACCGCCGCACCCATTGAGGTTCGGCAATGTATGCCCTCTACATCACCCATCCGCAGGTCCAGATCGACCCGGCCGTGCCGGTGCCCGACTGGGGCCTTTCCGAACGCGGCCGCGAACGGGCGTTGCTTGCGGCCTCCTCGGGCTGGGCGAAGGAAATCGGCCGCTTTGCCGCAAGCACCGAACGCAAGGCCATCGAGACGGCCGAAATCCTCTCCGCCGGACGGCTCCCGGTCGAGACCGATCACGCCATGGGCGAGAACGACCGTTCCGCCACCGGCTTCCTGCCGCCCGATGCCTTTGAAGACGCCGCCAACTGGTTTTTCGCGCACCCGCAGGAAAGCTTCAAAGGCTGGGAGCGGGCAGCGGATGCGCAGGCCCGCATCGTCGCGGCGGTCGAACGGGTGCTGGCCGGCCATGATCCCGAAACACCCATCGCCTTCGTCGGCCATGGCGGCGTCGGCACGCTGCTGAAGTGTCATCTGATGGGCAAGCCGATTGCCCGCGATGGCGACCAGCCGGCCGGCGGCGGCAATCTTTTTGCATTCCGGCTTGCGGACCGCGCCGTCACATGCGACTGGACGGCAATGGAATCTTGGAAAGGGTTTTGACCATGTCCGCGCGCGACCGCCTGATCGTTGGCCTCGATGTACCGACCATCGCGGAGGCGGAAAAGGTGGTGCGGACGCTGGGCAGCACCGCCCTCTTCTACAAGATCGGCTACCAGCTGGTCTTTGCCGGCGGCCTGGAATTCGCCCGCGATCTTGCCAAGGACGGCAAGAAGGTCTTCCTCGACATGAAGCTGCTCGACATCGACAACACGGTGGCAAAGGGCGTCGAAAATATCGTCAAGATGGGCATGTCCATGCTCACCCTGCACGCCTATCCCAAGGCCATGGCCGCCGCCGTCTCGGCCGCCAAGGGCTCCGACCTCTGCCTGCTCGGCGTGACCGTGCTCACCTCCATGGATGCCAAGGACGTCATCGACGCCGGCTACGAATATGACCCGCACACGCTGGTGCTGCGCCGCGCCGAACAGGCACGCATCGCCGGCATGGGCGGCGTGGTCTGTTCCGCCGAGGAGGCCAAGGCCGTGCGCAAGATCGTCGGTCCCGACATGGCCATCGTCACGCCGGGCATCCGCCCCGCCGGCGCCGAACTCGGCGATCAGAAGCGCGTGATGACGCCGGCCGACGCACTGAAGGCCGGCTCCAGCCACCTCGTCGTCGCCCGCCCCATCGTCAAGGCCGACGACCCGCTCGCCGCGACGAAAGCGATCCTCGCCGAGATGGACGGCGCGCTTCAAGCATAACCAGAGGGAGAGAACCATGCCCAAGGGCTACTGGATTGCACAGGTCGATGTGCGTGACCCCGAGCGCTACAAGGACTACGTCGCCGCCGCCAAGCCGGCCTTCGAAAAATACGGCGCGAACTTCGTCGCCCGTGGCGGCGCCTATGCGCAGCTGGAAGGCCGCGTGCGCGCCCGCAACGTGATTATCGAGTTCCCCTCGCTGCAGGCCGCCGTCGACTGTTACAACTCGCCGGAATACCAGATCGCCGCAGCCATCCGCCAGGAAGTGGCCGATGCCGAAATGGTCGTCGTCGAGGGTTTGTAAACTCCGGCCGGCAAGCGCTTGCAAAACCGGCAAAAGAGACGCTTCGCCGCGCTTCACCTTGCCGGTTGTTTGGGCTATGTAGGCGCTACCTACCGATATTGGTCTTCAGGAGCAGCCATATGACCTTGTCCAACCTTCCGCCGCTCGTCACCGTCTTCGGCGGCTCGGGCTTCGTCGGGCGTCATGTGGTGCGTGCCTTGGCACGGCGCGGCTACCGCATCCGCGTCGCCGTGCGCCGTCCCGATCTCGCCGGCTTCCTGCAGCCGATCGGCGGCGTCGGCCAGATTTCCTTCGTCCAGGCGAACCTGCGCTACCGCCAGTCGGTCGACCGTGCCGTCGAAGGCTCCGACCATGTCATCAACTGCGTCGGCGTGCTGTTCGAGGCCGGCCGCAACACCTTCGATGCCGTGCAGGATTTTGGCGCCCGCGCCGTGGCGGAAGCCGCCCGCGCCGTCGGAGCGAAGCTTACGCACATCTCCGCCATCGGCGCCGATGAAAACTCCGGCTCCAGCTATGCCCGTACCAAGGCGCGCGGCGAAGCGGCCGTGCTGCGCACCGTGCCGGATGCCGTGATCCTGCGCCCCTCCATCGTGTTCGGCCCGGAAGACGGCTTCTTCAACAAGTTCGCCACCATGGCGCGCTATGCGCCCGTCCTGCCGCTGATCGGCGGCGGCAACACCAAATTCCAGCCCGTCTATGTCAACGACGTCGCCGAAGCGGTCGCCCGCTCGGTGGACGGTACGATCGAACGCGGCCGCACCTACGAACTCGGCGGCCCCGAGGTCCTGAGCTTCCGCCAATGTCTCGAGACCATGCTGCGCGTCGTCGACCGCAAGAACCCGCTCGTGCCGCTGCCCTTCGGCATCGCCTCGCTGATCGGCTCTATCGCCTCGCTGGTTCCGTTCATCACGCCGCCGCTCACCGCCGACCAGGTCACCCTGCTGCGCTCCGACAACGTCGTTTCCGGCGCCGCCACGAGCGAAGGCCGCACGCTGGAGGCCATCGGCATCGAGCCCGTGCTCGTCGAGGCGATCCTGCCGAGCTATCTCGTGCGCTACCGCCAGCAGGGCCAGTTCACGAAGATCGACAAGACCGCCTGATCTGCTTTTCCGGATATGAAAACGGCCGCCGCGGGGCTTTCCCCGCGGCGGCCGTTTCCTTTTTCGAAAGCGCTTTGAGCCATCTGTTGCACTTATGCAGCGGTTCAAAAATTCGCATCCGCATTTACGTGCGATTCAGCATGTCGCGTTATTGCTTGTCATCGGGCCAGCGAATAAACACCGCCCCCGTCGCGTCTTGCTGGAGAAGCAGAGAGCGGCGTTTTTCAAGACTTCGAGAGGCTTATCCGCCCATGGGCAAGGCAATTGCAATCTTCTTCGGATTTTCGGCTCTGATCATCGTGGCCGGGTCCTTTGCCGCGCCCTCGACGGTTTCCGCCAGCAAGCACGGCTGCTCGCCGGCTTACGGCGTCGATCCGTGCACGACCGCTTCGGTCAAGTAAGCTTCGGCCAATCCGGAAATGACCGGCCGAAGCCGGTCTTTCAACCCCAGATCAAAAGGGCGATCAGGCCCAGCGTGCCCACGACGATGCGCCAGATGGCGAAAAGCGTGAAGCCGCGGCGGGAGACGAAGTCGAGCAGCGAGCGCACGACGAAGAGGCCCGCAATGAAGGCCGCGATGAAGCCGACACCGATGACCAGGAGGTCATCCGACGAGAGCGCATCGCGGTTCTTGTAGAGATCGAGCGTGAACGCGCCGACCATGGTGGGCATCGCCAGGAAGAACGAGAATTCCGCAGCCGAGCGCTTGTCGGTCCCCATCAACAGGGCGCCGGCGATCGTGGCACCCGACCGCGAGGTGCCGGGGATCATGGCCAGGCACTGGCAGAGGCCGATCTTCAAGGCGAGCGACGGCGGATACGCCATCGCATCCGTATAGCGCGGCTGAAGCGGCATGCGATCGATGACATAGAGAATGACGCCGCCGATGATCAGCACGATGCAGATCAGCATCGGCGTTTCGAACAGCACCGTCTTGATGAAATCATGGGCCAGAGCGCCTATGATGGCCGCCGGCAGGAAGGCGATCAGGACGCTGATCACGAAACGCCGCGCTTGCGGGCTCGACGGCAGCGCGAAGGCGATGCGCAGCAGCTTGGCGGCGTAGACCGACAGGATCGCGAGGATCGCGCCAAGCTGGATCAGCACCGCGAAGGAATTGCCCGGCGACTTGAAGCCGAGAAAGTGTCCGGCAAGCAGGATATGAGCGGTGGAGGACACCGGGATGAATTCGGTCAGGCCCTCGATGAGCCCGAGAATGAGGGCGCTGACGATGGATTGATCTGCCATGAAAGTTCCTTGGGAAAAGGGAAAGAAAGGCATGAAACGAAGCGGACATACGGCAAAAAGCCCGATTCGCTTGTGTTTGTACCACCAAATTTCTATAGGTTCGTCAAATCAGCCGCGACCAAATCAGCTCCCAACGAAGCGACAGGCCCGGCAAAGCTCCTTTCCGCAAGATCAGCAAAGCAGCCAGAATGCCCACACTCTATCATCACCCGATGTCCGCCGCCTCCCGCTTCGTCCGCCTGATTCTCGCGGAATACGGGTTCCAGACGGAGCTTGCCGAGGAGCAGCCCTGGGAAAACCGGCGCGACTTCCTGGCGCTGAACCCGGCCGGCACGCTGCCCGTCTATGACGATGACAGCATCCGGGCGCTC
>NZ_CAMLFY010000081.1 GCF_946479415.1 uncultured Shinella sp. | reverse complement strand
CTCGCTGCCACGCCTGGCAGTGTATCCGTGACGGGATGGGAGGATTGTAGGCACAGGTTTGGGGAGCGGGGAAAATGTGTGGTGATTTTCGTGCGGCGGTCATCGCAAACGGGGTGGCAAACGCCGCATCGTCGGGCGTGCCTACCTCACTTCCGTCATGCCGGACGTGATCCGGCATTCAGCAGCGCCGCGTCCGCAGCGCGGAAGGCCTGTGACGGCGAGGATGGGTAAGGTGTTTTCTCACCGCGCGAACGCACGGTTGCTGGACCCCGGATCAAGTCCGGGGTGACGGAGGAGAGGGGCGCGCCGGTCGGTAGGGTCGCGAGGGGACGTTGATGTCAGGGTGACTGGAGTTGCGGCTCAGCTTGCTTCAATCGCTGCGGCGCGTGGCCGTGCAACGGTGACATGGCCGAAGAAGCCTTCGGTGCGGGATCGTTTCAAGGCCCGATCCAAAGCCTCCTCCTCCTCGAGGTCGATTGCCGAATCGTAGGCGGGCACGCCGGCGGCTGCGGCGGTCAGCAGGGTGGCGGCGCGGGCGGCGGCGAAAGCAGCGGTCCAATCGCCGGCGTCCGTTCTCGCGCGGGTGGCTCCGAGGGTAGCCGTAAGCGCCCTCTGGTCCCACACCAGACCGGCCAAGCGCGCCGATTTTCCCGCAAGGCTTTCCCGTGCGGCGGGGGCGGGGAGGATGCCATCCGTGAAGGCGAGGATCTGTGTGCCTCCTTCGGGGCGAGCAATCTCGGCCTCCGCGACGGATAGCAAAGTCGCGAGGCGCTGGAGATCGGTGCCGGTGCGGCAGCCAGTCAGCGCGATCAGTGCGGCGCCGGCGGTGTGGGCTTTTTGAAGCGCGGCGATATCCGAGTCGGTCTCGACCATCACGATGGCGCCGCCGATATCCGTTTCGCCGATCCGTTCGACGGGAATCAGCACGCCGCGCCGGGCGGCGGGGATCGGCTGATCAGGAGCGAGGGCGCGCAGGGTGCGGGGAAGCGGTGTCATGGCTTTTCATAGGGCCTGGCGGCCGCGTCTGGCAATGACCGGTCGGTTAATGGATATGGTGAACCAATCTTAAACACTTTGGCGTTAGCGTGGTTTCCGTAGCTGGTGCAGGCGTTTGGGGCGTCCATTGATCGTTCATGCTTTTCTTCGTTGGGTCGAGACCGCACGGGCAGCCGACAGGGCGAAGGCTGCCAGTGTGTTGGCGAAGGCTTACGCAAAGGCGCGCATCGCGCCCGACGATCGCCGCGCCGCCGAAATGGCCATGATGTTTCTGCTCGATGACCCGGCGCCGAAGGTGCGGCTCGCTTTGGCCGAAGCTCTGGCCGAATGCGAGGATGCGCCGCGCGCCGTCATTCTTCCGCTCGCCGAAGACCAGCCGGAAATCGCCGCCCATATCATCCTGTGTTCGTCGCTGCTGACGGATGCCGATCTCGTCGATCTCGCCGCCAAGGGCAGCGATGTGACGCGCATGCTGATTGCCCATCGCAGCTATGTTTCGCGCGCCGTTTGCGCCGCCATGGCGGAAATCGGCGAGGCGCCCGATGTGCTGGCCCTGCTGGAAAACGAAGGCGCGATTCTTTCGCGCCGCAGCCTGGGCCGTATTGCCGAGCGTCTCGGCGACGACGCGGAAATCCGCGCGCTGCTGCTGGACCGCGACGACCTGCCGAGCGATGCGCGCCAGGCGCTGGTCGAGAAGATCGGCACGGCGCTCGCCGGCTTCGGCCTCATCCAGGCGGCGATCGGCGGAAACCGGGTGGAGCGCATCACGCGCGAGGCTTGCGATGTCGCGACGATCGGCATGGTCGCGGATGTGACGTCGGCGGAAATGCCTGATCTTGTGGAACACCTGCGCCTCACGGGACGCCTGACGCCGGTTTTCCTGATGCATGCGCTGTGCACCGGCCGCGTCGAATTCTTCGCGGCCGCCATCACCAATCTTTCGGGGCAGGCGGAGCGGCGGGTCCGCTCCATCCTTTCCGATGGTCGTGAAGCGGCGGTGCGCGCGCTCTATGAAACGGCGGGACTTGGCCGGGATATCAGCACGCTCTTTACTGAGGCGACCATGCTCTGGCGGCGGGAAGCCAAGGGCGGGGAAAGTGATTTCTCCGTGTCCGAACTGCTTTTGTCGCGGGCGCGCGCCGCCGGCAATTCGGCCTGCCAGTCCATGCTGGAACTGGTCGAGCGCCTGGCGATCGCCGAGCAGCGGCAGACGGCGCGCAGCTATGCGCTCATCGCGTCGCGTGAAGCGGCCTAGTCGGCGAAGCGTTTTACGACCCAGCTATAGCCGTCCTCGGCATAACGCACCGGCTTGACGACCGCGGCCTTCAGGGAGGCGGCGTCCGGAATGGCTTTCTTCACGAAATTCAGCGTGCGGGTCGCAAGGCCCTGCCGTGCTTCCGCCGTCTCGGCGGGCACGGGGATTTCGGCCTGCGTAGCGGTTTCCGCCGGCTTTGCCTCGGGGATGGGCTTGGCGACATCGGCGGTCATGCGGTCCTTGTTGCTTTCGCAGACCGCGACGATGACCGGATAGTTCTTGTCCTGATGCTTGTTGATGTAGGTTTCGGCCTGGGCGTCGCACAGCGCCACGCTATGCCAGCTCTTCGGCACCGTATCGATATAGTGGCACTGGGTCGCGCTGTCGTCGCAACCCATGATCGTCATGACGATGAGCGCAGCTTTCATGGCTGTCCTTTCCGCGTTGAACGATGCCGGTTAGAGGCGGGTATTGCCGCAAAAATAAGGCGCGGTGTCCGGCCGAAACCGCGTCAGATGTCGAGGTTGTCGGCGAAGACGGCGCGCTCCTGGATGAAGCGGAAGCGGGCTTCCGGCTTGGTGCCCATCAGGTCGTCGACGGCCGTGCGCGTGCCCTCGAAATCGACGTCGTCGATGACGACGTTGAGGATGGTGCGCTTGGCCGGGTCCATCGTCGTTTCCTTGAGCTGCGCCGGCAGCATCTCGCCGAGACCTTTGAAGCGGCCGATTTCCACCTTGCCGCGGCCATTGAACTCGGTGCGCATCAACTCCTCGCGGTGGCCGTCGTCGCGGGCGTAAAGCGTCTTGCCGCCCTGGCTGAGGCGGTAGAGCGGCGGCACGGCGAGGTAGAGATGGCCGCCGCGGATGAGGTCGGGCATCTCCTGATAGAAGAAGGTGATGAGCAGCGAGGCGATATGCGCGCCGTCGACGTCGGCATCGGTCATGATGATGACGCGCTCGTAGCGAAGATCCTCCTCGCGGTACTTCGTGCGCGTGCCGCAGCCGAGCGCCTGCACCAGATCGGAGATCAGCTGGTTGGCACCGAGCTTTTCGCGGCCGGCACTGGCGACGTTGAGGATCTTTCCGCGCAGCGGCAGGATCGCCTGGTTGGAGCGGTTGCGCGCCTGCTTGGCCGAGCCGCCGGCCGAATCACCCTCGACGATGAAGAGTTCGGCACCCTCGGCGGAGTTCTGCGAGCAGTCGGCCAGCTTGCCGGGCAGGCGCAGCTTGCGCACGGCCGTCTTGCGGGAGACTTCCTTCTCCTTGCGGCGGCGCATGCGCTCTTCCGCGCGCTCGATCACCCATTCGAGCAGCTTTGCCGCCTCGGCCGGATTGTCGGCGAGATAGTGGTCGAAGGGGTCGCGCAGCGCGTTTTCGACGATGCGCTGGGCCTCGACGGAGGCGAGCTTGTCCTTGGTCTGGCCGACGAATTCCGGCTCGCGAATGAAGACCGAGAGCATGCCGACCGCCGAGATCATCACGTCGTCGGTGGTGATATCCTTGGCGCGTTTGTTCTGCGTCAGTTCGGCATAGGCCTTGAGGCCCTTGGTGAGCGCGATGCGAAGACCCGCTTCGTGCGTGCCGCCATCGGCTGTCGGGATGGTGTTGCAATAGGAATGGATCAGCGAATCGCCACCGTACCAGGTGACGGCCCATTCCAGCGAGCCGTGGCCGCCGGACTTTTCGCTCTTGCCGGCAAAAATCTCGCGGGTGACGGTGTATTCCTTGCCGAGCGTCGCCTGCAGATAATCCTTCAGGCCGCCGGGGAAGTGGAAGACGGCCTTTTCCGGCGTCTCCGACCCCTCCGGCAGCAGCGACGGATCACAGCTCCAGCGGATTTCGACGCCGCCGAACAGATAGGCCTTCGAGCGGGCCATGCGGAACACACGGGCCGGATCGAAACGGGCATGCGCGCCAAAGATCTCCGGGTCGGGATGGAAGCGCACCTTGGTGCCGCGGCGGTTGTGCACGTCGCCGAGTTCTTCGAGCCCGCCGACCGGCTTGCCGCGAGAAAACCGCTGGCGATAGAGCTTCTTGTTGCGCGCGACCTCGACTTCGAGCTCGTCGGAGAGCGCGTTGACGACGGAGACGCCGACGCCGTGCAGACCGCCGGAGGTCTCATAGGCCTTGCCGTCGAACTTGCCGCCGGCATGCAGCACCGTGAGGATGACTTCGAGCGTGGACTTGCCCGGCATCTGCGGGTGGTTTTCCACCGGGATGCCGCGACCGTTGTCGGTGACGGTCAGAAAGCCCTCGGCGTCGAGATTGACGTCGATGAAGTTGGCGTGGCCGGCCACGGCCTCGTCCATCGAGTTGTCGATGACTTCGGCGAAGAGGTGGTGCAGCGCCTTCTCGTCCGTGCCGCCGATATACATGCCCGGGCGCATGCGCACCGGCTCGAGGCCTTCGAGAACGCGGATCGCCGAGGCGTCGTAGCCGCCGGAGCCTTCGCTCAGCGGCGGGCGCGCTTCGCGGGCCGGCTCGGGCGCTGCGGCAACGGGCTTTTCAACCGGCTTGGCCGGCTGGCGCTCGGGCTCGGAAGGCATGTTGGCGAAGAGGTCGTTGTTGTCGTCTTGCATGGGCCGTTCAGAGTTTGTTCCGTTTGCCAGTTTTCCCCGCCGATCCACGGGGATCGGCATCTGGCGCAAAAGGGATGGTCGGCGAATCACCTGCGACTCTGCCAGATTTAGGGAAATTTCGCGATGGCAGCAGGGCAACGCCGGGCTTTCGCCGGCCGGCCGTCCTGTCTCGTCTTTTGCCGCTACTATGCGGCGCCCCCGTGTCCGTCGGTCGTCAAGCCGCGCCAACCGCTGGACCAAGGATTGCGTTGCGGGCGGGTGGATGGCAAGTATCGCCAGCCCCAAGGAGCCGCCGTTCATGCGTCAGTCCACAGTTCATTGCCTGAAAAGGCTGGTTTTCGCCGCGCTCTTCGCCGGCATGGCCGTGCAGGATGCGATGGCGGTGACGCTTAAGCCCTGGAAGGACGAGCTGTTCGCCTATGGCACGGTGGTCGAGACGACGGATGACGGGGCGCTGCGCGTCGTCGATTATCAGGAAATGCGTGACATCAACGGCCGCGACCAGGTGCCGGAACGCCGGGTGAAATCGACCTATGTCTCGACGGCGGTGAAGAAGGCGCAACAGAATGCGACGGTCGACACGCCGGCCGGGCCGATCGATGTGACGATGACCGGCAAGGGCGAGGGGGCGGCCTTCACGGTCATCTTCATCCACGGCCGTGGCGGCGACCGTCGGCTCGGCAGCAATGACTGGAGTTTCGGCGGCAATTTCAACCGGCTGAAGAACCTCGCGGTGCGGGGCGGCGGTGTCTACTATGCCCCGAGCGTGACGTCCTTTGACGATGCGGGGGCCGCGCATGTCTCAGGGCTGATCCTGCGTGCCAAGGCGCTCTCGCCGGATGCGCCGGTCATTCTGGCCTGTGCTTCGATGGGCAGTTTCATCTGTGCCCGCGTGGTGCGCGATCCCGTTGCCGTCAAAAGCCTCTCGGGCATGGTGCTGATGGGCGGGGCGGCGGATGGCGACTATGCGAAGACGCCGGCCTTCAAGGCGAAGCTGCCTGTTTTCTTCACCCATGGCGACAGCGACAGCGTCTATGCGGCGAACGACCAGATCACGGTGTTCCGCAAGCTGCGCAAAGCCGGTATCCCGGCGCGGTTCGTGCTGTTCCAGACCGGCGGTCACGGCACGCCGGTTCGCATGACCGACTGGCGGGAAACGCTGAACTGGCTGTTTGCCCATTAGGATTTTACGAGCGCAGAAGCACCTTCGTCGAATCGAGCGCAGCGGCGATTTTCTGATAGTGACCGGCGCGTTTTTCCGAGTTTTCGGCGGCGCGCAGCAATTGCGTCTCGGCTTCCTCGATGACCTGCCGCGCCTGCTCCATGGCCTTATCCAGATTTTCGCGCTTGACCGCCGCATAGGTCTTCGGCTGCTTCAGTCGCGGATTGGCCCTTGAGCGCTGTCGTGGTGCCTTGTGGTCGGTAATGCCCGCCTGGATACGGCCGAGCTTGCCGGAGGCGCGTTTGATGATCTGGCGGGCCTCGGCATAGGCCGGTCCCGCAGGGATGCGCTGGGCGATGTCCGCAAGGCGCTGGCGCAGACAATCGATGCGATAGACGGGCTCGTAGCTGGCGCATTCGGCGCGCGCGCCGTTGATGTTCTTCACGATCGCGGATGTCAGATAGTCCGTCGGCATGCCAACGGCGTCCGAAGAGGCGGCGCTGCCCGTGCCGAGAGCCGAGGTGCTGCCTCGACCGGGGCTCGTCTGGCCCAGGGCATCGGGCATGGCGGTAAGGGCGAGGGCACCGGCGAGCAACGCGGCGTGGATCAAGCGCAAACGGGACGATTTGATCATGTCTTTTGACTTCCCCTATTCCGTCCGGCCGAAGGCGATGCGCATGCTGCGCTGGGTGCCCGCGCCGATCTCGCCGTCGATGCTGCCCTTGTAGAACTTGTTGCGGCTGAGCTCCGCCTGCAGCGCGCGGCGCGTTTGCGGCTTGAACATGGTCGGACGCGTCGAGAGCTGCTGGAGAACGTCGTCCACGCCAGAGCGCAGCGCCTGGTAAAGATAGGTCGCCGCGTCTTCCGGGGTCTTGCCGGGCACCAGCCCGTCGTCGATCAGCGCGGCGACGTTGAACATCGCCTGCGGATGACGCAGATCCGCCGCGCGGATGAAGAGTTCGACCGCTTTTTGCGGATTGCGCGGCAAACCCTCCGCGCCCTGGTAATAGAGGAAGCCGAGATCGTTGATCGCGTCGGCGAAACCGAGATCGGCGGCGCGCTGGTAGAGTTTGATCGCCTCAGGCACGTTCTGTGTCGTGCCGATGCCCTTTTCATGCAGCTTGCCGAGTTCGAACACGGCTTCGGCATCGCCGGCTTCAGCGGCTTTGCGGAAAAATTCGAAGGCTTTTTCGGGCTGGAATTTCTGGCTGTCCGGCGTCAGCGCCATATAGCCGAGCCCCAGCATGGCGCGCGTATTGCCTTCGCCTGCAAGGGCCGCGAGCTGCACCTCCTGATCGGGCTTCAGCGCCTGCCATTGCGAAGCCTTGTCGCCGTTATCGGCGACGGCGGCATCCTCGCCGGCCAGGAAATAGGGCGCACCCGACAGGGAGCCGTAGAAATGCGGCTGCTGGCGATTGGCGGTGAGCGACATCACGCGGTCCCGCACCTGGCGGAAGACGAGGCCGATCTCGACATTCGGCCTGGGCAGGTTTTCGAGGATGGCGGTGGCGAAGGGGCTGTGCTCGCCATCGCCATCGAGCGCCACCTTGCCGCCTTCGGCCGCGTAGATCACCAGCATACCTCGTGAGGGATCCGGCGCCGCGAGACCATCGCCGCCGAGCTTCGCGCCATTGGCCGCCACCACGCCGGCCAATGTCGGAAAGGGATTGTTGCGGCAGGAATCGAGAATGACGACGCGCAGCTTTCGCGCCCGCTCCACGCTGCGCAGCACCGTGGACAGGCTGACGGCCTGATCAGGGATTTTCGCGGGGTCATCGACCTTGATATCGATCGGCACGAGATAGTTTTCGCCGGCCGCCTCCACGCCGTGGCCGGCATAATAGACAAGCGCGATATCGGCGGTCTCGACCTTGCGCGAAAAGGCCGTGACCGTCTCCCGCATCTGGACGAGCGGCACATCGACGGCGAGATCGACCGTGAAGCCGAGGCGTTGCAGCATATCGGCGACCGCGCGGGCGTCGGAGGCGGTGTTTTTCAGTGGAGAGATCGAACTGTAGGCGGACATGCCGATGACCAGCGCCATGCGCTTGAACGAGGCGTCGGGCACCGTCAACGTGTCGCCGGCGGTAATTTTTTGCACCTCGGACTTGATGCCCATCAGGCCGCGCGTCTGGCCGTCCACTGCGGCGGAATCCTGCGCGGCGGCGCTGCCGGCCGAAAGCAGCACCGTCAGGATGAAGAGAATGCGCAGTATCGAGGGAAGCATGTGCCCCTTTCGCCTTCCTCACACGCATGTCGCGATATCAGCAATCACGGATCAGATCCCTTGCATATTCGAATTCGCTTGGCCACAGGACGGCTTTTCTTGGGGGCTTCGATTTGCTACGCCGCAAGCCGACGGAATTTTACGGATAGGGAGGCCTCATGACACCGGACGTAACCCCGCTTGTTGCCGGAAACTGGAAGATGAACGGCACGCGCGCATCGCTCGACCAGATCAAGGCGATGGCCGAAGGCGTGATGGGACCGCTTTCCGAAAAGGTCGAGACGCTGATCTGCCCGCCGGCCACCTTGCTCTATGTGGCGACGGCGCTCTGCACTGACAGCCCGTTGCAGATCGGCGCGCAGGATTGCCATGAAAAGGCATCCGGCGCCCATACCGGCGATATCTCCGCCGAAATGATCGCAGATTGCTTCGGCACCCATGTGATCGTCGGCCATTCCGAGCGCCGCACCGACCACAAGGAAAGCGATGCGCTGGTGCGCGCCAAGGCGGAAATTGCCTACGCGAACGACCTCGTCGCCATCATCTGCATCGGCGAGACCGGGGATGAGCGCAAGGCCGGCAAGACGCTGGACGTCTTGAAAACGCAGCTCGACGGCTCCGTGCCGGATGGTGCGACGGCGGAAAACACGGTCATCGCCTATGAGCCCGTCTGGGCGATCGGCACGGGGCTTACGCCGACGGCTGATGATGTGGAAGAGGCACATGCCTTCATGCGCGCCGAACTCAAGAGCCGGTTTTTGGGCGAGGGCGCCAAGATGCGCATCCTCTATGGCGGCTCGGTCAAGCCCGGCAATGCGAAGGAATTGATGGGCATCGCCAATGTCGACGGCGCGCTGATCGGCGGCGCGAGCTTGAAATCCGACGACTTCCTTGCCATCTACCGCGCATACGAAGCGCTGACGGCCTGACACCCGCGTTGATCATTCGCCTGCCCGAGCAAAAGGGCGGGCGGATTGGCGGGAAGGGCTTGGAATGGCGCACGGCTTGGTATATTGAGCCGCAAACCTGAATTTTGGGCCGTCTGGCCGGGATCCTTAAACATGCAGACCATTTTGCTCGTCATCTATCTCATGGTCGTCGTCGCACTGATCGGCGTCGTGCTGATCCAGCGCTCGGAAGGCGGCGGCCTCGGCATCGGCGGCGGTTCCGGCTTCATGTCGGCGCGCGGCACGGCCAATGCCCTGACGCGCACCACGGCGATCCTGGCGACGCTGTTCTTCGTGCTGGCGCTCGGCATGGGCATCATCGCCCGCTGGGAATCGCAGCCGACCGACATTCTCGACCGTATTCCCGGCACGACCGGTACGGGCGGCGTTCTCGATTCCCTCGGCGGCGAGAAGAAGCCGGAACAGGGCACGCAGAACAACACCACCAACCAGACGCCCGCCACGACCGGCACGGACGCCGTTCCGACCGAAGGCGGCGCTGCAACCGGCACCGGCAACACGACCACGACGACGGGCACCGGCACGACGGGTGGAGCGACGACGGGCACGGGCGGCAACGCCGGTGTTCCGAGCGGCCAGTAAGCCGCAAAAGAAAAAAACAAACCGGCCGGTTGCGTCACACCAACCGGCCTTCTTCTGTGTAAAACGCCGATTGCGACTTCCGAAATCACGAGCAAGGTGATTTTTCGGTGGCGGAATCGATTTTGAAAAGGTATCCGGTGACTCCCATGGCGCGATATGTATTCATCACAGGCGGCGTGGTTTCTTCCCTCGGAAAAGGCATCGCAGCCGCTGCACTCGGAGCTCTCCTTCAGGCCCGCGGTTACCGCGTTCGCCTCCGGAAGCTGGACCCCTATCTCAATGTCGATCCGGGCACCATGAGCCCGACGCAGCACGGCGAAGTGTTCGTCACCGACGACGGCGCGGAAACCGACCTCGACCTCGGCCACTACGAGCGCTTTACCGGCCGCTCGGCCACCAAGACCGACAACATCACCACCGGTCGCATCTACAAGAACATCATCGACAAGGAACGCCGCGGCGACTATCTCGGCGCGACCGTGCAGGTCATTCCGCACGTCACCAACGAGATCAAGAACTTCGTCACCGAAGGCAATGACGACTACGATTTCGTCATCTGCGAGATCGGCGGCACGGTGGGCGATATCGAGGCGATGCCGTTCATGGAAGCGATCCGCCAGCTCGGCAACGATCTGCCGCGCGGCACCGCCGTCTATGTCCACCTGACGCTGATGCCCTATATCCCGGCTGCCGGCGAGCTGAAGACCAAGCCCACGCAGCACTCCGTCAAGGAGTTGCAGGCCATGGGCATCCACCCGGATATCCTGCTGGTCCGCGCCGACCGCGAAATCCCGGAGGCCGAGCGCAAGAAGCTGTCGCTGTTCTGCAACGTGCGGGCAACGGCGGTGATCCAGGCGCTCGACGTCTCCTCGATCTACGACGTGCCGCTCGCCTATCACAAGGAAGGCCTCGACGACGAGGTGCTGGCCGCCTTCGGCATCGAGCCGGCGCCGAAGCCGCGCCTCGACGCCTGGCAGAAGGTTTCCGATCGCATCAAGACGCCCGAGGGCGAGGTGACGATCGCCATCGTCGGCAAGTACACAGGCCTCAAGGATGCCTACAAGTCGCTGATCGAGGCGCTGTATCACGGCGGCATCGCCAACCACGTCAAGGTCAAGCTCGAATGGATCGAGTCGGAAGTCTTCGAAAAAGAAGACCCGGCGCCGTATCTCGAGAAGGTGCACGGCATTCTCGTGCCGGGCGGCTTCGGCGAGCGCGGTTCGGAAGGCAAGATCAATGCGGCGCGCTTTGCCCGCGAGCGCAAGGTGCCGTATTTCGGCATCTGCTTCGGCATGCAGATGGCGGTCGTCGAAGCGGCCCGCAACCTCGCCGGCATCGACAAGGCCTCGTCCACCGAATTCGGCAAGACGGCCGAGCCGGTCGTCGGCCTGATGACGGAATGGGTGAAGGGCAACGACCTGGAGAAGCGCTCGGCTTCGGGCGATCTCGGCGGTACGATGCGCCTCGGCGCCTATCGCGCGGCGCTCAAGGGCGGCACGAAGATCGCCGACATCTACGGCTCGACGGATATTTCCGAGCGCCATCGCCACCGTTACGAGGTGAATGTCGACTACAAGCAGAAGCTTGAAGACTGCGGCCTCGTCTTCTCCGGCATGTCGCCGGATGGCGTGCTGCCGGAGACGGTCGAGTACCCGGACCATCCGTGGTTCATCGGCGTCCAGTACCATCCGGAACTGAAGAGCCGTCCGCTCGATCCGCATCCGCTCTTTGCGAGCTTCGTCGAAGCGGCGCTGGAACAGAGCCGCCTCGTCTGAGTGTAGCAATGCAGTTTTGAAAACCGCCCGGCGCCGCAAGCACCGGGCGGTTTTTCATTGGGCGACCGTGCGCCGGGTTGCTTGCCGCAACGTAATGGCCGTTAGGGCAAGCAGCAGCGCGTCCGCAGCCGGCATGGCGAACCAGATGCCGCTTTCTCCAAAAAACGTGGTCAGGACCAGCACCAGTGGCATGGTGAAGAGATAGGGCTTTGCGAGGCTCAGCAGGGCCGCGCGTTTGGCATCGCCGATCGCCTGGAAGGAACCGGCGATGACCATGAGCGGGCCGGAGACGGTGTAGAACGCGGCCATGATCGGCATGATGCGGGTGACGGCAGCGATGACGGACGCATCCGCAACGAACAGGCCGGCGATCTGGCCGGGCACGGTGACAAGCAGGATCTCGATGCCGAGGCAATAGAGGAGGACGGCGGCGAGGCCGAGGCGCAGCATCGCATTGGCGCGCTGCGTCAGGCCGGCGCCATGGTTGTTGCCGAGGATCGTCTGCACGGCCTGGCTCATACCGAGCAGCGGCAGATAGGCGAAGGTCAGGATGCGCGTGACGATGCCGTAGGCCGTGACCAGGGTTTCGTAGGCGCTGCCTGCCGCGATTTGCAGGGCAGCGATGACCGTGGCGGAAACGAGCGCGAGGCCGATGAAGCCGAGGCTTTGCGGTGCACCGAGCGCCAGGATGTCTCGTGTCGATTCGGACAGGTGGGATGGTTTGCCCATGATGTCCGCGAGGCGAAGGTTCGTTTTCCCGACAATCCTGAACACCACGAGAATGCCGAGCGCCAACAGTTGCGCCAGCACGGTCCCGAGCGCGGAGCCGGTAACGCCGAGATTAAAACCCACGATCAGGATATAGTTGAAGGCAAGGTTGGCCAGCGAGACGAAGAGGCTCGCCAGCGCCATCAGCCCGACACGACCCTCGCAGCGAAGCGCGTCGACATTGACCGCCAGCAGCAGTTGGAGCGGCGAAAAGACGACGACGATCGCGATATAGCGATAGGCCAGTGTTTCGAGCACCGGCGCACCATTGGCGATGGCGGCGATGAGGGCGGGACCGGCGGCGAGAAAGGCCAGGATGAAGGCCGCGCCGATGGCCAGCGCCAGCCAGTGGGCCGCGGCGAAGACGATGCGGGCCGCCGGCAGGTCGCCGGCGCCGAGACGGCGGGCGAGCAGGCTCGCCATACCGCTGCCGACGAGGGTGGCGAGCGCCACCAGCAGCATGAAGATGGGAAAGACCGCCGTGACGGCGGCGACGGCCTCCGGCCCGGCATAGAGGCCGAGCATCACGGCATCCATGACGGTCAAAAGCCCGTTCATGCTCATGACGAAGACCATGGGTGCTGCCGTCCTGGCGAAAAGCGCGCCGAGCGGCGCGGTCAGAAATGGGTTGGAATGGTCTTGCGACATCCCGCTCTCCTCCTATGCATTCCGATGGGAGGGAGGGGCTCGCATTGCCTGCCGCACGAAATGCTTCGAGGGTCGGGTTCGTCCAAGATCAGATTTCACCGGGACTTTCGTCTGCGAGCGGCAGGTATCTGTGACCTTGAAGTGCTCGTTACCGGTGCGGCGCGATGGCGTCAAGCCATGGGCGTGAAGGCCCGGCGCGGTGGCCGGGCCTTGCGGGCCTATTCAGCGGCCTGCGCCAGTGGGCAGACGCCGCCGTCGGAATCCTCGCCGGCGAGCGTGCGCTGGCCGAGCGCGATGGTGAGCGCGGCCCCGAGGCCGGCGGCGACGGAGACCCAGAAGCCGTGATGCGGGCCGAAGGTATCGACAGCCCAGCCGGCGACGAAGGCGCCCAGCGCCATGCCGATGCCGATACCGGTCGTGACCCAGGTGACGCCCTCGGTCAGCATGGTCTCGGGCACACGACGCTCGATGAGGCCGAAGGCGGTGATGAAGGTCGGCGAGATGGCGATGCCGCTGACGAAGACGGCGATGGCCAGCAGCGGCACGGTGCCGGCAAAGGGCAGCGGCAGTGCGGTGAGCGCCAGAATGGCGACGGCGATCATCAGCTGCTTCTGCAATGCAAGCTTCGGGTTCAGCGCACCGAGCACGAGGCCGATGACGAAGGAGCCGATGGCATAGACGCCGATGACGAGGCTTGCAGCATTCGGCTGGCCGAGATCCTTGGTGATGGCGACCGCACTGACTTCGGCCGTGGCGAAGGTAGCGCCGACAAAGATCAGGGCGAGCGTGATGATCTGGACCGGGCGCAGGCGGATCGCCGATTTTTGCGGTTTGCTGCCGGCGATGTGGCGGACAGTGGGTTCCGTTGCCCGTTGCAGCACGAAGGCGACGGTGCCGAGTGCGAGGAAGGCGGTGCTGATCAGCATGCCGGCCTCCGGGAACAGCGCAACGGCGAGGCCGACCGACAGCGAGGCGCCGGCAATATAGACCAGCTCGTCAGCAGCCGATTCGAAGGCGAAGGCAGTGTTGAGCTCCGGGCGGTCGCGGAAAAGCTCGGTCCAGCGGGCGCGCAGCATGGCGGGCATGCTGGGCATGGCGGCGGCTAGCAGCGCCGAAGCAAACAGCGTCCAGACCGGCCAGCCCTGGTTTGCCGCGGCAATCAGCGTGAGGAAGGCGATGACGGAGACGATGGTCGTCGGCGTCAGCACGGCAGACTGGCCGTAGCGGTCGACGGCGCGGGAGATCTGCGGGGCGATCAGGGCGTTGGTCAGCGCATAGGTCGCCGAAACGGCGCCGGCGAGCCAATATTCACCATGGGTCTGCGACAGCATGGCGACGATGCCGATCGGTGCCATGGCGATGGGAAGGCGGGCGAGGAAGCCTGCGGCGGAAAACCCCTTGGTTCCCGGCACGCTGAAAATTTCCTTATACGGGTTGGACATGGCCTGCTCCTGTAAACGGGCGGTTCCACCACTTACATACGTGGCGTATGTTCAGGAAATAGTTGCATACGAGGCGTATGTCAAATAAAATACGCGACGTATGTGAATAGGAGTTGCCATGCGCAAACCGCGCGAGGAAATGATTGCCGAAACAAGGGCAAAGCTGATCGCCGCCGGCCGCCAGGCCTTCGGTGCGGTCGGCTATGCCGATGCGTCCATGGATGATTTTACCGCAAGTGCCGGGCTGACGCGCGGCGCGCTCTACCATCATTTCGGCGACAAGAAGGGGCTGCTCCAGGCCGTGATGCGCGAAATCGATGCGGAAATGACGGTGCGGCTCAACCGCATCTCGGCCGCCGCGCCCAACCGCTGGCAGGGTTTTGTCGATGAGTGCGTCGCCTATATCGAAATGGCGCTGGAGCCGGAAATCCAGCGCATCATGTTCCGCGACGGACCGGCGGTGCTGGGCGACGTCTCGCAATGGCCGACAAGCCGCGGCTGTATCGCCGCCCTCAGCCGCAGCATCGACCAGCTGAAGGCGGAGGGAACGATGGCCGAGATCGATACAGAGGCCGCCGCCCGCCTGATCAATGGCGCCAGCAGCCATGCGGCGCTCTGGATCGCAAATTCGGACGATCCGGAAGATACGTCCAGGCGCGCCGTGCGCGGCTTCCGCACCGTGCTGGACGGCCTGCGCGCGAGAGCGTGAGTCGGGTCAGGAACCCGCCGGTGCTTCCTTCAGTTCGGAGGCAGTCGTGCCGATCGTCATCGTGTTGCCGCGCCAGTCGATATTGCCGCCGATCCAGGCGCGCAGCCAGATGGCCGGCATCATGATGTCGCGCGCCATCATGGCCGGGACGGACCAGCGCGACAGATGCCAGCCCTTGGAGCGCGCAAGGGCGAGTTCCGGCAGGTAGATGCCGGCAAGCACCATGAGGACGGCGGGCAGGAGCGTCATCTCGCCCAGCGCCACGGCGACAAGCGCGAGCAGCAAGGGCGGCAGCACGCCAAGCAGAATTTCCGGCGCGAAGAAGCTCGGAAAGGTGACGCGGCGCAGACGCGACCAGCGGGCCTGACGCGACCAGATTTCCTGTTCCGTGCGGCGGCCGAGCGGCTGCTCGAACGGGGCGGAGACGAGATGGACCTTCAGGCCGAGCCGGCTCACCAGCTTGGTGGAGGCGGCGTCCTCGGCGATTTCGGCATTGAGCGCATGGATGCTGCCGTTCGCATCGAGCATCGGCTTGTACCACAGCATGCTCTTGCCCTGCGCAAAGCCCAGCCCGACGGCCTCGCCGGCATATTGCCAGCGCGCCTGCTGGGTGTTGAGGAACATGCATTCCACCTCCGCCCAGAAACCCTCCGGCCGCGAGCCGAGCGGCGTGGAGCAGACGAGGCCGGTTGTGCTGCGCCAGCTGCCCATGAGATGCTGGATGTAATCCGCCGGCATCAGCACGTTGGAATCGGCGAGGATCACCCAATCATACTGCGCAGCCTGCCAACCCTTCACGCAATTGTTCAGCTTTGGATTGGCGCTGATGCGGTCGTCGCCGATGAGGATGCGCATCTCGATTTCCAGATGGGCGGCTGCGGTCTTTTCGATGAGCGGGATGATGGGATCGTTGCCGTGGGCGACGCAGAACAGCAACTCATAACGCGGCCAGGAGAGACGGAAGGCCCGCTCCAGCGTTTCGCCGGTAAAGTTCTCGATGCCGCGAACGGGAATGACAATGGAGACCGGCGGTTTCTTGCGCAGGTCCGGCGGCGGAGCGCCCGTGGCATCCAGCCGCTTGCCGGCAATGAGGATGCTCGCGAAATTGGTCGCGACGAGAGCGCCCGAAGCGAGGGCGAAGGCCTGAGCCATGTCCATTCACGCAGTCTCCGAAAGGCGCCGCGCTTCCGAGCGGCGGCCGGGGTGCATTCACGCGCGAAGGAACACCATTGTCACATGACAGGGGAATGACGGGCGGCGCTCATCCCCTCCGCAGAAAAGCAGAGGGGATGAAAAGAGGGCGCTTTACGACAGATATTCCGCCGTCGTCGTGACCTTGCCGTAGCCGAATTCCAGCGCCGACATGATGGTGGCGTGCACCTGGGCGGCCGGCACGACCGAATCGCCGAACGCCTTGTCGCGGGTGGCGCAGGCGTCGTGCACCACCGTCAGGTCATACCCCAGATCGGCGGCGGCGCGGGCGGTGGCGTCGATGCAGACGTCGCTCATGGCGCCCACGACGACGACTTCCTCGATACCGCCGGCCTTCAGCGTGTCCTGAAGAACGGTGTCGCGGAAGGAGTTGGGGTAGTTCTTGATCACGACGGTATCGCCGGCTTCCGGCTTTACGGCGGCGATCGGGTTGATGCCATCGGTGTTGGGCGCGAAGAGCGGCGAATCGGCTTCCAGCGAGACGTGATGGACGTGGACGATCGTGTCGCCGCGGCTGCGGGCAGCAGCGACGACGCGGGCGGCATTGTCGGCGGCGGCGTCGATGCCATCAAGCGCGAAGCTGCCGGTGGCGAGATAATCCTTCTGGAGATCGACGATGATGACGGCGCGTTTGCTCATGGCAAATCCTTCCTCGGTTGGTGTCATGGACATTCTTCCTCCATCCTGCCATCTCTCGCCATTGGCGATACCGACATAATCAAGGGTGAAAGTGACATGGTCTCCTCGGCCGAAATCGGACTGGTGATCTATCCCGGCGCGCAGATGGCGGCCGTGCTTGGCATGACCGACCTCTTCAATTCGGCGACCCATATGGCGCAGCGGAAATGCGGGGCGGGGGCGAAGATCCGCGTCAGCCATTGGCGGCTGGAGGACGGCAGGCCGGTGCGGACGGATGCCAGCGATACGACGGATGCGGCCGCGCAGCCGGCCGTTCTGGTGCTGCCGCCGGCGCTTGGCGATGCGATCCTGCGCGAGGAGGCGGCGCCCTTTGCCGAATGGCTGCGTGAATGCCACGCGTCCGGCATCCAGCTCGCCTCGATCTGCGCCGGTGCCTTTCTGCTCGGGGAGACGGGACTGCTCTCCGGCCGCACGATCACCACCAACTGGGCGATTGCCGAAACCTTCGAACTGCGTTTTCCCGACGTGACCGTCGATACGGACCGGCTGCTCAGCGAGGACGGCGATATCGTCACGGCCGGCGGCGTGATGGCATGGGTCGATCTCGGGCTGAAATTGATCGACCGCTTTCTCGGGCCGACGATCATGCTGGAGGTCGCCCGGCAGTTCGTCGTCGATCCGCCCGGCCGCGAGCAGCGCTACTACAGCACCTTCTCGCCGCGCCTGTTGCATGGCGATGCGGCGATCCTCAAGGTGCAGCATTTCCTTCAGGCGAACGAGGCGCGGGAAACCGCAATTGATGTGCTGGCCGCGCAGGCGGGGCTGGAAGAGCGGACGTTTCTGCGGCGGTTCCGCAAGGCGACGGGACTGACGACCTCGGATTACTGCCAGCGCCTGCGCGTCGCCAAGGCGCAGGAGCTGTTGCAGTTCACCACCCGCTCGGTGGACAGCGTCGCCGTCGACGTCGGCTACAACGATCCCGGCGCCTTCCGGAAGGTTTTTGGCCGCATCGTCGGGCTTACGCCGGGCGATTATCGCAAGCGTTTCCGCTCCTAGTCTTCCGGCCGCGTGCGGTTGCGCACCACGGTGACGGTGCAGGGCGCATGCGCCGCCACCTCGCCGGAAACGCTGCCGAGCATGGAGCGCATGGCCGATTCGGCGCGCGCACCCATCACGATATGGTCGACATAGTTTTCGCGGGCATAGGCGAGAATGGCATCGGCCGGCGAGACGGCCTCCAGCACATGGAAGGTGATGCCGCCGCCGGGTGTCGGCAGGCCCGTCGACCAGGCGCGCAGTTCCACCAGCCGCATGACATGTTTGTTGCGGCCTTCCTCGTCGAGGGAGGTGTCGAGCGCGATGCGGTTGATCTTCAATACGTTGAGGCAGGCGATGCGGGCATCCGGCGTGTTCTCGATGATGCGCGCGACCGTCCGGCGTTTTGCCTCGTCCAGCTCCGGCGTGCTGCCGGAAAGGTTGATCGCGACGGCGACGATCGGCGCATTGGCAAGCTGCGCTTCGGCCGTCTGCGGCTTCACGGTCTCGATCGGCACCGGATTGAAGCGGCGGCGCAGCACGGTGCCGAAGGTGTCGCGCTTCATCTTCTCGGCGCGTGCGGTGAGCTTGACGGCGGACAGGTCCTGCAAGTCGAGCGCGAGCTGTGCCGCGCTCGGATAGCGCCAGGCGGGGTTCACCTCCAGGCAGCGCAGGATGATCTCCTGTAGCGCCAGCGGGATCGCGCCGTTGCGGGCGCGCGGCGGCAGCGGATCGCGCCAGAGCCGGCGTTTCAGGCCCTTCAGCCGCTGCGGATCGCCGAAGGGGCGCTCGCCGGTCGCGAAGAAATAGAGCATGACGCCGAGCGCGAAGAGATCGCTGCGGAAATCGCTGCGCGTGCCGAGCACCTGTTCGGGCGCCATATAGGGCGCGGTGCCGTAGGGCAGGCGGAACTGCTCGTCCATCAGGTCCGGCAGATGGATATGACGGGCGAGACCATAATCGATCAGCACGGCCTCGCCGCTCTCGCGGAACATGACGTTGGAGGGTTTGAGGTCGAGATGCACGACATTCTGCCGGTGCAGCGAATCGAGCGCGACCGCGACTTTGGCGCCGATGGCAGCGACCTCGTCCGGCGGCAGCGGCAGGCGCTCGAGCAACGGATAGAGCGAGGTGCCGGGCAGGCGCTCCATGACGATATAGGGCAGGGTGGCGAAATCGCCGTTGGCAACGAAGCGCGGCACATGCGGGCCGGAAAGCCGCGGCAGGATCATCTGCTCCATCTCGAAGCCGACGATGGCTGCGGGATCGTCGCCCTCGCCGATGACCGGCACCTTCATCAGGATCGGGCAATCGATATCCGGCCGGGAAACCTGCCAGATGCGCGCCATGCCGCCATTGTGCGCGATGTCCTCGATGACGAAGCCGTCGATCACGTCGCCGGGTTTCAGGCGCCCCTTCACCATCAGCGCCCCTCGAAGAGCCGCTCGGCAAGCGAGACGGGCAGGCCGGCGGCGCGAATCTTGCCCGCGGCGGTCGCGATATCATAGGCGGCGCGCAGGAAACGCAGCTCGGCGCTCTCCGTGTCGTAGAGCGCGAAGGCGGCGCAGGAATTGCCGTCACGCGGCTGGCCGACGGCGCCCATGACGGCAAGCCAGCGGCGCTGCGGCAGGAGCGGCACGGGCGTCGCCGCGACGGGACAGAAATGCGTGACCTTGCCGCCAGGCGCCGTGCAATAGAGCGCGGGCTTGTGCACATGGCCGCAGAAGCTGACGCGCGCCTCGCAGGCGCCGAGATGTTGGCCGGCATCGCTGGCGTCGAGCACATAGTTCCAGTCGGAGGGCGCGCTGGCATCGGCGTGCACGAAGAGGCAATCGCCCTCGCGCGCCTTGAGCGGCAGGGCGGCGAGGAAGGCGCGGGCATCGGCGCCCAGCTGCCGGCGCGTCCATTCGAGCGCCATCGTCGCCGTCGGGTTCATTGTGACGGAGGCATTGCCGATGGCGTCGTCATGGTTGCCGCGCAGCACGATCGCGCCCGCTTCCGCCAGGGATTTTGCCGTCTCGACGCACCATTCGGGATCGGCGCCATAACCGACGATATCGCCGAGCACGGCGAAACGTTCCGCACCGGCGGCCTGCGCCGCTGCCAGCACGGCCTCGAAGGCTTCGCGGTTGCCGTGGATATCGGAGAGAATGGCGAGCAGCATGACCGTCCGGAGGGTTGCAGATGCCGGAGCATAGCGCGGCTTTTCACAGGCTGCCATTCAACGGAAGGGGAATATCCCACAGCCGAATCGCGTTCCGTCACGGCTTCTCGAAGGCGAAAAGATCCGCATCGGCATCGCCATGCCCGGCAATCGCGGCGGAGACGATTTCGGCGGCGATCTGGCTGAAGGTGATGCCGTTGCCACCGAAGCCCATGACGGCAAAAACGTTGG
>NZ_CAMLFY010000080.1 GCF_946479415.1 uncultured Shinella sp. | reverse complement strand
GGCGGATGTGGCGACCCTTGGGCGTCAGGAAAGTGGTGCGGATGCGCTCGCCGTCCAGCTTTTCAGCGTCTTCCTGCAGCAGCACCGTATCGGCGAAGGCGGGCAGCGGTGCGCCGGTGAAGATGCGCACGGCCTCGCCGGGGCCGGCCGTTCCGTCGAAGGCATGGCCGGCCGCCGAGGTGCCGACGACCTGGAGGATGGACCCGAGCGCGGCGATATCGGCGTGGCGAACGGCGTAGCCATCCATGGCGGAATTATCGAAGGGCGGCTGGGTAAGGCGGGCGGCGACGTCTTCGGCCAGCACGCGGCCGTCTGCATCATGAAGCGAAACCTTTTCCGTCCGTTGCGTGGGCTTGGCCGCGGAAAGCAGGCGGTCGAGGGCGTCGGCAACGGGGAGAAGGGACATCAGGGATCTCTGCGTTTGTAATCGCCGGAGCGGCCGCCGGACTTTTCGGCAAGGCGCACGCCGCCGATCTCCATCTCGCGGTCGGCCGCCTTGGCCATGTCGTAGATCGTCAGGCACGCGACGCTGACGGCCGTCAGCGCCTCCATCTCGACGCCGGTGCGGCCGGTGAGCTTTGCCATGGCCTCGATGCGCAGGCCGGGCAGGGCGCGATCCTCGCGGATATCGACCGTCACCTTGGTCAGTATCAGCGGGTGGCAGAGCGGGATGAGATTGGACGTCTGCTTGGCGGCCATGATGCCGGCAAGCCGCGCCGTGCCGATCACGTCGCCCTTCTTGGCGTCGCCCTTGAGAATGAGGTCGAGCGTCGCGGGCGCCATGCGGATGAAACCCTCGGCGACGGCGATGCGCACGGTCTCGGCCTTATCGCCGACATCGACCATGTGCGCCTCGCCGGAGGCGCCGATATGGGTGAGCGTGCGGGCCTCCCCGGTCATTTCTCGACCACCATTATTCCGCAGCCAGCATGCCGGGGGCGCCGGTCAGCAGTTCGCGGGTCGCCGCCGCTACGTCGTCCTTGCGCATCAGGCTTTCGCCGACGAGGAAGGTGGAAATGCCTGTTTTGCCGAGGCGCGCGCAATCGGCATGGGTGAAGATGCCGCTTTCGCCGACGAGCAGGCGATCATCCGGCACCATGCCGGCGAGCTTTTCGGAGACGGCGAGATCGACTTCGAAGGTGCGCAGGTTACGGTTGTTGATGCCGACGAGCTTGGACTTGAGCTTCAGCGCCCGTTCCATCTCTTCTTCGTCATGCACCTCGATCAGCACGTCCATGCCGAGCGAGAAGGCGGCGTCTTCCAGCATTTTTGCCGTGTCGTCGCTGAGCGAAGCCATGATGAGCAGGATGCAATCCGCACCCCAGGCGCGGGCTTCCAGCATCTGGTAGCTGTCGAACATGAAATCCTTGCGCAGCGCCGGCAGCGCGCAGGCTTCGCGGGCGGCGGTCAGGAATTCGGGTGCGCCCTGAAAGCTCGGCGTGTCCGTCAGCACGGAAAGGCAGGCGGCGCCGCCGGCCTCATAGGCCTTGGCCAGTGCCGGCGGATCGAAATCCGGACGGATGAGGCCCTTGGAGGGGCTCGCCTTCTTGATTTCGGCAATCAGGCCGAACTGGCCGTCGGCCTTCTTGTCCTTGAGGCTGGCGAAGAAGCCGCGCGGCGGCTCCTGATCGCGGATGCGGGCGCGCAGCTCGGCAGGGGCAACCCGCGCCTTGGCGGCGGCGATCTCTTCGAGCTTGTAGGCTTCGATCTTCTTCAGGATATCGGTCATGGCCAATCCTACTCCGCTGGCGCTTCGTTGGAAACCGCAACGAGACGTTCCAGCGCGGTGCGGGCGCGGCCGCTTTCGAGCGATTCGGTCGCAAGCCGCATGCCGTCCTTCAGTGTCTCCGCCTTGCCGGCAACGACGAGGGAGGCGCTCGCATTGGCCAGCGAGATGTCACGGTAGGGCATATGCGCGCCGCCGAGCACGGAGAGCAGGGCGGCGGCATTGTACGCGCCGTCGCCGCCACGCAGATCGTCAAGTGCTACTTGCGGCAGGCCGAAATCGGCCGGCGTCAGCTCGAAGGTGCGGATCTTGCCGTTTTCGAGCGCGGCGACCTTCGTGGTGCCCGTGGTGGTAATCTCGTCGAGGCCTTCGCCATGCACAACCCAGATGCTCTCCGAGCCGAGATCGCGCATCACTTCGGCGATCGGCACCAGCCAGTGCGGCGAGAAGACGCCGAGCAGCTGACGCTTGACGCCGCCGGGATTGGAGAGCGGACCGAGCAGGTTGAAGATCGTGCGCGTGCCGAGTTCGACGCGCGACGGGCCGACATGCTTCATGGCGGAATGGTGCAGCTGGGCGAACATGAAGCCGAGGCCGGCGTCGTGCACGCAGCGGGCGATTTCGGCGGGTCCGATATCGAGCTTTACGCCAAGGCAGGAGAGGGCATCCGCCGTGCCGGATTTCGAGCTCAGCGCGCGGTTGCCGTGTTTGGCCACCGGAACGCCGGCACCCGCGACGATGATCGCCGCGAGCGTCGAGATATTGTAGGTGCCGGCGCCGTCACCACCCGTGCCGACGATATCCATGGCATCGGCGGGAACGCTGACCGGCAGCATGCGGGCGCGCATGGAGCCGACGGCGCCGTAAATCTCATCCACGGTCTCGCCGCGCACGCGCAGCGCCATCAGGAAGCCGCCGATCTGCGAAGGGGTGGCGGCACCCGACATGATGATCTCGAAGGCGCCGCGGGCTTCCTCGCGGTCCAGCGCATTGCCGGCAGCGACCTTGGCGATAAAGGGTTTCAGGTCGGACATGCGGCTCCCTTCTCCTTATCGCGTCATGTTCTGCTCGGCGAGCGTGCGGTTGATCGAGACGCCGTAGGACGTCTGGAGCGCGCTCACCATCTGGTCGAGGATGTCGTCGCCGCTGGCGCGGGCGACGGCTTCGATCTGCTGTTCGTCGTTCGACAGCGCATCGGTCGTCGCGTCGGCATTGACTTCCGTCACCTTCAGCAGGATTTGGCCTTCGCCATCCGTGCCGGGCGTGTTGGCAACCGTGCCGACCGGGCCGGAAAACGCCGAGGCGATGGTCGCCGGGCTGAGGATCGCGTCCTGTGCGCCGCGGTGCAGGCCCGTCTTGTTTTCGACGGTCAGGCCGAGCTCGCTGGCGATGGTGGTGAGATCGCCGCCCTTGCGCACGCGCTCGGCCAGTTCTCCGGCCTTCTTGGCGAGTGCCTGGCGCTGCTGCTCGGCCGTCCAGTCGGCGGCGACGCGGTCGCGCACTTCATCGAGCGTGCGGTCGCGATCCGGGATCACGTCGAGCACTTCGAACCAGGCATAACCTTCGCGGCCGACATTGATCGGCTGGGTTTCGGTGCCGACGTCGGTCTTGAAGACTTCGCCGAGCAGGGCGGCCTTTTCCGGAAGGGCTGCGATCTCGTCGCCCTTCTGGTCGTTGCCCTGCGCATCGGCGGCCTCGACGGTGACGGCCTTGAGGTTGTTCTTGGCGGCGGCCTCGGCCAGCGTCAGGCCTTCGGCGCGGCTGTCCTCGATGCGGTCGTGCACGGCGAGAATGCCGTCGGCGGCTTCCGAGAGCGCCAGCTCGTTGCGCAACTCTTCCTTGACCTCGTCGTAGGTCTTGGTGGTTTCCGGACGGATATTGGTGACGCGCAGGATGATCGGGCCGAAGGTGCCGTCGATGACGGGCGTCGTGCCGCCGTTCGCCGCAACGGCGAAGGCCGGCTCGGCGAGCTTCTGGTCGGGAACGTTCGCCTGCGTGAAATCACCCAGCAGCACGTCGGCTGCGGTCTTGCCTTCCGCGGTCACCAGCGCGTCGAAGGTCGTGCCGGAGGCGAGCTTGGCGGCGGCGGCATCGGCGGCGGCGCGATCCTTGAAGGTCAGCTGCTCGATCGTGCGTGTGGCCGGCGTGCGGTACTTGTCCTTGATGCGCTCATATTCCGCCTTCACCATGTCCTCGGTGATGGCGGCGGTGTCGACGAGATCCTTCGGCTCCAGCGCGACATAGACGAACTTGCGGTATTCCGGCGCGCGGTACTTCGCCTTGTTCTGCTCGAACCAGGGCGCGAGCACATCGTCGCCCGGCGTCTTGATCGGGTCGATATTGGCGTTGCTCAGGAGCAGGAAGTCGATGGTGCGGGATTCGTTACGGTACTGGCGCAGCGCAGTGGTCAGCGCTTCCGGCGCCTTGTAGCCGTCGGAAACCGCTTCGACGATCTGCGTGCGTACGGCAACCTGGCTGCGGTTGTTGATATAGTCGTTCTCGCGCAGGCCGGCATTGCGCAGCACGGCAGAGAAGGCCGTTCGGTCGAACTGGCCGTTGACGCCCTTGAAGGCCGGATCGTCGGCGATCAGCTGGGCGAGGCGGCCCTCGGAGAGGCCGAGGTTCATGTCGCGCGACAGCTGGTCGAGTGCCGCACCGGCGACGAGTTCGGCAAAGACCTGGTTTTCGACGCCGAAGGCGCGGGCCTGTTCGGCATTGAGGCGCGTGCCGAAGCGCTGCGAGAGCGTTGCGACCTGGCGCTCATAGGCGAGGCGGAAATCCGTCGGCGAAACGCTGACGTCACCGACCGTGACGACTGAATTCGATGCGCCCGTCACCAGCGAGCTCGAAACACCCCAGATCGCAAAGGAACCGACCAATACGATCATCAAGGCTTTTGCCACCCAGGTCTGGGCAGCGCTTCTCAGGGCTTCGAGCATCGTCTACATTTCCTCAAAATCGGCGGCCATGCGGCCGGAGTTCGTCTCTTATCGGAAAGTTTGCGCGAATTGAAGTGCGCAGACCGCGTTGATGCCATGGGAAAATCATGGCTGGCGCAGATCGGACAGCGCTTGGCGATTTTGTTCGTCGGCGAAACAAATTTTTTTGAAATTATTGACGTATTCCTGTCACACTAGCCTATCGGTATGGCGTGGATCATGATCCGATGCAGGTTGAGGCGGGTTTGAGTCCCTTGCGAGGGCCAGGAGGAATATTACGGTGGAATCGACTGTTGTCATGATCAACCTGTTCGGCGCGGTCGCGCTGCTCCTGTTCGGCCTCGCACAGGTGAAGGATGGCATGACGCGGGCTTTCGGCGTGAAACTGCGCTCCGGGCTGGCGCTCGGCACGCGTGGACCGTTCCGCTCCTTCTTCGCCGGCTTCGTCGCCACCATCGCCCTGCAAAGCTCCACCGCCACGGCGCTGATGATTTCCTCCTTCGTTGAGCGCAATCTGGTGCGTGCCCGCATGGCGCAGATCGTGCTGCTCGGCGCCAATGTCGGCACGGCGGTCACAGCGTGGCTTGTGGCGACGGGCATCGAATCGGTTTCGCCGTTGATCATTCTCGTCGGTGTCGTGCTCTATAAGTCGAGCAGCTCCACCGCGCGGCAGGGGCTCGGTTCCGCGCTTGTCGGCATCGGCCTCATGCTGCTCTCGCTGCACCTGCTTAGTCTCGCGACGGAGCCGATGCGCCAGTCGCCGGCGCTTGCCGCCTTCCTGACGCTGCTTGACGGCGCCTGGCCGGTCGCGCTCGCCTTCTCGACGGTGCTGGCAATCATCTCGTCTTCCAGCCTTGCGGTGGTAGTGCTGATCCTGTCGTTGACGGCCATGGGTATTCTTTCGCCTGCTCTGACGGTCATCCTCGTGCTGGGTGCCAATCTCGGCGGCGCGGTTCCGCCTGTGATCGCGACGCTGAAATCGACCGCCTCGGCCCGGCGCGTCACGCTTGGCAATCTTCTGGTGCGCGGTGTCGGTTGCCTCGTCGTGCTGCCCTTTGCCAGCCAGGTCGCAGCCCTTCTCGCCACGCTGCCCATTCCTGCCTCGAAGCTGCCGGTCGATGTGCATCTCGCCTTCAATCTGGTGGTCGCGCTGGTGCTCTGGCCGCTCTCCGGCCTGCTGTCGCGCCTAATGGAAAAACTCATTCCCGAGGAAAAGCAGCCGGAAACCGGGCCTAAATATCTCGATGATACAGCGCTTTCTAGCCCGGTCGTGGCGCTCTCGGGGGCGACGCGCGAAGTCCTGCGTGTCGGCGATCTCATCGAATCCATGCTGATCCGCACCATGCGGGCCTTCAACGACAACAATCTCGCGCCGATGAAGGATGTCGGCGAACTGGAGCGTCAGGTCGATGCGCTGCAGCAGGAAGTGAAGATCTATCTTTCCCGCCTTGGGCGGCAGGGTGTGACCGGTGAATGCGCGGCGCGCTCCATCGTCATCATCGACTATGCCATCAATCTCGAACATGTCGGCGACATCATCGAGAAGGGCCTGCAGGAGCAGGTGCGCAAGAAGATCGCCAACGGCCTCAAATTCTCCGAGGACGGCTACAAGGAACTCGCCAACCTTTTCAACCTGACGATCGAGAACCTGCGCATCGCGCAGACGATCTTCGTGACGCGCGATGCCGGCCTTGCCCGCCAGCTGATGGAGGTGAAGGTCGACGTGCGGCGCATGGAAAAACAATCGTCCGAACGGCACCTCGAGCGGCTACGCGACGGCCGTCTCGACAGCCTCCAGACGAGCTCGCTGCATCTCGACATGCTGCGTGACCTGAAGCGCGTCAATGCGCACCTCGTCTCGGTCGCCTATCCTATTCTCGATGAGAACGGCCTGCTCACGGAAAGCCGCCTGCGCAGCGCGACTTGAGAAATCCCTTTGTCTTCCTTGCCGCGTTTTTGCTAAGGAACGCCGTCAATTCGGATGAACGAGGGATTCCATGACTGCTGACCGGACGAAACGCACCTGCCTGGCCGTGATCCTGGCTGCCGGCGAAAGCACGCGCATGAAGTCCTCGCAGTCGAAGGTGCTGCATCCCGTCGCCAACCGTCCGATGATCGCCCATGTCGTGGATGCGTTGGCGAAGGCCGGTATTTCCGACATAGCGCTGGTGCTTGGCCGCGATGCGGACAAGGTCGAGGCAGCCGCGAAGAACGCCGATGTGCAAAGCTCCGTTCACATTCAGACGGAACGGCTTGGCACGGCCCATGCCGTGCTCGCCGCGCGTGAAGCGATCGCGAAGGGCTATGACGACGTGCTCGTCGTCTTCGGCGATACACCCCTCATTACCGAAACGCCGCTGATTGCCGCGCGTGATGGCCTGGCAGACGGCGCGGACGTTGTCGTCATCGGCTTCCGGACTGCCGACCCAACCGGTTATGGCCGCCTGCTCGTCGACAACGGCGAGCTTTTGGCCATTCGTGAGCACAAGGATGCCAGCGAGGCCGAACGCGCCATCACCTATTGCAATGGCGGCCTGATGGCCATCGATGGCCGCAAGGCGCTCGGTCTCATCGACCGCATCGGCAACAACAATGCCAAGGGCGAATATTACCTGACCGACATCGTCGAGGTCGTCAGGGCCGATGGCGGTCGTGCCATCGCCGTCGAGGCGGCCGAGGAGGAGCTGACCGGCTGCAATACCCGCGCCGAGCTTGCCGTCATCGAACGCCTCTGGCAGCAGCGCCGCCGCCACGAAATGATGATCGACGGCGTCTCGATGATTGCGCCGGAAACCGTCTTTCTTTCCTACGATACAAGGATCGCCCGGGATGTGACGATCGAGCCGAACGTCGTCTTCGGTCCCGGCGTCACAATCGAGAGCGGCGCGGTCATCCATTCCTTCTCGCATATCGAAGGCGCTGAGGTTGCGGCGGATGCCGAAATCGGTCCCTACGCGCGGCTGCGCCCCGGCGCGAAGCTCGGCGAAGGCTCGAAGGTCGGCAATTTTACGGAAGTGAAGAAGGCGGAGATCGGCGCCGGCGCGAAGGTCAATCACCTGAGCTATATCGGCGACGCCTTCATCGGTGCGCACACCAATGTCGGCGCGGGCACCATCACCTGCAACTACGACGGCATCAACAAGCACATCACGCGCATCGGCGCGGATGCCTTCATCGGCTCCAACACGGCGCTCGTCGCACCGGTGACGGTCGGCAATGGCGCCTATGTCGCCTCCGGCAGCGTCATCACCGCAGACGTGCCCGATGATGCCGTTGCCTTCGGCCGCGCCCGGCAGGAAAACAAGGAGGGCCGCGCCGTCCTCATCCGTGAGCGCAACCAGGCGATCAAGGACGCTAAAAAGAAGGCCGGCAAATAAATACCTGGTGGGCGCGCCCACATTAACGCTTGCAATCGAAAGTGAGCGTGGCCGTGTTGCGCCGCCACAAAAAAACTTTACCAAAGAGCGCAATCGAAGCGTTGCGAAAAGCGGAGCATCCCATGTGCGGAATTGTTGGCATCGTCGGAGTTGAGCCTGTTGCCGGGCGGCTGGTCGATGCGCTGAAGCGTCTCGAATACCGGGGCTATGATTCCGCCGGTGTGGCGACCATCGTGGATGGCAAGCTGGCGCGCCGCCGTGCCGAGGGCAAGCTCGTCAATCTGGAGAAGCGTCTCGGCGAGGAGCCGCTGGCCGGCACGATCGGCATTGCGCATACCCGCTGGGCGACGCATGGCGCGCCGACGGAAAGCAATGCGCATCCGCATTTCGTCGATGGCGTCGCCGTCGTTCACAACGGCATCATCGAGAACTTCTCCGAGCTGAAGGACGAGCTGGCCGCCGGTGGTGCGACCTTCAGCACGCAGACCGATACGGAAGTCGTCGCGCAGCTGATCGCGAAACTGCGCCGTGACGGCCTTGGCCGCCGCGAGGCCATGCATGCCATGCTGCGCCGCGTCACCGGCGCCTATGCGCTGGCGGTCATCTTCGAGGACGATCCGTCGACCATCATGGCAGCCCGCAACGGCCCGCCGCTCGCCATCGGCCACGGCAAGGGCGAGATGTTCCTGGGTTCCGACGCCATTGCGCTTGCTCCCTTCACCAACGAGATCACCTATCTCGTCGATGGCGACTGGGCGATCCTGGGCCGTGAGGGTGCGCATGTCTTCGATATCGATGGTGTCAGCGTCGAGCGCGCCAAGCAGATTTCGTCGGCTGCCGCCTATCTCGTCGACAAGGGCAACCACCGCCATTTCATGGAAAAGGAAATCCATGAGCAGCCCGAGGCGATTTCCCACGCGCTCGGCCACTATGTCGATTTTCTCACGCACACCGTGCGCCCGACGTCCGTCGACATCGACTTTGCCAAGACGCCGAGCCTTGCGATTTCAGCCTGCGGCACGGCCTATCTTGCTGGTCTCGTCGGCAAATACTGGTTCGAGCGTTATGCCCGCCTGCCGGTCGAAATCGATGTCGCCTCGGAATTCCGCTATCGCGAGATCCCGCTGAACCCGGCATCCGCCGCACTCTTCATCTCGCAGTCCGGCGAGACTGCCGACACGCTGGCGTCGCTGCGCTACTGCAAGGAGCATGGCCTGAAGATCGGCGCGGTGGTCAATACCAGGGAATCGACGATCGCCCGCGAATCGGACGCCGTCTTCCCGCTTCTCGCCGGCCCGGAAATCGGTGTCGCCTCGACCAAGGCCTTTACCTGCCAGCTGACGGTTCTGGCCGCACTCGCCATCGGCGCGGGCCGGGCACGCGGCACGATCAGCGAGGCGGAAGAGAAGGACCTCGTGCGCAATCTCGCGGAAATGCCGCGCGTCATGGCACATGTTCTCAACACCATCCAGCCGTCGATCGAGCAGCTTTCGCGCGATCTTTCCAAGTGCAAGGATGTGCTCTATCTCGGCCGCGGCACCAGCTATCCGCTGGCCATGGAAGGTGCTCTGAAGCTCAAGGAAATCTCCTACATCCACGCCGAAGGCTATGCCGCCGGCGAGCTGAAGCACGGGCCGATCGCGCTGATCGACGAGAACATGCCCGTCATCGTCATCGCCCCGCATGACCGCTTCTTCGAGAAGACCGTGTCGAACATGCAGGAAGTGGCCGCCCGCGGCGGCCGGATCATCTTCATCACGGACGCCAAGGGAGCGGCGGCCTCCAAGCTCGAGACGATGGCGACGATCGTCCTGCCGACGGTGGACGAGATCATCGCACCGATGATCTATTCGCTGCCGATCCAGCTGCTCGCCTATCACACGGCCGTCTTCATGGGCACGGATGTGGACCAGCCGCGCAATCTTGCGAAATCGGTCACGGTGGAATGATCCTTCGCCCTGAACGCGAAGACGATATCGACGCGATCCGTCGGCTTACGGAAACGGCCTTCAAGACCGCACTGCATGCCGACGGCACCGAGCATGTGATCATCGACCGTCTTCGCGCGGCCGGAGCGCTTGCGCTTTCGCTGGTGGTGGAGATGGACGGGGTGATCGTCGGCCACGTCGCCTTTTCGCCGGTCTCGCTTTCGGACGGCAGTGCGGATTGGTACGGCCTCGGCCCGATTTCGGTCGATCCGGCGCATCAGGGAGGCGGGATTGGCGGCATGCTCGTGCGCGATGGGCTCGAACGGCTGAAAGGGCTCGGCGCTGCCGGCTGCGTTCTCTTGGGCGACCCTGCCTATTACAGCCGGTTCGGCTTTGTTTCGGGTTCGAGGCTGACGCTCGACGGCGTGCCCCCCGAGTATTTCATGCATGTGGCGTTTTCCCCGGTTTACGGCGGGGGAACCGTTACCTATCATCCGGGTTTCTACGGCTGAGCGACCTCCCACGCCCACCCCATGCTGGATATCCGATGACCGACCTTCTTCCGAGACAGTCGCTGGCGACGCGGCTGCGCAACAATTTTCTGACCGGCCTCGTCATCTGCGCGCCGATCGCCATCACCATCTGGCTGACCTGGACCTTCATCCATTGGGCGGATAGCTGGGTGAAACCCTATATTCCCGCGCGCTACAATCCGGAAAGCTATCTCCAGTTCGCCATTCCCGGCTTCGGCCTCCTGATCGCGCTGGTGCTGATCACGCTCGTCGGCTTCCTCGGCAAGAACCTGATCGGCCGCTCCATCGTCGAATTCGGCGACGGGCTGTTCAACCGCACGCCGCTGGTGCGCACGGTGCACAAGAGCCTGAAGCAGATCTTCGAGACCGTGCTGAAGGACAAGGGGTCTTCGTTCAACAAGGCCGCGATGATCGAATATCCGGGGCCGGGGCTCTGGGCCATCGTCTTCGTGGCGACGGATGCGCGCGGCGAAATCGCCACGAAATTCAAGTCGATGGGCAGGGACATGGTCGCCTGCTTCCTGCCGCCGACGCCCTTTCCGACGGCCGGCTGGCTTGTCTATGTTCCCAGGGAGAAGCTCGTGCCGCTCGACATGAGCGCGGAGGATGCCGCCAAGCTCATCATCTCCGTCGGCCTCGTCACACCGCCGGAAAAGGGATTGCAGCTCATCGAAAGCGACGAGCGCAAGGCCAAGGCGAAAGCCAAAAAGAAAGGGTGATGGAAGGGCAGGATTTGCCCCGCCATCGATACGCTGTCTTGTTCTGAAAGCAATCGTCCCGGCCGGCTACTCGGTAACTGCCGTTTTGTCCTGGGTTTTCAGAGGCATCTGGTCATTTTCCGCCGGCAGGCGGGACTGCTTTTCCGTGGTGGTGACGCTTGCGGTCGTGATGGTCTTGTCGACCTTGACCTCTGCCGAGGTCTTGTTGTGCCAGGCGCAGTCCGCAAAGGCTGCGGATGCCGAAAGGCCGAGCATGGCTGCGACTACGAGAACTGTCTTCATGGCATTTCTCCTTCTTCGCTTGTGCGGGGAGAGTATGCCTTCGCTGCCGGAATCGGCGAAATCACGATTTTGTGGCTTGCCGGGGTAGCTCAGCCTGCCCGCAGGAACCGGATCGCCTCGTCACGACGGTGGAGATAGAGCAGCGTGCGGATGGCTTCGCCGCGCTCGCTCGTCAGGTCGGGATCGCGTTCCAGCACATAGGCGGCGTCCTTGCGGGCGATTTCCAGGAGATCGCCATGCGCTTCGAGGCTTGCGACGACGAAGCCCGGCGTGCCGGATTGCCTTGTGCCGAGAAGCTCGCCTTCGCCACGCAGTTTCAGGTCTTCCTCGGCGATGCGGAAACCGTCCTCCGTTTCGCGCAGGATGGAAAGCCGCGCCTGGCCGTTTTCGCTGAGCGGCCCCTTGTAGAGCAGCACGCAGCTCGACGCTTCCTCCCCGCGTCCGACACGGCCGCGCAGCTGGTGGAGCTGGGCAAGGCCGAAGCGCTCGGCATGTTCGATGACCATGATGGAGGCGTCAGGCACATCGACGCCGACCTCCACGACGGTGGTCGCCACGAGAAGGCGGGTCTCACCGTTCTTGAAGGCGAGCATGGCGGCGTCCTTTTCCGGCCCGCTCATGCGCCCGTGCACAAGGCCGGCGGCATTGCCGAAGAAGCTGGCGAGCGTCGCATGCCGTTCCTCGACGGACATCAGCTCGCTTTCCTCGGTCTCCTCGACCAGCGGGCAGATCCAGTAGGCCTTCTTGCCTTCTGCAAGGGCGGCGCGCAGGCGATCGACGATATCGCCGACACGCTCCTGCGGCATGATGACGGTCTGGATCGGTTTGCGGCCGGCCGGCTTTTCCGTGAGCTTCGAGACGTCCATGTCGCCGAAGGCGGCCAGCACCAGCGTGCGCGGAATGGGCGTCGCGGTCATGACCAGCATATGCGGGGAAATACCCTTGGCCGTCAGCCGCAGGCGCTGGTGCACGCCGAAGCGATGTTGCTCGTCCACCACGGCCAGCACCAGATCCTTGTAGGCGACATTGTCCTGGAAGAGGGCGTGCGTGCCGATGACGATCTGCGTTTCGCCGGATGCGATACGTTCGAGGATGGCGTCGCGCTCGCGGCCCTTGGTGCGCCCGGTCAGCACGTCGATGGTGACGCCGGCCGGTGCTGCCATGCGCGACAGTGTCGCGAAATGCTGCCGCGCCAGAATTTCCGTCGGGGCCATCAACACCGCCTGGCCGCCGGATTCGACGGCGGCGAGCATGGCCATCAGCGCCACGGCCGTCTTGCCGGCGCCGACATCGCCCTGCAGAAGCCGCAGCATGCGCTGCTCGCCGGCCATGTCCTTCAGCACCTCGGCAATCGCCGTCTGCTGGCTGTTGGTCAGCGAAAAGGGCAGGGCGTCGAGGACGGGACGGCTGAGCGCGCCGGTCGCGATGACAGGCCGGCCGGCGACCTTGCGCAGGCGCTGGCGCACGAGGGCGAGCGATACCTGTCCGGCCAGGAACTCGTCATAGGCAAGGCGGCGGCGGGCAGGGGCCTGCGGGTCGAGGTCGGTCTCGTCGCGCGGGTCGTGCAAGCGATGGATCGCGTCGTAGGCGCTCGGAAAACTCTGGCGCTGGGCAAGCGGCGGATCGATCCATTCCGGCAGATGCGGCACGCGGGCAACCGCCGCCTCCACGGCCTTGCGCAACACGCGCGAGGTGAGGCCGGCGGTGAGGCCGTGCACGGGCTCGACCAGCGGCACGTTGTCGGCCTCACCGAGCCGCGCCATATAATCCGGATGTACCATGGAGGCGCGGCCGTTGAACCAGTCCACCTTGCCGCTGACGACGACGGTTTCATCGATCGGCAGTGCCTTCTCCAGCCAGTTGCCCTTGGCACGGAAGAAGGTGAGCGCCAGATCGCCCGTCTCGTCATGCAAGAAGACGCGGTAGGGCATGTTCGACTTGCCGGGCGGTGGTGGCTGATGGCGGTCGATGCGGCCGGTGATGGTGACGATGACACCCTGCGGGGCATTGGCGATGCCGGGCTGGTTGCGCCGGTCGACGATGGAATGCGGAAAATGGAAGACGAGATCGATGACCCGGCAGTCCTCGATGCTTTCCTGCCCCAAGAGGCGCGCGAACAATTCGCCCAGCTTCGGGCCGATGCCGGGAAGCGTGGAGAGCGGTGCGAAGAGGGGATCAAGCAATGCGGGTCTCATGGCGGGCAAAATCGCCGGAGATGGTGCCTTTGGCAAGGCTGACAAGCGGCTTTTGCCGGTTTATAGAAGCGCCGGACCGCATTTCAGGGAAGGCAGGACGATCATGACGGGAACGACACGCTCGAGCGCCGAGATCGACCCGCGCCGCAAGCGCATTCTCTTCCGCTGTTGGCACCGCGGCATCCGCGAGATGGACCTGGTGCTCGGCAGCTTCGCCGATGCCGAGATCGCCACGCTCTCCGAAATCGAGCTGGACGAGCTGGAACGCATCATGGCTGAGGAAGACAACGACCTCATCAAGTGGGTGACGGGCGAACGGCCGGTGCCGGAGGAATTCCGCGACGGCCTCTTTGCGCGGATTGCCGCCTATCGCCCCGACTTCTCCCCGCTCTTCAAAGACATCAGCGCATGATACCCGGTTTTTCTCCCGAACGCATCGCGGCCGCCGGCCGGCCGCTGACCATCGGCGCCGTGCCCTCCGGCGTCGAGCCGCTGATCCTCGCCGATCTCGCCCGCACGACCGGCCCCGTCGCCTATATGCTGTCCGACGGCCAGCGCATTTCCGATCTGGAGCAGATGCTCGGCTTCGTCGCGCCCGACATTCCGGTGCTGACGCTGCCCGGCTGGGACTGCCTGCCCTATGACCGCGTCTCGCCGAGCGCCGAAGTCTCCGCCCGCCGGCTTTCCGCGCTGTCCGCGCTGATCGCGCACCAGAAGAAGCCGCATGCGGCCATCGTGCTGGTGACAGTCAATGCCATGTTGCAGAAGACGGCGCCGCGGCCGACCATCGAGAGCCTGGCTTTCTCGGCCAAACCCGGCAACACGATCCGTATGGACGACATCGCCGCACGGCTGGAGCGGAACGGTTTCGACCGCGTCGCGACGGTGCGCGAGGTCGGCGAATTCGCCGTGCGCGGCGGCATTCTCGACGTGTTCGTGCCGGGTAGCCTGGAGCCGGTGCGCCTCGATTTCTTCGGCGATACGCTGGAGAGCATCCGCTCTTTCGATCCCGCCAGCCAGCGCACGACGGGGCAGGCGCGTTCGCTCGATCTCAACCCGATGAGCGAGGTGACGCTAACGCCGGAGACGATCTCGCATTTCCGCAAGCAATATCTCTCCTCCTTTGGGGCCGCGACGCGCGACGACGCGCTCTATCAGGCCGTCTCCGAGGGGCGGCGCTATGCGGGCATGGAGCACTGGCTGCCGCTGTTCTACGACGAGCTGGAAACCGCCTTCGACTATCTCGACGGTTTTCACATCGTCACCGACCATACCGTGCGCGAGGCCGCCGTTGAACGCTCCCGCCTCGTGCGCGACTATTACGACGCCCGCCTTGCCTCCGCGACGCCCGGCAAGGGGCAGGTGGCCCAGGCGACACCCTACAAGCCGGTGCCGCCGGGCTTGCTCTATCTGGACGCCGAGCGTTTTGCTCGCGAACTCGACGAGCGCAACGCCATCCGCCTGACGCCCTTCAACGAGCACGAAGGCGAGGCGCGACAGGTCGTGACCGTCGAGGCGCGCACGGGTGTTCGTTGGGCGCGACCGGCAGGCAGCGAGGATGCTGAGGGCGCACGCGTCAACGTCTTCGATCAGGCTGTCAAATATATCGCCGACAGGCGCGCGTCCGGAGCCAAGGTTCTGGTCACCGGCTGGTCGGAAGGTTCGCTCGACCGCCTGTTGCAGGTTCTCTCCGAACACGGCCTCGGCAATGTCGTGCCGGTCGAAAAATTCGGCGATCTCGCGAAACTGAAGCCGGGCGAGGCGGGCTCAGCCGTACTCAGCCTCGAAAGCGGATTCGAGGCCGGCGACGTCGTCGTTATCGGCGAACAGGATATTCTCGGCGACCGCATGGTGCGGCGCTCGAAGCGGCGCAAACGCGGTGCGGATTTCCTCACCGAGGTCGCCGGCCTCGACGAAGGCTCGATCGTCGTGCATGCCGAACATGGTATCGGTCGGTTCGTCGGCTTGCGCACCATCGAGGCGGCGGGCGCGCCGCATGCCTGCCTCGAACTCGTCTATGCCGACGAGGCAAAACTCTTCCTGCCGGTCGAAAACATCGACCTTCTCTCGCGCTATGGCGGCGAGGGCACGGATGCGCTGCTCGACAAGCTGGGCGGCGTCGCCTGGCAGGCGCGCAAGGCCAAGCTGAAGAAGCGCCTGCTCGACATGGCCGGCGGGCTGATCCAGATCGCCGCCGCCCGCCTTGTGCGCCATGCGCCGGTTCTGACGGCGCCTGATGGCATCTATGACGAATTCGCGGCGCGTTTCCCCTATGACGAGACCGACGACCAGGCCAATGCCATCGACGCGGTGCGCGAGGATCTCGGCGCCGGCCGGCCGATGGACCGCCTCGTCTGCGGCGACGTCGGTTTCGGCAAGACGGAAGTGGCGCTGCGCGGTGCCTTCATCGCGGCGATGAACGGCGTCCAGGTCGCCGTCGTCGTGCCGACGACGTTACTGGCCCGCCAGCATTTCAAAACGTTTTCCGAACGCTTCCGCGGCTTGCCCATTCGTGTCCAGCAGGCTTCCCGCCTCGTTGGCACCAAGGAGCTGGCGCTGACGAAGAAGGAACTGTCCGAGGGCAAGACGGATATCGTTGTCGGCACCCACGCGCTGCTCGGGTCGTCGATCAAATTCGCCAATCTCGGCATGCTGATCATCGACGAGGAGCAGCACTTCGGCGTGAAGCACAAGGAACGGCTGAAGGAGCTGAAGAGTGACGTGCATGTCCTCACGCTCTCGGCGACGCCCATCCCGCGCACCCTGCAGCTTGCCATGACGGGCGTGCGTGAACTCTCGCTGATCACCACACCGCCGGTCGACCGCATGGCGGTGCGTACCTTCATCTCGCCCTTCGATCCGCTGGTCATTCGCGAAACGCTGATGCGCGAGCACTATCGCGGTGGCCAGAGTTTCTACGTCTGCCCGCGCTTGAGCGACCTCTCGGAAATCCATGATTTCCTGCGTCAGGACGTGCCGGAGCTGAAGGTCGCGGTCGCCCATGGCCAGATGCCGGCAACCGAGCTCGAGGACATCATGAACGCCTTCTACGAGGGCCAGTACGACGTGCTGCTCTCGACGACCATCGTCGAATCCGGCCTCGACGTTCCCACGGCGAACACGATGATCATCCATCGCGCCGACATGTTCGGCCTTGCCCAGCTATACCAGCTGCGTGGCCGTGTCGGCCGCTCGAAGGTACGCGCCTTCGCGCTGCTCACCCTGCCGGTCAACCGCACGCTGACGGGCACGGCGGAGCGGCGCCTGAAGGTGCTGCAATCGCTCGACACGCTCGGCGCGGGCTTCCAGCTCGCCAGTCACGACCTCGATATCCGCGGTGCGGGCAACCTGCTCGGCGAAGAGCAGTCCGGCCATATCAAGGAAGTCGGTTTCGAACTGTACCAGCAGATGCTCGAAGAGGCCGTCGCCGAGATCAAGGGTGACGAGGAAGTCGCCGACAGCGGCTGGTCGCCGCAGATTTCCGTCGGCACGCCGGTCATGATTCCCGACGATTACGTGCCGGACCTGCACCTGCGCCTTGGCCTCTACCGCCGCCTCGGCGAGATCACCGAACTCGGCGATATCGACGCCTTCGGGGCCGAGCTCATCGACCGCTTCGGCCCGCTGCCGATCGAGGTGCAGCACCTCCTGAAGATCGTCTACATCAAGTCGCTCTGCCGCGTGGCCAATGTCGAAAAACTCGATGCCGGCCCGAAGGGCGTCGTCGTGCAGTTCCGCCACAAGCAATTCCCGAACCCGGCAGCCCTCGTCGGCTATATCGCCAAGCAGGGCACACTGGTGAAGATCCGCGCCGACCAGAGCCTGTTCCTGTCACGCGATTATCCCACGCCGGAAAAGCGCCTGACAGGCGCGGCGCAGGTGATGACGCAGCTGGCGGGACTGGCAAAACAGCAGGCATGAAAAAGACCGCTCGGAGCGATCCGGGCGGTCAATTCCACAGTATGCCTCAGTTCTAGCCGACGCGTTCCTGCGCCTTCATCGCGGCGATCTCGCGGAAGGCATTGGTCAGCACGTCGACGGACTGGGCGCCCATCACGGCGTATTTGTTGTCGATGATGAAGCAGGGCACGCCCGTGACGCCCATGTCGCGGGCCATGCCGATCTCTTCCTTGACCGAATCGACGTCCGCACCGGCGGAAAAGAGCGCTGTGACGACGGCGCGGTCCATGCCGGCGGCTTCGGCCACGTCGAGCAGCACGGCGCGGTCGCCGACATTGCGGCCCTCTTCGAAATAGGCCTTGAACAGGGCGACGGCGACGCGGCTCTGCACCTCGGGACCTTCGATCATCGCCCAGCGCAGCAGGCGGTGCGCATCGAGCGTGTTCGGGCTGATCTTCACGGCGGGGAAATCGAAGGCGATGCCATCCTGCTTGCCGAGGCCGGCCAGCATTTCATGTGCGCGGTCCACGGCGTCCTTGCCACCGAGCTTCTCGGCGAGGTGCTTCTTGTGGTCGACGCCCTCGGCCGGCATGTCGGGGTTCAGCTGATAGGGGCGGAACGTCACCGAGACGGCAAGATCGTCCTTCACGTTCTCGATTGCCTGTTCCAGTCGTTTCTTGCCGAGGTAGCACCAGGGGCAGACGACATCAGAGACGACATCGATCGTAATGGCTTCCATCCGGGTATCCTTTCGAGAGGCCGGATTTCTCCGGCTTTGGCGCGATCCTGCTCAGGCCTTGCGCCGTCACTTCAAACTTACCGCCGAGATAGGCCCACCGGCTACAGCTTTCAACAGGTTACCTCAAGGTAACCCCAATTCTGGGGATAGCCCCTTTACTGCGCGTTCTCGTCCCACCATGCGGGAAGCTGGAAACCCCAGAGCGGTGTCGTCTCCGGCCGCCCGATATGCTTGTTGCGGGCGATCCACTGCTCGCCCAGATGATAGAGCGGGACGATGTAATTGCCCGACAACAGCATCCTGTCCTGTAGGCGTACGGCCGAGCGGAAATCCTCCGCCGTGCGGGCCGAGAGAATGGCGGCCATGACGCGGTCGAGATCGGGATCGGCGACGCCCGCGAAATTCTCGCTGCCCTGGCGATCACGCGCATCCGTCCCCCAGCGCCGTACCTGCTCCAGGCCCGGCGACAGAGACGACAGGAAGGCCTTCATGATGACGTCGTAGTCGAAGGTCTGGCTGCGGCTCTGATATTGCGAATCATCGACCGTCCGCAGGCTCACACGCACGCCGAGTGCGGCGAGGAAGCGCTGGTAGGCCAGCGCCAGCTTCTCCTGATCAGGATTCTGCGTCATGATTTCGAAGGCCAGTGGCTTGCCGGAGGCATCGACCATGCGACCGTCCTTGATCGAATAGCCAGCCTTCTCGAAATGATCCATCGCCTGACGCAGAACCTTGCGGTCGCGGCCGGAGCCGTTGGTCACCGGGAAACGGAAGGTGCCCTCGGCCACGGCGGGATCGATCCGGCCTGCCGCTGTGCCGATGATCTCACGCTCGCGTGCATCGAGGGGGACATTCAGCGCGGAGAGTTCGGAATTCTGCCAGAAGCTCTCCGTGCGGGTATAGGCGTTTTCGAACAGCGTGCGGTTGACCCATTCGAAATCGAAGGCGAGCGAGAGCGCCTTGCGCAGTTCCGCATTCTGGAAGACCGGCCGGCGCGTGTTGAAGACGAAACCGAACATGACGGGCGGCAGTTTCGACTTCACGGCATCCTTGATGACAGTGCCCGTGTGGACGGCGGGGAAATCGTAGTTGCGCGTCCATTTCGTCGGGTTGCCTTCCTGATAGACGTCGATGACGCCCTTCTTGAAAGCCTCGAACAGCGAATTGTCTTGCAGGAAATATTCGACGGAGATTTCGTCGTAGTTGTCGAAACCGACCTTGGAGGGGATATCCTTGCCCCAATAGTTCGGATCGCGCTCGTAGACGATCCGCTCGCCGGGCTTCACCGCCTTGACCTTGTAGGGGCCGGAGCCGAGCGGCAGGGCGACCGACGACCGGTCGAAAGTTTCCGGGTCGATCGCGTGCTTGGGCAGGATCGGCGAGAAGGCGATGAGGAGAGGGGCCTCGCGGTCGCTTTTGTCGTTGAAGGTGAAGCGGACGCTGTGTTCGCCGGTCTTCTCGAGTTTCTCGACGACGTTCAGGCGGGTGCTGAAGGGCGCGCGTCCCTTGTCGCGCAGCAGCTCGAAGGAGAAGATCACGTCTTCCGGCGTCACCGGCTTGCCATCGGCCCAATGCGCCTTGGGATTGAGATGGAATTCGATGAAGCTGCGGTCGTCGTCCCATTCCACGCTTTCGGCGAGCAGGCCATACATGCTGAAGGCCTCGTCGCGCGAGCGCACCATCAGTGATTCGTAGACCAGATTGCCGAATTCCGGGTCCCACATGCCGCGGGCGGTGGTGCGCATGCTTTTCAGGATGAAGGGATTGAGGCTGTCAAAGGTGCCGACCACACCATAGGCGATGCGCCCGCCCTTCTTCACATCCGGATTGACGTAGGAGAAGTGCTTGTAGTCCGCCGGCAGCGCCGGTTCGCCATGCATCGCGATCCCGTGCAGGGGGGCGGCCTGGCCCAGCGAAACGGGCAGGCCGAACATGCAGGCCGCGAGGGCCGTCAGGATGGGGCGCAAAGGGGCTCTCCTCGTCGATTCCGTGTGATTCCTGTGTTTATACTGCGCGCAATAGACACAATAGTGCGGCGAGCGCGGGAAATCGGTCCTATAGGCGAATTTCG
>NZ_CAMLFY010000079.1 GCF_946479415.1 uncultured Shinella sp. | reverse complement strand
CCGGGTCGCCCTGACGGCCCGAACGGCCGCGCAGCTGGTTGTCGATGCGGCGGCTTTCGTGGCGCTCGGTGGCGAGAACGTAGAGACCGCCGCCGGCAAGCGCCTTTTCCTTGAGCTGCTTGACCTCGGCGATGATCTGATCGCGCTTGGCGTCACGCTCGGCACCCGGCTCCATGTCGGCCAGTTCGCGCTCGAGGCGCATATCGACGTTGCCGCCGAGTTGGATGTCGGTGCCGCGGCCGGCCATGTTGGTGGCGATCGTCACGGCACCGGGAACGCCGGCCTGCGAAACGATATAGGCTTCCTGCTCGTGATAGCGGGCGTTGAGGACCTGGAAGTCCTTGAAGCCGGCCATGCGCAGGCGCTCGGCGAGATATTCGGACTTTTCGATCGAGGTCGTGCCGACGAGGACCGGTTGGCCCTTCTCGCGGGCATCCTTGATCTCCTGGATGATCGCCTTGTACTTCTCCTCGACCGTCCGGTAGACCTCGTCGTCCTCGTCAAGGCGCTGGATCGGCAGGTTGGTCGGCACTTCCACGACTTCGAGGCCGTAGATGTTGCCGAATTCCTCCGCTTCCGTGGAGGCCGTACCGGTCATGCCGCCGAGCTTGGAATACATGCGGAAATAATTCTGGAAGGTGATCGAGGCCAGCGTCTGGTTTTCCGGCTGGATCGTCACCTTTTCCTTGGCTTCGAGCGCCTGGTGCTGGCCTTCCGAATAGCGGCGGCCCGGCATCATGCGGCCGGTGAATTCGTCGATGATGACGATCTCGTCGTTGCGGACGATGTAGTCCTTGTCGCGGGTGAAGCGCTTGTGAGCCTTCAGCGCGTTGTTGATGTGGTGGACGATCGCGACGTTCTCGACGTCGTAGAGCGATTCGCCCTTGAGAAGACCCGCCTGACGCAGCAAGCCCTCGAGCTTCTCCGTGCCGACTTCGGAGAAGTTGGCCGAACGCTGCTTCTCGTCGATTTCGTAATCGCCTTCATCCAGCAGGGGAATATAGGCGTCGATGGTCGTGTAAAGATCCGAGCGGTCGTCGAGCGGACCGGAAATGATCAGCGGCGTGCGCGCTTCGTCGACCAGAATCGAGTCGACTTCGTCGACGATGGCGAAGAAGTGGCCGCGCTGCACCATCTGGCCGCGCTCATACTTCATGTTGTCGCGCAGATAATCGAAGCCGAGTTCGTTGTTCGTCGCGTAGGTGATGTCGGAGGCATAGGCGGCGCGGCGCTGGTCGTCGTCGAGGCCATGCACGATGACGCCGGTGGTCAGGCCGAGGAAGCCGTAGATCCGGCCCATCTGGGCGCTGTCGCGGCTGGCGAGGTAGTCGTTGACCGTCACGACATGCACGCCCTTGCCGGCAAGCGCATTGAGATAGACGGGCAGCGTCGCGACGAGCGTCTTGCCTTCACCGGTCTTCATTTCGGCGATCGACTTCTCGTGCAGGATCATGCCGCCGATCAGCTGGACGTCGAAGGGGCGCAGCCCCAGGACACGGAATGCCGCCTCGCGGGCAACCGCGAAGGCCGGCACCAGAATGTCGTCGAGCGTCTTGCCGCTGGCGAGCTGTTCGCGGAATTCCACCGTCTTGGCGCGCAGGGCTTCGTCGGACAATGCCTTGATTTCAGGCTCCAGCGCATTGATGGCGTCGACGCGCGGCTTGTAGGAACGGACGCGGCGATCGTTCGAGGAACCGAACAACTTGCGGGCAATGCCGCCGAGGCTGACCATCAGGATGGTCCTTTCTTTATGGCGCCCGGCGCGTGACAGGTCGCACGTTTATTTGCGCGCAAAGCCGTGAAACGCCCGGAAACTGTTCTGGACGCGGGATTGCGTGACAGATAAGAGGGGGGTCGAATGATGTCAACGGCTCAGGCGGTTGCACAACTGCCACATTCTGGTGGTGTTGAGGCCCCTGGCACCGGATATCTCCCGATTCCGGCGAGGATGTGAAAGGTCTCATCGATTATGTTCAAGTACAGCAAGCTCGCAGCAGTCGCCGTCATCGCGATTGCCGCTGCAACGGCCGGCGCCCGTGCGCAAGACGCTGCCGCCGATCCTGTCATCGCCAAGGTCGGCGGTACCGAGATTCACGAGTCGGAACTGAAGCTGGCCATTGCCGGCCTTGACCCGCAGCTTGCCAACCTGCCGGACGAGCAGAAGCGCGTTGCCGCCCTGTCCTCGATCATCGACGTCAAGCTGCTTGCCGCGGATGCCGACAAGGAAGGCCTGAAGGACGATGCCGACTTCAAGCAGCGTCTCGCCTTCCTCACGGACCGCGAGCTGCACAATGCCTATTTCAAGAAGCATGTTGTCGACGCCGTGACACCGGATGAAGTGAAAGCGCGCTACGAAAAGGAAATCGCCGCCATCAAGCCGGAAGACGAAATCCGCGCGCGCCACATCCTCGTCAAGACCGAGGAAGAGGCCAAGGCGATCATCAAGGACCTCGATGCCGGCAAGGACTTCATCGAGATCGCCAAGGAAAAGTCGACCGATCCGAACAAGTCGGAAGGCGGCGACCTCGGCTATTTCGGCAAGGGCCGCATGGTTCCGGAATTCGAAGCGGCCGCCTTCGCCCTGGAAAAGGGCGCCTATTCCAAGGAACCGGTAAAGACTCAGTTCGGCTTCCACGTGATCAAGATCGAAGACAAGCGCAAGCAGCAGCCCCCGGCACTTGATCAGGTCGAGCCGCAGGTTCGTCAGCTCGTCATGCGCGACAAGTATCTTGAACTCCTCGCAAAGGCCAAGGCTGCAGCCCCGGTCGACATCCAGGACACCGCGCTGAAGACCGCCTATGACGCGGTCAACAAGCAGGAAGCCGCGGGTGAAGGCGAAGCCGCCCCGGCCACCACCGAAGGCCAGCAGTAACGATCCATGGCCCGGCGTTCGCGCCGGGCCTTTCTTCACCGAGGCCGGACCGGCTTTAGCCCGGCCATTCTCCACACAGGAAAGCACGCATGTCCGGTTCCATCTCCCCGCTCGCTCCGAAGACCTATGCCGAAATGCCGCCCGTTCGCGGCGTGCGCATGGCAACCGCCGCCGCCGGGATCAAGTACAAGAGCCGTACCGACGTGTTGATGATGGTGTTCGACCGTCCCGCGACCGTGGCCGGCGTCTTCACCCGCTCCAAGTGCCCCTCCGCCCCGGTCGATTTGTGCCGCGCCAACCTGCCCGGCGGCGTTGCCCGCGCCGTGGTCGTCAATTCCGGCAATGCCAATGCCTTCACCGGCCGCAAGGGCCGCGAATCGACCCAAATGACGGCGGAAGCCACCGCCAAGGCCATCGGCTGCAAGGAAAGCGAAGTCTTCCTCGCTTCGACGGGCGTGATCGGCGAACCGCTGGATGCCACGAAATTTTCCGGCGTGCTCGATGGTCTCGCCGCCGACGGCATCGAGGACTTCTGGTTCGAGGCCGCCAAGGCGATCATGACGACGGATACCTATCCGAAGGTCGCCACCCGCACCGCCGAGCTTGGCGGCGTGACCGTGCGCATCAACGGCATCGCCAAGGGTGCCGGCATGATCGCGCCCGATATGGCGACCATGCTCTCCTTCGTCGTCACGGATGCCGCCATTCCCGCGCCCGTGCTGCAATCGCTGCTGTCGGCCGGCGTCGATCCGACCTTCAATTCCGTCACCGTCGACAGCGACACCTCGACATCCGACACGCTGATGCTGTTTGCCACGGGGGCCGCCGACGGCCAGGCACCGGTCACGGCGGATGACGCATCGCTCGACGGCTTCCGCGCCGCACTCAACGATCTCCTGCACGATCTCGCACTTCAGATCGTTCGCGACGGCGAAGGCGCGCGCAAGATGGTCGCCGTCACTGTCGAAGGCGCTGAAAACGACGCCGCTGCCAAGCGCATCGCGCTGTCGATCGCCAATTCCCCGCTGGTCAAGACCGCCGTCGCCGGCGAGGATGCCAATTGGGGCCGCGTCGTCATGGCCGTCGGCAAGTCCGGCGAAATGGCAGATCGCGACCGGCTCTCCATCTGGTTCGGCGACGTGCGCGTTGCCGTCGATGGCGAGCGCGATCCCGCCTATTCCGAGGCCGCCGCAACGGCCGTGATGAAGCAGGAAGACATTGCCGTCCGCGTCGAGATCGGTCTCGGCAATGGCCGGGCGACGGTCTGGACCTGCGATCTCACCAAGGAATATATCGAGATCAACGGCGACTATCGCAGCTAAGCACTCCTTCAAGACCTGCACCGCAGTTTCCGGAACTGTGAGAAAGAAAAGGCCCGGACAGCGTGACCCCTTCCGGACAAAAGACGATGAGCGACCTTCCCAAAGTCCGGCGGCTCGAGGCCGTCGGTTTTCGCGCCTGGCCAGCGGCCACCGCCCAATATGACGGCAGCTGGCTCTTCCGCCTGACCGCCGGTCATCCATCGCGCCGGCTGAATTCCGTCAACCCGCTCGATCCCTCCGATATCAGGGATATCGGCATCCGGCTGGAGAAGGCCGCCAAGCGGTTTTCCGACTATGGCCGCCCGCTGCTCGTGCGCCAGACGCCGCTGACACCGCCGCAGCTGATCGCCTTCATGGATGACGCCGGCTGGGCCGATGTCGGCCATACGATCGTCATGACGGCGAACCTTGCCGATCTTCCCCGCGAAGAAGGCGTCGATCACCTGCCGAGCCGCGATATCGGCCGTTTCGTCGATGCCCGCATCCGCGTTGCCGGCGACGATCCGGCGCTCAAGCCCGGCCTCACCGAAATCATCAATGCCATCAAGCCGGAGGTCGGCCTGTTCATCTTCGAGGACACGGATTTCGGCCCGACGGCGGTGACCCTCGCCGTGCAGGACAACGACCTCGCCGGAATTCTCCAGCTCGGCGTCGCTGCCGAGCGCCGCGGCCGGGGCACCGGCACCGCCGTGCTGCATGCGGCCCTTCGCTGGGCCAAGCTCAAGGGTGCGCGCCAGGCCTGGGTGCAGGTGGAGGCGGACAATGCAGCCGCCATCGCGCTTTATCGCCGTGCCGGTTTCAACGACGTCTATCGCTACAGCTACCGGGGGCCGAACGCGGCATGACCGAGATGACCGTAAAACCGCGCCGCATCCTGCTCGTCGCCGCCTGCGCGCTGGTCGATGCCGACGGCCGCATCCTGCTCGCACAGCGTCCCGAGGGTAAATCGCTCGCCGGTCTCTGGGAGTTTCCCGGCGGCAAGGTCGAGCCGGGCGAGACGCCCGAGGAAACGCTGATCCGCGAATTGGACGAGGAACTCGGCATCACCACGAAGATCCCATGCCTGGCGCCGCTTACCTTCGCCAGCCACACTTATGACGACTTCCATCTGCTGATGCCGCTCTATGTCTGCCGCCGTTTCGAAGGCACGGCGCATGGGCGCGAGGGACAGGCCGTCAAGTGGGTCCGCCCGAAAGCGCTGCGGGATTATCCGATGCCGCCGGCGGACGAGCCGCTCATCCCCTTCCTCATGGATCTGCTCTGACCGTTTCAGGACAGGCGTCATCCACATAAAATGCTGGCAATCCGGCATCCGGCAGGGATTTACCCTCAATTTTTCAGTTCTCGTTAAGCAATCATTTAGCACCGTCGTTCAAAGATTGGGCTTAACGTTGCAATGAATGCTTACGAGACCTGTTATGCGTGACGAAGACTTCTGGAAAGCCGTTCAGGAGAAGGACTACACGCCGGCCGGCGATACCCGGACCGGCGCGCTCAATCTTGCTCTGCTGTTCGGCACGGCCGTGATCGCCCTTGCTCTCGTCCTGACCCCGGTCCTCTCGGCCAAGTCCGACAAGCGCATGATGGCCAACGTGCCTGATGAGTTCGACATGATCTCGACGGGATCGATCCCGTCGGAAACCGGCAAGCGCTATACGGTACGCCGCAGCGTCCTGCAGGAAATGCCCGGCGCCGTTTGCATCATCGATGACAACGGCCGCGGCAACGGCTGCTGAAGCAAGACGAAGTGCCCCGAGTGCACGGAGAACGGGAATGGTGCGGAGACTGCTGAAATCCTTTCTCACCGCCCGTGACGGCGCAACGGCAATCGAATACGGCCTGATCGCGACGCTCGTCGTCGCCGCGATCATCGGCAGCCTCAGCCTCGTCGGCGACAATCTCAAGATCGTCTTCGACGCCGTCGCGGCAAGCTTCAAATAATCCCCGGCACACCCATCCGCATCATCGACATCCGAAGATTTCAATCCCGGCCCGGCTTCAGCGCATCGGCAAGACGCATCTTCGCAGAGCCCGGCTTCAGCGGTTTCTGCTGGCTTTCGTGCGGCGCCCAGCCGGATACGTAGATGATCGAAAAACTTGCCCGGATGCGCCCGTCCGGATCGGAAAAGCGCTCCGCATAAAGCTCGGCCGCGCGCAGGAGAATGCCGCGCGTCAGCGGGCGCCGGCTGCGGCCTGCCAGCGGATTGGCCATGCCCATCGCGCGCAGGTCCTTCATCAGCGGGAAGATCGAATCGTAGCGGACCGTATAGGTCTCCTTGTCCGTGACGGGCAGCGCAAACCCGCCGCGCTGCAGGAGCGCCCCGACATCGCGCACATCCGGAAAGGGAATGACCCGCGGGCTCGCCCCGCCGGTCGCTTCGCTTTCGGCCGCCAAGAGCACCTCACGCAGTTCCTGCAAGGTCCCGCTACCGGGAATGGCGGCGAGGAACAGTCCGTCCGGCTTCAGCGCCCGGCGGATCTGCACGAAGACGCCGGGCGTATCGTTGGTCAGGTGCAGCGCGAGCGGCGAGACGATGAGATTGACCGATTGCGGTTCGAGCGGCACGGTTTCAAGCGGTGAAACCGTCAGGGCTTCGCCGGGTGCGGCGAAATCCGCATCGCTTTCGACGCGTTCGAGGCCGTCCACCTTGCCGGTCGCCGCAAGGGCGCGGGCGGCCGCACCGGTATGGCCATGCAGCTCGACGGCCCGCTCGAAGCGGCGGTCGATGACGCTGAGGCGCTCCGCCAGTTCCTGCGCCACGATGTCGAGCAGAAAGTCGGCCGGCCCGCCGGCGAGGGCGCGGCGGCGGTTGGTGTCGATGAGGGCGTGGTCGAACAGCGTTTCCATGAACAGTGTCCCTTTCGAATTTCCTTCGCTTTGGCCGCTAAGGGCCGCTAATGTCAACCGTATGGGCGACATCGAGGCTGAGACAGTGCCGGCAGTTCCGCTCCGGCAGGTTTTTACCCGCCGGCTGCGCAGCCTTGCCGGAGCCGCCCTCGACCTCGTCTATCCGCCCGCCTGCGCCGGCTGCGGCGTCATCAATGGCAGCAAGGCGAGCCTCTGTCCGACATGCTGGTCCAGGCTTGCCTTCATCGAGCGGCCCTATTGCGAGGTGCTCGGCACACCCTTCTCGCACGATCTCGGCCCTGGCATCCTCAGCGCCGATGCCATCGCCAACCCGCCGCCCTTCGATCGCCTGCGCTCGGTCGCGCTCTATGACGACCTCGCCCGCGTGCTCGTACACGCGTTGAAATACCGCGACCGCACGGACCTCGCGCCGATGATGGCCGGATGGATGCTGCGCGCCGGCGATGGCGCGGTCGAGGCGGCCGATTTCATCCTGCCCGTGCCGCTTCATCGCTTTCGTCTGGTCTGGCGCAAGTTCAACCAGGCGGCGGAACTGTCCCGCGCGCTCGCGGTCGCCTCCGGCACGCCCGTTCTCTTCGATGCCATCAGGCGCACGAAACGCACCCGCCGCCAGATCGGGCTTGGCCCGCGGGCACGCGAGGAGAATGTGCGCGGCGCCTTCGCCATCACGTCCGAGGGGCGAGAAAAGCTTTTCGGCCGCCGCGTCGTGCTGGTCGACGATGTCTATACGACGGGCGCCACCGTTTCGGCCGTTACCCGCACATTGAAGCGCGCCGGGGTTGCGGATGTCACCGTTTTGACCTTTGCAAGAGCGCTTCCCGGACCTATATAAAAAGATGATTTTTCAAGCCTTGGAGCGGAAAACATGTCTTCGGTCGTGATCTACACGCGTCAATTCTGCGGCTATTGCAGTGCCGCGAAAAAACTCCTGGAGACGAAGGGCGTAACCTTCGAGGAGCATGACGCAACCTACGCGCCCGAGATCCGCCAGGAAATGATTACGCGCGCCAACGGCCGCAACACCTTCCCGCAGATCTTCATCAACGACCGCCATGTCGGCGGCTGCGACGACCTGCATGCGCTGGAACGCGCCGGCGAACTCGACGCCCTGCTGGCCGCCTGAAAGGACAGGATATGACCGTCACGATCGCCGCCCTCCAGATGTGCTCCGGGACCGACCCCGTCCGCAACGTGGAGACGATGCGGCGGCTCGTGCGCGAGGCGGCAGCCAAGGGCGCCGTCTATGTCCAGACGCCGGAAATGACCGGCGCGCTACAACGCGACCGCGCGGGCCTACGTGCCATCCTGCGCAGCGAGGATGACGATCTCGTCGTCGCCGCAGCCGCAGAGCTTGCCGCCGAACTCGGCATCCACGTCCACATCGGCTCCACGGCCATCGCGCTTGCGGACGGCAAGGTCGCCAACCGCGGCTTCCTCTTCGGCCCCGACGGCGCGAAGATCTGCAGCTACGACAAGATCCACATGTTCGATGTCGATCTCGACAATGGCGAGAGCTGGCGCGAAAGCGCGGTCTATTCGCCCGGCGCGGTCGCCCGCATGGCGGACCTGCCCTTCGCCAAGCTCGGCTTCGCCATCTGCTACGACGTGCGCTTCCCCGAACTCTTCAAGACGCAGGCGCAGGCCGGCGCCGAGATCATCTCCGTGCCCGCCGCCTTCACCCGCCAGACGGGCGAGGCGCATTGGGAAATCCTGCTGCGCGCCCGCGCCATCGAGAACGGCGTCTATGTCATCGCCGCCGCGCAGGCGGGCGTGCATGAGGACGGCCGCGAGACCTTCGGCCATTCCATGATCATCGACCCCTGGGGTCGCGTTCTGGCCTCGGCCGGCGGCACCGGCGATGCCGTCGTTCTGGCTGAAGTGGACATCGCCGCCGTCAAGGCAGCCCACGACAAGATCCCCAATCTGCGCAATGGACGCGTTTTCACACTCGACGTCTCGGGCGCACCCGCGAAGGGAGGTGTCGCCGCGTGATCCGCTACGAACTCTCCTGCGACAACGGCCATGCCTTCGAAGGCTGGTTCGGTTCGGCCAGTGATTTCGACCGCCAGCAGACGATGGCGCTCGTCACCTGTCCGACCTGCAACTCGCCGCATGTCGCCAAGCGTTTGATGGCGCCCTCCGTTTCCACCGCGCGCAAGAAGGAAAAGCGGCAGGAAATGGTCATGCAGGCCGGCCAGAAGGAAATGATGAACAAGCTGCGCGAGATCGTCACGACCATCCGCGCGAATTCCGAAGATGTCGGCGAGCGTTTCCCGGAAGAGGCCCGCAAGATCCATTATGGCGAGACCGAACAGCGTGGCCTGATCGGCAAGGCCTCTGCGGAAGAAGTGCGCGACCTGCTGGACGAGGGCGTCGAAATAGCACCACTGCCCGTCCTGCCCGACGACACCAATTGATGCGCGGCCACCACCTCGCCATCTACAATTTCGGCCTTCATGTCGATGACTTCGAGAGCCCGCGCGTCGAAGGATTTCGCTTGCGCGAACCGTTCAATTTCGAGGCGGCACGCCGGGCAGAGGGTTTTGTCGGCCGGTCGGGTTATCTCGGCGTTCCCGGGCCGCGAAGCTGGGGGCCAAAGGTACATCCATGCTTCATCACAGGCAGCGGCTTCGACGACGCGCCCGCTTCGCTGTCGCTCTGGGCGAGCATCGAGGCTCTCATGGCCTTCACCTATAACGGCGTGCATGCCGACGCGCTGAAACATGCGCGCAACTGGAATCAGCCCCAGGCATGGCCCTCGCTCGTCTTGTGGTGGGTGCCGGAACGGTCACGGCCAGCCTGGGCCGATGGCGCCGAACGACTGGAATTCCTCCACGACAACGGCCCGACACCCCGCGCCTTCACCTTCAAGGCACCGTTCTGTCCCGATGGCCAGGCCACCGTCATCGACCGGGAGCATGTAAAGGCCATTGCCGGCCGCAATGCCTCCGGACAACAGGACCTGCTGGATATCGTGAAGACGCTGAAAGCCTGATCAGGCTGAGGCGCGCCGCGCCACCAGCATGTAGTTCACGTCCATATCCTTCGACAGGTTCCACTGGTTCAACAGCGGATTGAAGAACACGCCGGTACGGTCCGTCACCGTCAAGCCGGAGGCGTTGAGCGGCTTCTCGATCTCTTCCGGACGCACCAGCTTTTCATATTGATGCGTGCCGCGCGGCAGCCAGCGCAGCACGTTTTCCGCGGCGAAGATCGCCAGTGCCGCCGCCTTCATCGTGCGGTTGATCGTGGCGACGAAGGTCATGCCGCCGGGGCGCACCATGGAGGCGCAGGTGGTGAGAAAGAAATCGACGTCGGAGACGTGTTCCACCACTTCCATGTTGAGCACGACATCAAAACTCTCGCCGGCCTCGGCCAGCGCTTCCGCCGTCACCGCGCGATAATCGACGGAAACGCCGCTGCCGGCCGCATGCGTCTTGGCGATGCCGATGTTCTTTTCGGAGGCATCCGCGCCGAGCACGTCGGCTCCCATGCGCGCCATCGGCTCGGAAAGCAGGCCGCCACCGCAGCCAATATCGAGGATGCGCAGGCCTTCCAGCGGGCGATGCGCCTTGGGATCGCGGCCGAACTGGCCGCAGACCATGTCGCGGATATAGGTGAGCCGGACAGGATTGAACTTGTGCAGCGGGCGGAACTTGCCGGTCGGGTCCCACCACTCGGCGGCCATCGCCGAAAAGCGGTCGACTTCCGCCTGGTCGATCGTCGTGCGGGCTGCCTCGCTCATGGCGTTCTCCTTCGCGTCCATATCCCCGTGAAGTCGGCCTCCACGGGGCGGATGTCAAGAGGGCGAAGCGTCTCAGCCGATGCGCGTCGCCTTCAGCCTGTCCTCATCGAGTACGATGCCGAGCCCCGGCGCCTCGCCGAGCAGCAGCCAGCCGTTCTCGTGCCGCAGGGGTGCCGCAAGCGGATAATCACGGCGCTCCTCGCTCCATTCCGGCGCATCGTAGGGATATTCGAGGAAAGGTGCGTCGCCGGCGCCGGCGGTCAGATGGGCATTGGCCAGCACGCCGATGCCGTTCGTCCAGGAATGTGGAGTGAAGGTGACGCCCGCCTCACGCGCCTGGAAAGCGAGCCGCCGGCAGCCGGTGATGCCGCCGACCAAGGCCACATCCGGCTGGATGACGTCGAACGCCCGCTCCTCGATGATATCGCGGAATTCATAGAGTTCGCGGGTCATCTCGCCGCCGGCGATGCGGATATCCGTCGCCTCCTTCAGGGCCTTCATGCCCTTGCGGTCGGAGCGGTGCAACGGCTCCTCCATCCAGTAGATGCCGAGCCGCTCCAACTCGCGCGCGACGACCAGCGCATCCTTGAAGGTCCAGGGCAGCGTCGTGTCCCAGGGCATGCGCCAACCCTGATTGCAATCGACCATCAACTCCAGCCGGTCGCCGACGCGGCCGCGGATAGCCTCCAGCGCCTTCACGTCGTCGCGCCAGCCATTGCGCCCGCCAGCGGAGGAGGAGAAGCGCACCTTCATTGCCGGAAACCCCTCGGCGATATAGCGCTCGGCCTGATCGGCCATGGCGGCGGGATCGCGCAGCACGCCGGAGGAGGCATAGAGCCGCACGCGATCGGCGCGCCCGCCCAGCATGCGCCAGACCGGCTCACCCGTCACCTTGCCGGCGAGATCCCACAGAGCGAGATCGAGCGGCCAGCAGCGGCCGTAGTGGAAATTGATATGCGACAGAACCTCGTAGTGGCGTTCGAGATGGCGCGGATCCTGGCCGATGAACAGGTCCTCGTGGCCTTCGAACCCCTTCATCAGGTCGCCGGAACCGATGCCCTCGCGCCCCTCGTCATCCCGCACCCGCACGATCGTCGCATCGAACTGCCGGCGCGGGCGGCCATCCCAGCTGGCCTTGAACGGCGGATCGAGCAGCAACCGGTGATGGCTGATCTCGATGGAAACGATCTTGCTCATTGTCCCCTCCCCGTTAAACCTCAGCCGAACTGCTGCCAGATCGTCTTATAGTCGCAGTATTTGTCGATCGCGTGCACCGAGCGGTCGCGGCCGAAACCGGATTGCTTGAAGCCGCCGAAGGGCGTCGCGAAATTCGACATGTCATAGGTGTTGATCCAGACCGTGCCGGCATGGATGGCTTCGGAGAAGCGATGCGCGCGGTCCATGTCGCGCGTGAACACCGCGCCGGCCAGGCCGTAGATCGTGTCATTGGCAATCGCCAGCGCTTCCTCCTCGGTGTCGAAACCGATGGCCGCGAGAACCGGGCCGAAAATCTCCTGCCGCGCGATGCGCATGTCGTTCGTCACATCGGTGATCACACCGGGCGACACGTAATAGCCCCCCGTTTCCGACAGAACCCGCTCCGCCCCGAAGGCCCGGCGGCCGCCGTCCTTCTCGCCCGCCTCGATCAGCCCGAGCACCTTCTCCATATGCTCCGCCTCGATCAACGCGCCGATCTGTGCGGCGGGCTCGAAGGGGTGCGCGAGCGCGATCTCGCGCTTCACCACCGCCTCGATCTTCGCGATGAGGGCATCCTGTACCGAGCGCTGCACGACGAGACGCGTGGCGGCATGGCAGGTCTCGCCGGAATTGTAGAAGCAGCCCCAGGCGGCCGCACTGGCTGCCGCGTCGAGATCCGCATCCTCGAACACGACGAGCGGCGACTTGCCGCCCAGCTCCAGGGCCACGCGCTTGAGGTTCGATTGCGCCGCATAGCCCATGATCAGCTTGCCGACCTCCGTCGAGCCGGTGAAGGCGACCATGTCGACATCCATATGCAGCGCCAGCGGCTTGCCGACCTCTTCGCCAAAGCCGGTGACGACATTGAAGACGCCGGCCGGAAGCCCGGCCTCGACGGCGAGTTCCGCAAGCTTCAATGCGGAAAGCGAGGACTGCTCCGCCGGCTTCAGCACGACGGAATTGCCTGCGGCAATCGCCGGCCCCAGCTTCCAGGCATCGATGATCATCGGATAGTTCCACGGCGTGATTGCCGCGACGACGCCGAGCGGCACCTTGCGCACCAGCGCGCGGGCCTTCGGCCCCGTCGGCGCGATCTCGTCGTAGAGTTTGTCGATCATCTCGCCGTAATACTGGATGCCATCGGCGCAGAGCCGCACATCGACACCGAGCGACGCCTGCACCGGCTTGCCGACATCGAGCGTTTCCAGAAGCGCCAATTCTTCGCCATGCGCCCGGATCAGCTCCGCCCAGCGCAACATGACCTTCTTCTTCTCCAGCGGATCCCTGGCCCGCCAGATACCGCTGGCAAAGGCCTTGCGGGCCGAAGCCACGGCCGTATCGACATCAGCGGCATCACCGCGGGCCAGCACCGCGCCGGGCTGGCCGTCCATCGGCCGCGTGCGGGTAAAGGTGCGGCCGGAGGCCGCGGGCACGGTCTTGCCGTCGATGAAATGCCCGCGCGCCAGCGAGAGGCCGGCGAGGCGCTGTTCCCAATAGGCGCGGCTATACTGTTCGGTCATGGCGGATCCTCAAAGCGTGCGGGGCAGCACCATCATCGTGGCGGCGATATTGTCGATATCGGCATCCGAGACCTCGCGGATCGTCGCGCGGCGCATCGGCTGGTTTTCCGGCGCGCGCATTTCGCGGGCGAGATCTTCGGCGGAAAAATCGGCAAAGGCCCTGGGCAGTGCGCGAACAATGCCGCAGCGGTCCATGAGATCGCTGACGAAACCCGGCAGCAGCGCCGGATCGGAAAGACCGCAAGCGCGCGCCGCGGCCGTAAGTTCGGCCGTATCGGCCTCGGCAAGCCAGGCCAGTGTCGCCTCGAAGCCCAGCGCCGTTGCAAGCCCGTGGTGCACGGGTGCAAGGCCGGCGAGCGCGTGGCTGATATTGTGGGCGATCGCCGTGCCGCAATTGTCGATGGCCACACCGGCATAACAGGAGCCGAGCAGCACCTTGCCGCGCGCCGCGATATCCGCCGGGTTCTTCACCGCCGTCTCCAGCGCTTCCGTCAGCAGGGCGAGCGCCGCATGCGCATAGAGCGCAGCACCGGCGTGGGCGTTGCGGTTGGTCGCCGCCTCGAAGGCATGCACGAAGGCATCGAGGCCGCACCAGGCCGTCAGGTTGGCCGGCAAGGTCACGGTCAGCGCCGGATCGAGCAGCACGAGATCCGCTTTGGTCTCCGGCCCCCAGATCCAGAGTTTCTTGCCTTCCGGCCCGGCGAAGATCGTCGTCGCGGAGGTTTCCGAACCCGTTCCCGCCGTCGTCGGCACCATGATCTTCTTCAGAGGTTTCTTCGGCAGCGGATTGGCGGCCAGCGCATAGTGCATGGGGTCGTTATCGGCCGCCGCGACACAGGCCGCGATCTTGGCGATGTCCAGTGCCGAACCACCACCGATGCCGACGACGAGGTCTTTTCCCCGCGCAGCACTGCTTGCCGCCTCGACATGCGCAAGTTTCGGTTCCCCGGCAAAGCCGGAGAAAAACTCCGCCGCAATCCCTTCCGCTGCGAACTGGGCGGCAAGACGCTCGCCCAGTCCGTTTGCGGCGAGAAAGCCGTCGATGACGACGAGCGCGCTCCGGGCTTCCAGCGCGCCGGCGGAGGAGGCGATGCTGGCATGAACGCCTTCGCCGAAACGGATGTCGGGTACGAATGAGGTCGCGAATGTCACGGAAGTTCCCCGGAAATGATTTTCGAGACCGTGCATCACAATGTCAGATTTTCAAATCCTTGGATTTTTCAGGATTTTTGATAACTTCAGATTATGAAAGCAACGATGCTCGCCCATATACCGCTGGAAGCCTTCCGCGTCTTCGACGCTGCCTGCCGGCACATGAACTTTTCCCGTGCCGGACGGGAGCTGAACATCACCCAGGCCGCCGTCAGCCGCCGCATCAAGGGGCTGGAGGATCATCTCGGCGCGCCGCTCTTCACCCGCCAGGGCAAGAACCTGACGCTGACGCCGCGCGGCGAAAAGCTGTTCCAGCGCGTGCGCGCCTCGCTCGATTATCTCGAGGAAAGCCTGGAACCCTTTCGCACCGGCGCCGGGCCGAGCATCGCGCTCGCCGCCTCGGGCTCGGTCTCCCATCTGTGGCTTGGAAAGCGCCTGCGGGATTTTTCCCGCGACAATCCCGATATCGCCATCCGCCTCACCACATCCGACAGCCCGGCCGATCTCGCCTCCGAAAACAACGATCTCGTGATCCTCTATTCGGCGGGCGAGCATCCGCGCTGGGATCTGACACTGCTGGTGGCGGAAGAACTGGCGCCCGTCGCCGCACCCGATTACATCGCCCGCAAGGGGCTCGATGCGGCCGCCGTCAGCCCCATGGACCTCGGCAACCTCGACCTCATCGACTACGAGCGCTTCAACGCCAACTGGATTTCCTTCCGCCCCTGGCTGGAGCGCGTGGCGCCGGAGGCCTTTCGGCGCGTGCCGCCACCGCGCCCGCACCTCACCTTCTCCACCTATGCGCTCTCTATCGATGCGGCACTCGGCGGCGATGGCGTGGCGCTCGGCAGCCTCGGCCTCATCGCGGATCAGCTGGGCAAAGGCACCCTCGTGCAGCTCGGCCGGACCAGCCTCCCGACCGGTTACGGCTATCACCTCGGCCTGCCGAAATTCCGCACCGCGCCTCCCGCCGTACTGCGGCTGCATGAGCACCTGCTTTGCACCCGCATCTCCGAAAGTACCTGATCGGGCATCAATAGGTTTCTATTGGCGAAGCGGGCAAAAAGTGTCACACTTTGGTTCATATGGGAGATGTTCCGGAGCGAGATCATGCGCGACGGAGCCGGATGCCTCAAAAAGGCTTTCCGCTTTCCTGAAACGGGATCTGGAAGAATGACGCTGACCGCGTTGCTCATGGCTGGCTATACCTTCATCGCGCTGCGCTTCATCGATTGCAGCCTGCGCGAAGGCGAGGAGAATGGCGGCCGATGGGACATGGACCGCGCGCTCGGCCTGCTCCTTTGCCTTGCCTGGCCGCTCGCGCTTGCAGGCACCCTGGTTGTAGCCTATCAGGAGCGGGAGATCGGCTGATCCCGCGGGCTTTGGCCCTGCCTTTGCCAGAAGGCCCGGTATCGACCGTACAGCACGGGCAACGGCGCGGGTCGGCATGACGCAGCGAAAGCAAGGCAGATCCGGGTTGGTCGTCTTCGGGCTTTTTGCGGCCGTGCTGCTCGGGGCGATCGGCGCAACGGTGCTGCTTGCCAACGACTACCGCAATCTGAACCTGCTGCTCGCCCGCTTCGGCTATGCGCCGATCAAGGCAACGCCGGAGGCGCGCGCGCTTCGCCCCTATGATCTCAAGGGCAACCGCATGCCCCGCCCCAAGGGTCTCATCTCCGAACGCCTCCTCGTCCCCGTCACGCCCATGCAGACGAAATTCGTCCGCACGATCCGCAAGGCGCCCGAAACGCTCTGTGAGGCGCTGCGTCGCGCCGGTTTCGCCAATTCCGGCTGGAAGGCCGGCATCTTCGACAAGCAGAGCTGGGAATGCCAATCCTACCGCGAATTCACCCGCACGGACGCAGGCACAGCGGCGCCCTCCTCCGCTTTCCTGTCGATCAAAGGCAACGCGGAAGCGCGCATATCCTCCTTCCGCATCAAGCTGAACATCGAGGACAAGACGACGCAGGATGCCGTGACAGACGCCGTCATCGCCGCGATCCGCGTTTTCCTCGACGAGGTGCGCTGGGAGGATGCGCCGGAAATCTTCACGGATATACGCGCGCTGAAGGAGTTCGACATCATCCGCTTCGGCAACCGCATCCTCCTCAAGAAGGAGTTCAGCGAGACGCCGCGCTACAATTTCATCGTCACGCCCGACCGCACGCGCGATCGCGGCTCCTATCTGCCGGATTATTTCGACCGCAGCCGCTGGCTGCCGCTGCGGGAAAATTTTGCCGAACGGCTTGATGTGCCGGGTAGCACCGCGCAAGCTCCGGCCGAATGAGCGCAGATGATGGCGGTTTCAACAGCAAGGCGCAGCGTGATCAATCAGGCCCTCCTTACGGCTTTTCTCTTTCTCGCGCTCAGCACTCAGGCCTTGGCGGCGGGGCTGCAATCCGGCCCCTTGTCCGACGAGCCGATCTGGACCGACAAGCCCGTGCGGGTCGACCGCAAGAAACAGACTTTGGAACGCGTGGAAATCGAGCGGAAAATCATACCGCTCATCCTGCGACCGACGACGCGCGTCAAGGTCTTCGACAGCACATCCTTTGAGCATGACGGCCGGCTCTATGTGCTGACGGATGCCGTTGCGGTTCACCCCAATAAACTTTGCCGGGGCGATGACCAGCATCTCGTTGCCTGCGGCCAGCAGGCCCGCATCTATTTCCGCCGGCTGATTGCCAACCGGACCTTGACCTGCCGGCAGGATTTCCGGCTCGGCACGGTCTCTTTCGTGACCTGCGCCGTCGCGGAAGCGGATCTGGCGCAGACACTCGTCACCAAGGGGGCCGCCTGGGCCGCAACACCGCGGCTCGCCGGCCAGCAGCAGGCCGCGATGACGCAGGGCGCCGGCATCTGGCTGGATGCGGAATGCCGCGCGCTTGGCCGCTGCCCGCCGCCGAAGCGGCGCGGCGAGAAATAGCAGTTCAGCCGCGGCCGAACTCGTCCTCGATACGGATGATATCGTCCTCGCCGAGATAGGAGCCGGTCTGCACCTCGATCAGTTCGAGCATGATCTTTCCGGGATTGGCGAGGCGATGCAGTTCGCCCTGCGGGATATAGACCGATTCGTTTTCGCGCAGCGGGATCGTCTTGTCGCCGATCGTCACTTCAGCCGTGCCGCGCACGACGATCCAATGTTCGGAGCGATGATGGTGCTTCTGCAGCGACAGCCGCTTGCCCGGCGTCACGAACAACCGCTTCACCTGGAAGCGCTCGCCATTCAGCACAGAAGTATAGCCGCCCCAGGGGCGGTAGGCGGTCGGGTGCGTCTCGGTCAGCTTCGCCGTCTTCGGCAGGCTCGCCAGATGTTTCACCAGCTTGCCGACATTCTGGCTGTCTTCCATCCGTCCGACATAGACCGCATCCTCGCTGGCGATGACGGCGATATTGTCGAGGCCCTGCACGGCGACATGAATGTCGCGGGAGATGACCAGCGAATTGCGCGTGTCGAGCACGGTCGTGCTGCCATCGGCGACATTGCCGGCATCATCCTGCTTGCCAGTCTTCCAGACGGAATCCCAGCTGCCGAGATCGGACCAGGTGATGGGCGACGGCACGACAGCGGCGATCGGCGTCTTCTCGAAGATCGCATAGTCCACGGAAATATCAGGCGCGCGCGAAAAAGCCGCCTCGTCGAGCCGTTCGAAATCGAGGTCGTGCTGCGCCTTGGCAACTGCTTCGGCGGCGGCGTCCAGTACCTCTGGCGCATATTGGCGAAGTTCGCGCAGGAAAAGCCCGACCGGCAGCATGAACATGCCGGAATTCCAGAGATAGCCGCCCGCCTCCAGCATCGCGGCGGCCTTGTCGCGATCCGGCTTTTCGACGAAACGGCGCACCGCATTGGCGCCATTGCCGAGATCCTCGCCGATCTCGATATAGCCATAGCCGGTGGCTGGTTCGTGCGGCGTGATGCCGAATGTCACGAGGCGTCCGGCTTCGGCGGCAGTGCGCGCCTTGACGATGCAGTCGAAATAGGTGGCGTCGGCATCAATCTCGTGATCGGAGGCAAGAACCTGCATGATCGCCTGATCGCCATGGAGGCGTGCCACCAGCGTTGCGGCCGCGGCAAGCGCCGGCGCCGTGTTGCGCGCGACGGGTTCGAGCAGGATCGAGGCCAGCGCCATGTCCGCAGCGCGCGCCTGCTCGGCGACGAGGAAGCGGAAGTCGCTGTTGGTGACGATGACGGGGGCCTCATAGAGCGCCTCGTCCGCCACGCGCGCCAGTGTCTTCTGGAACAGCGTCGTCTCGCCGAGGAATTCGAGGAACTGTTTCGGTGCGGAGGCGCGCGAGAGGGGCCACAGGCGCGTGCCCTTACCGCCGGCCATGATTACGGGTACGATCTTGCTGCTCATCATCCTCGTCCTTGCGCGAAGGCCCGCCTTCATGACGGACGGCATAGTGCGGCCACTCTCCCGCGACGCCGTAAAGAAACAGCAAATCCCGCGCTGAGGTTGTGTCGCCGGGAGGCATTTTCCTGGCGATAAGGTAAAGAGGTTCTTCTGCTGGCAGGCGGCTTTTTGAGGGCAACAAAAAACCCGCCGGAAAGGCGGGTTCGATGGGTGCAGGTTCGGCAGAAGAATCAGACCGGAACGACGATGCCCTGAAGCGTCGTCAGCTCTGCGAGATAGGTCTCGATGCCGAACTTCTGGTCGTCGGACTTGGCGTGGGCCAGTTCCGCGCGGGCAGCTTCGATGCGGCGGGTGATCTCGTCGCTCTTGACCTCACCGGCCGGAACGGCGGATTCGGCGAGCAGCGTGCAGCCGGTCGGGATGATGTCGGCGAAACCGCCGAAGACCACATAGCGGTCCTTCTTGCCATCCGCGAACTTCACGGTGACGACACCGGGCTTGATCGTCGTCATGGTCGGCGCGTGGTTGGCCATGACGGTCATCTCGCCCTCGGTCGCCGGAATGACGACTTCGCTGACGCTGCCGGAAACCAGCAGCCGCTCGGGAGAGACGAGTTCAAAGTTGAAATTGTCAGCCATGACCATTCACTTCTTCTGATTTCATACGGCCAGTAAGGTCAGCGGGCCCCCATTGGGCGCCCGCCAAAACATTAAGCGGCTTCGGCAGCCAGCTTCTTGGCCTTTTCGATGGCTTCTTCCATGGAACCGACCATGTAGAAGGCAGCTTCCGGCAGGTGGTCGTAGTCGCCGTTGACCAGGCCCTTGAAGCCCTTGATCGTGTCTTCGAGAGCGACGAGCTTGCCCGGCGAACCGGTGAAGACTTCGGCGACGAAGAACGGCTGCGACAGGAAGCGCTCGATCTTGCGGGCGCGGGCAACGGCCAGCTTGTCGTCTTCCGACAGTTCGTCCATGCCCAGGATGGCGATGATGTCCTGGAGAGCCTTGTAGCGCTGCAGGGTCGTCTGGACCTTACGGGCGACTTCGTAGTGCTCTTCGCCGACAACGATCGGGTCGAGCATGCGCGAGGTCGAGTCGAGCGGGTCAACGGCCGGGTAGATACCCTTTTCGGCGATCGAACGCGACAGAACGGTCGTGGCGTCCAGGTGGGCGAACGAGGTGGCCGGCGCGGGGTCGGTCAAGTCGTCGGCGGGAACGTAAATGGCCTGAACCGAGGTGATCGAACCCTTGGTCGTGGTCGTGATGCGTTCCTGCATCTGGCCCATGTCGGTCGCGAGCGTCGGCTGATAGCCCACGGCCGACGGGATACGGCCAAGCAGAGCCGACACTTCGGAACCGGCCTGCGTGAAGCGGAAGATGTTGTCGACGA
>NZ_CAMLFY010000078.1 GCF_946479415.1 uncultured Shinella sp. | reverse complement strand
GATTTCAGCTTCCTCATCCGCCGCCGCGAGCGCTGGTGCGTGATGGGCGTCAATGGTGCGGGCAAATCGACGCTGCTGAAGCTCGTTGCGGGGGCGGCCACACCGGACCAGGGCAGCGTGACGATCGGCGCTAGCGTCAAGGTCGGCTATTTCGCACAGCATGCGATGGATCTGCTCGATGGCGACCTGACGGTTTTCGAATGGCTGGAGACGGAGTTTCCGCGTGCCGGCCAGGGGCCGCTGCGCACGCTGGCCGGTTGCTTCGGGTTCTCAGGCGATGACGTGGAGAAGAAGTGCCGGGTGCTTTCGGGCGGCGAGAAGGCGCGGCTGGTCATGGCGGCCATGCTGTTCGATCCGCCGAATTTCCTGATCCTCGACGAGCCGACGAACCACCTCGATCTCGACACCAAGGAGATGCTGATCAAGGCGCTTGCCGATTACGAGGGCACGATGCTGTTCGTGTCACACGACCGGCGCTTCCTCGGCGCGCTGTCGAACCGCGTGCTGGAGCTCAACGGCGACGACGTGCATCAATATCCGGGCGGCTATACCGAATATGTCGCCCAGTCCGGCCATGAGGCGCCCGGTCTCCACGTCTGACCGGCTGTCGCCTGTCCGTGCCATGCGTTAAAAATGGACGAAACCGGAGGGGCGCATGGACCGAAAGAAGCCGCTTTATCGCAGCGTCAACACGCGCACCCACGGCGTGCGCCATGGCGGGGGCGAGGACTACAGGTCTTCGCGGCGGCGCGAGGATCGTGTGCATGCGGGCGCGATGGGCGGCCGGCAGCGGCACGGGCTCGATTATACGCCGCTCTTCAAGTTCCTGCTGTCGCGCGTCGGGGACGATTGGGACACTGTTCATGCCGAAGCGATCGTCCGGCTCGACAGGGCCGAACCGATCTTCTGGATGGTGGCGCGGTCGCAGGCGGAGAGGAAACCGTTCGTGCGCATGGGCGAGAGCGCCTATTACAGCGGCCTTTTCGTGGATGACGCCAATCGTCTGCAGCGGGTCGATCCGGCTCTGAGCGTCGAGCAGATGGAGCCGGACTGCGCCTGCTGCACGCACACGTTCAACGGTGTGCCTTTCATGCGAAAATACCGGCCGCCGGCGGATTGAGCCTAGAGCATTTCAGGTGAAAACGGGATCACCTGAAATGCTCTATGCTTTTGTTTTTAATGTATTTTCCGACACCGAAGCGAGATCGCGTCGGCTGGAAATGCTCTAGCCGGCTTTTCCGAGATAGTCCGCGTCCGTCACCTTCTCCAGCCAGGTCACGGGTGAGCCGTTTTCCGATTCGGCGATGGCGATGTGGGTCATGGCGGTCTTGTCGGTGGCGCCGTGCCAGTGTTTTTCGCCCGGCGGGAACCAGACGACGTCGCCGGGGTGGATTTCCTCGATCGGCCCGCCGTCGCGCTGCGCCCAGCCGAGGCCGGAGGTGACGATGACGGTCTGGCCGAGCGGATGGGTGTGCCAGGCGGTGCGGGCACCGGCTTCGAAGGTGACGATCGCGCCGCCGGCGCGTCCGGGAGCCTCGGCCTTGAACGGCGTGTCGAGGCGGACGGTGCCGGTGAAATAGTCGGCATGGCCTGGGGCCGAAGGGCTGGTGCCGTTGCGCTTGATATCCATGGATGTCTCCCGATTCGTCCTGCGATCCTATACCGGCGGCGTGTTGCGATCACCTGATAAGGGGCCGGTGATAAGGGGATTGCTGGCGGAGTGGCCGCAGACGCTTTATGACGGCGCAGCGGATTTGAGGTTGAGCGGATGAGCGGAAGACGGATCGGGATCGTCGGGGGTGGGCCGGCCGGGCTGATGGCGGCAGAGGTGCTGTCGGCGCGCGGCCATGCCGTGACCGTGCTGGAGGCGATGCCGACCATCGGCCGAAAATTTCTGCTCGCCGGAAAATCCGGCCTGAACATCACCCATTCCGAGCCTTTTGCGCGGTTCGCGGCCCGTTTCGGTGCCGCCAATGCGCGGCTGCGGTCGGCGCTCGAAGCCTTTACGCCGGATGATCTCCGAGCCTGGGCGGATGGTCTCGGCACCAAAACCTTCGTCGGCACGTCCGGCAGGGTCTTTCCCGAAGTCATGAAGGCGTCGCCGCTGTTGCGCGCCTGGCGGGCGCGGCTGGAAGGGCAGGGCGTCGATATCCGCGTGCGGCATCGCTGGACGGGCTTTGCCGAGGGCGGGTTGCGGGTCGAGGCGCCCGAGGGCGAGACGGTGATGGCGTTCGATGCGGTATTTCTGGCGCTGGGCGGGGCGAGCTGGCCGCGGCTTGGATCGGATGGCGCCTGGGTGGAATGGCTGGCGGAAAAGGGCGTCGGCATCGCGCCGCTGCGCCCGGCCAATTGCGGCTTCGACGTCGATTGGTCGTCTTTTCTTGTCGAGAAATTTGCCGGTGCGGCGGTGAAGGGCGTGACCGCGCAATCGGCCGCCGGCACGGTTCCCGGCGAGTTCGTCGTCTCGAAAACCGGAATCGAGGGCAGCCTGATCTATGCCCATGCGGCGGCGTTGCGCGACGCTCTGGAGGCGGTAGGGTCTGCGACATTGCTGGTGGATCTTGCACCCGGAAGAAGCGCCGAGCGGCTGGTTGCGGATTTTGCCCGGCAGGGCGGCAAGGCGAGCTTCTCCACCCGGCTGCGCAAGGGCGCGGGGCTGGAAGGCGTCAAGGCGGCGCTGCTGCGGGAATGCGTTGCGGATGTCGCGCGTCTCTCGCCTGAGGCGCTGGCGGCCGCGGTGAAAGCGCTGCCCATCCGTGTCGTCCGGCCACGGCCGATTGCCGAGGCGATCTCTTCCGCTGGCGGCATCCGTTTCGATGCGCTGGGTAACGATTATGGGCTGACGGCGCTGCCGGGTGTCTTCGTGGCCGGCGAGATGATCGATTGGGAAGCGCCGACCGGCGGCTATCTGCTGACGGCCTGTTTTGCGACCGGCCGCGCGGCGGCCGATGGGATCGATCGCTGGCTATCCAATCAGGCTTAGGTGTTCAGGCGCGTTTCGCCTGGGCCGGCGCGTGGCCGCCAAGGCGCCGGGCGGCATCCTTCAGGCAGGCGAGATACTGTTCGCGATTGGCAAGGCCGTCCGCGCGCGGCGCAACGAGGCAAAGCGTTGCGACGGCATGGCCCGCGTCACCCATGACCGGCACGGCAAAGCAATGGGTAAAACTGTCGACGATGCTGTTGAAGGTGAAGTGGCCGTCGCCCTCTGCGGCGCGCACCTCGGCGAGGAAGGTTGCCGGATCGAGCCACTCGCCGCTCGGCAGCTGAAAATCCTGCGCCGGAATGAAGGCGAGGATTTCGGCATCCGACATATGCGCGACGAGCACGCGGCCGGATGCCGTCCACGGGATCGGCACGGACTGGCCGACATCGGTGGAAATGCGGAAGGGGCGGGCGCCCTCGCGCATGCGCACGACGGTGTATTTGTTGCCGTCCAGCATGCAGAACTGCGCGGTCTCGCGCGTCTCGTCGGCCAGCCGCTCCAGCGCCGCCTCGCATTCTCGCGTGAAATCGAAATGGTTCTCATAGGCCGCGCCGAGAAAATACAGCTTTCGGCCGAGATAGACGCGGCCCTCGCCGCCGGTGAATTCCAGGATGCCGTTGCGCAGCAGCAGGTTCACCAGTTCATAAACCGATGAGCGCGGCGCGCCGATCTGCGCGGCGATCTCGTTCGGCTTCAGCGCCTGGCGCTTCTCGCGCAGGAAGTCGAGGATCTCGAAGGCCCGGTCGAGCCCGCGTGCGCGTTTTCCCGCCGCTTCGTCCAGAACTGCATCCATCGTCGTTCCTTCCTGCCTCTCGTTGCCGCCAAGCTTCTCATGCCGGGCGCCGCCGCTGTCAATGCGCGCGCCTCGCATCCCGTGCAGGAATTTTCGGCACCCCTCTTGCGGAGCGCAAAATTCGGCATAAGATCGCGACGTCCGGTATTTAGATCATATGTACATTATATTGGACATTGACGGATGGCAAGCCCGTTTCTGCTGCCGCACACAAGGGGATCGACAATGAAGACTTTTGAGAACAACCCGTCCGCTTCGCTGCGCAGCCGCCTTTTCGCGGGCGCCGCCGTCGCCATGGGCCTGCTTGCGCTTTCGGCCGGCACGGCGTCTGCCGCTGCCAATTGCATCAAGGGCGATCGCAAGGCGCCCTATACGGTCGGCTGGGCGAACATCTATTCGGTGCCGACCTGGATGAAGCAGACGGAAGGCACGATCGCCGCCGAGGTCGAGGAGCTTAAGAAGGCCGGCCTCGTGAAGGATCTGATGATCACGGACGCGCAGGGCAATGCCCAGACGCAGATCCAGCACATCCAGTCGATGATCGATGCCAATGTCGACGCCATCGTCGTCATCGCCGGCTCGTCCAACGCGCTCGACCGCGTGATTTCGGACGCCTGCGACAAGGGCATCGCCGTCGTCAACTTCGACAGCCTCGTCAACACCGACAAGGTGACGGCGAAGATCAACACCGATTCCAGCGAATGGGGCGCGGGTGCGGCCAAGTGGCTGTCCGACCAGCTCGGCGGCAAGGGCAAGATCATCGTCATGAACGGTCCGGCCGGCATCTCCGTCAGCGATGACCGCCGCAAGGGTGCCCAGCCGGTGCTCGATGCCAATCCGGGCCTCGAAATCATCACCGAGACCAACACGGAATATAACGCAGCCCCCGCGCAGGAAGCGATGACCAGCCTGCTCTTCGCCAATCCGGAAATCGACGGTGTGCTCTCGCTCGGCGGCGCACTCTCGGCCGGTTCCGTCATGGCCTTCGACCGCCAGGGCCGCGAACAGGTTCCGATCACCGGCGAGAATGCCCGCCAGTTCCTGGAACTGTGGAAGGAAAAGGGCCTGAAGGGCTGGGCCACCATGCAGCCGAACTGGCTGGGCGCGCTCTCGGTCTACACCGCCGTGCAGGCGCTGGAAGGCAAGGACGTGCCGGCCTTCATCAAGGTGCCGCTGCCTGTTATCGACGACAGCACGATCGACGGCTATCTCGCCCGCGCCGACAAGTTCCCGGCCGACGGCTACATCTACTCGGATTACGACCAGGCGCTGTTCGACAAGCTGCTCGCCCAGAAGTAATTCGCTCTGAAGGATGCCGTCATGACGGATCAAAAACCCCTGCTGGAAGCCCGGCAGGTGTTCAAGGGATTTTTCGGCAATCCCGTTCTGAAGGGCGTCGATATCGCCCTTCATCCGGGCAGGGTTCACGCCCTGCTCGGGGAGAACGGGGCTGGAAAATCCACGCTGATCAACCTTCTTTCCGGCGCCCTCCAGCCGGATAGCGGCACGATTGCCGTCGACGGCAAGCCGGTCGGGCGTTTCAGCCCGGCCGCAGCCCGCGCGGCCGGTATCGCCGTGGTGCAGCAGGAGCTGAGCCTCACGGCGGACCTGTCGATTGCGGAAAATATAGGGCTCGGCGCCTTCCCGCGCCGTTTCGGCCTGATCGACTATGCCGAACTGCATCGCGGCGTGCGCGACGTCTGCGCCATGGTTGGCCTCACCGAACCGCTCGACATGCCCGTGGCGGATCTGGCGCTCGGCCGACGGCAGATGGTGGAGATCGCCAAGGCGCTCTATCGCAAGCCGCGTGTGCTGATCCTCGACGAGCCGACCTCCTCGCTCTCGGCGCATGAGGCGGGCATTCTCGCCGGTCTTATCGAGACCTTGCGTGATCGCGGCACAGCGCTTCTCTATATTTCCCACCGCCTCAATGAGGTGCAGGCGCTCTGCTCCCATGTCACGGTGCTGAAAGACGGCGGCGTCACGGCGGACCAGTCACTGTCCGGCATCGACGGTGAGGGACTGGTGCGCTTGATGGTCGGCCGCGAGACGGGAGGCCTTTTCCCGCCGCGTGCCGCCGCCAATCCCGGCGCATTGCGCGTGAATGTCGAAGGCTTTTCAGCCGGTCTTGTGCGCGATATCGGCTTTTCCGGCCGCGCCGGCGAGATCGTCGGCATCGGCGGCCTGGTGGGGCAGGGGCAGGAAGATCTGCTGCTCGGCCTCTATGGCACTATTCCCGCCAAGGCCGCGAAGGCCGAGGTCTCCGGAAAGCCGGGCCTTCCCGCCCATGTCGGTGCGGCGAACGCCGCCGGCCTCGTCTACGTGCCGGCCGACCGCAAGCATGAGGGGCTTGTCCTGCCCCATTCCATCGCGTCCAACCTGATCCTCCCCTCGCTTGGACGCCTCGCCCGCAACGGTTTTCGTGATCGCGCGGGTGAAGCCGGGCTGATTGCCGAGCTCGCCAAACGGCTCACCATCAAGGGCGACGTGACCCGCCCCGTCCAGGCGCTTTCCGGCGGCAACCAGCAGAAGGTGGCGCTCGCCAAATGGCTGCCGCTCGATCCGTCCGTGCTGCTGCTCAACGATCCGACGCGCGGCGTCGATATTGAGACCAAGCGGGAAATCTACCTGATGCTGCGCGGCTTCGCCGCCGAAGGGCGGCTCGTCATCATTGCCAGCTCCGATACGCCGGAACTCGTTCATCTGTGCGACCGCGTCGTCGTGCTGCGCGAGGGACGCGTCGCCGCAGAGCTGGAAGGTGATGCGATCAGCGAAGAGGCCATCGTCGGCGCGGCCATGGGCGTCGGCACGAAGGGAGCGGCCGCATGAGTGCTGTTTCGTCCTCCTCATGGCTCTATGGCGCCATCCAGCGCCGCCGCAATCGCGGCCTTGGCGGGCTCTATCTCGTCGTCGCCGCCTTCCTCATCCTCTATGCCGTGCTGTTTCCGGGCATCCTCTCGGTCGGCGGCTTCTCGAAATTCACCCAGAACTGGTTCCCGCTCGCGCTGGTGACGATGGCGCAGGCGCTGCTGATGCTGAATGGCGGCATCACGCTGGCCATCGGCCCGCTCGTCAGCCTCGGCGCCGTCATCGCCGCCACGACCATGGAAGGCCTGTTCGGCGTGCCCGGCGGCATCGTCGCCGTCGCGCTCACCGGCCTAGCTATCGGTGCCGTCATCGGTGTGATCGTCGCGCATCTGAGGCTCCCCGCCATCATCGTCACGCTCGCCGGCTCCTTCATCATCACCGGTGTTGCGCTGATCCTGTTGCCGCGTCCCGGCGGCTTCATTCCCGGCTGGCTGTCGAACACGCTGGCCGGCCACACGCCCGTCGCCTTCCTGCTGCTCGTCGTCGTGCTCCTCGCCTGGAAGGCGTTTCTCGCCACGCCGCTCGGCCTCGGCATCTATGCGGCCGGTGACAATCCCGTCGGTGCCTTCCGCTCCGGCGTGCCGGTCGAGCGGGCGAAGGTCGTGGCCTTCGCTTTGTCCGGCCTGCTGGCGGCGCTTGCCGGCCTTTTCGTCGCGGCCCAGACGGGCTCCGGCGACCCGGTCATCGGCACACCCTTCACGCTGAACTCCATCGCCGCGGCGGTGCTCGGCGGCGTCGGCTTCCTCGGCGGCAAGGGCACGATGCGTGGTGCGATCTGCGGCAGCCTGCTGCTCTCCGTCATGATCAACGTGATGTTCTTCCTCGGCTTTCCACCGGTCGCGCAATACATCGCGCAGGGCCTGATCATCGTCGGCGCCGTCGCGGTGCCGGAGCTTTTGAAGTCGTGGAGGGCGAAACGATGAAGGCTGTAAAATCCATCTTCCGCAATCCGCCGCTGCTCACCTTCGTGCTGGTGGCGCTCGTCTGGCTCGTCGCCGGCCTCACCCTGCGCGGCTTCGGCGCCTATGGGCACCTGCGCTACCTCTTGGAGCTTGCCGCCGTCATCGGCATTGCCGCTGCCGGCCAGACGCTGGTCATCCTGATGGGCGGTATCGATCTCTCGGTCGGCGCCATCATCACGGTGACGGCGATCCTCCTGCCATTGATCTCGCCGGCCTGGGATCCGACCGGCCTCGTCGGCATCGCGCTGGCGCTCGCCATCGCCACCGGCATTGGCTTCCTGAATGGCGCGGGTGCGGCCTATCTGCGCGTGCCGCCGATCATCATGACGCTCGCCATGGCGACTTTTCTTCAAGGTTTGCTCGTCGTCGTCGCCGGCGGCAGCGCCGTCACGGTCAGCAATCCCGCCGTCATCCTGCTTGGCCAGGCCCGGCCGCTCGGCGTTCCCTCGGGCGTGCTGCTCTGGCTCGCCGTCTCTGCCGTCGTGCTCGCCCTCATCCACCGTATGCCGATCGGCGCGCGCTTCCTCGCCATCGGCGCCAATCCGCTCGCTGCCCGCCTTTCCGGTGTCAGCCTGACGCGCAACACGCTGATCCTCTATGCGCTCTCCGGCTTCTTCGCGGGGCTTGCCGGCATTCTGGTGCTCGGCATGAACCGGCAAGGTTATGTCGGCATCGGCGACCCCTATCTTCTGACGTCGATCGCCGCCGTCGTGCTCGGCGGCACCTCCATCCTCGGCGGGCGCGGCACCTATGCCGGCACCATTCCCGGCGCCATCCTGCTTGTGACGACGACAGCGCTGATCACCGTCGTCAATGCCTCGCCCGGCTGGCGCTCCATCATGTTCGGCACGCTGATCCTGGCGCTGCTGCTGGTTTCCGGCCGCGAGGCGCGGCGATGACGGCGCGCTACAGCGGGCCGGTCATCGACCCGCACCACCATCTGTGGGACCTCTCGCTCGGCCGCCATCCCTGGCTGGAAAAGGCGCGGGCGACGGGCGGCGAGATGGTCTATGGCAGCCTCGCGCCGATCCTGCGGGATTATGGTGTCGCGGACTACCGCCGGGATGCGGCAAACCAGAACGTCGTCGCCACGGTGCATGTCGAGGCCGGCTGGTCGGATGCGCATCCGCTGGAGGAAAGCCGCTGGCTCGATGGTCTCGACCGCAGCACCGGCGTGGCCAGCCGCATCGTTGCCCGTGTGCCGCTGGATAGGCCCGATGCCGTCGGGCTGATCGCAGCGGAAGCCGCCAATCCGCATGTCGTCGGCATCCGCGATATCGTCAGCTGGCATCCGGAACCATCGAAACGCTTTGCCCCGCGCGCCCATCGCATGGACGATCCCGTCTGGCGGGCCGGTTTTGCCGAGCTCTCCCGCCATGGCCTCGTCTTCGACCTGATGCTCTATCCCGCGCAGATGGGCGAGGCGCTCGATCTCGTACGCGCCTTTCCCGAGGTGCTCTTCGTGCTCAACCACGGCGGCAGCCCGGCCGACCGCGACGAGACCGGCATGGCGATCTGGCGCAGCGGTCTGCGCGCGCTCGGTCGCGAACCGAATGTGCGGCTGAAGATTTCCGATCTAGTCGCCTATGACAATGACTGGACGCTGGAAAGCCTGTCGCCTGTCATCGAGCATTGCCTCGATTGTTTCGGTCCATCGCGTGCGATGTTCGCCAGCGATTTCCCGGTCGCCGGCCTCCATGCCTCCTTCGACGATATCTATGACGTTTTCCGAACGCTGGCCGCACCGCTTTCGCTCGATGAGCAGCAGGCCCTGTTCTTCACCACCGCCGATGAAACCTATCGTCTCGAACTGGCCGCACCCGCTGCGGCCAAGGGAGAACCGCATGTCTGACCTTCACGCCGCCGATATCCTGATCGACGACCGCGTCCGCGGCTTTCCGCCGGGCCACGCGGCCCTGCCGCTCGAAGCGATAGGCCGGCAAGGCTGGAAACCGTTCGATGGAAAAATGGCGCTGCCGCTGATCTCGCTCGATCAGGAAGCCTTTGCCGGCAATGTCGCGGTGATGATGGCCTATGTGAAGAGCCACGGCGTCGCGATCGCGCCGCACGCCAAGACGCCGATGTCCACCGCCTTGTCCGCCGCGCTGCTCGCCGCCGGCGCTTGGGGCACGACGGTGGCCGATATCCGCCAGGCCGCCGTGCTGCTGAAGGCCGGCCAGCGCCGACTGATCCTGGCCAACGAGATTGGCGGCCCCGCCGCCGCCCGCCGTCTTGCCGCGCTGCTTGCCGGCTATCCCGACGCTGAACTGCACATCTTCGTCGATTCCGCGCCGCTCGCCGTGGCGCTGCGCGACGCGTGGCAAACCTGCAGTGACCTGCCGCCGCTGGGCCTGATGGTCGAGCTCGGCGCCGGCCGCGCTGGTGCCCGCAGCATCGAAGCCGCGATGGAGATTCTGGACGTTGTTCTCGCGGCTGAAAGCCCGACCTTCCGCCTCTCCGGTGTGGCGGCCTATGAGGGTGCCGCCGCGACGGCGGATGCCGGCGAGACGCTTGCCCGCATCGACGGGCTGATGGCCCTTACCGCAGACTTCTTGCCGCAGGTCCGTGCCCGGATCGGCCGAAATCGGCCGCTCCTTCTCACCGCCGGCGGCTCCGTCTTCTTCGACCGGGTCGTTGCCGGCCTCTCCGCGGCCGTTGCCGCCGATCCCGATTGCCGGCTTATTCTGCGCAGCGGCGCAATCTTCTTCCACGATCACGGCATCTACGAGCGCGGCCTTGCCGGCCTCGATGCCCGCGACGGGTTTCGCGTGGGCGCGGATGTCCGGTCCGCGGCGCAGGATTTCAAGCCGGCGCTCCGGGTCTGGGCGGAGGTGCTGTCCCTCTCCGAACCGGGCCTTGCCATCTGCGGCATGGGCCTGCGGGACGTGGCGATCGACCAAGGCCTGCCGCGTCCGCTCGCGCTCTATCGAGACGGGGCATCGCTTACCGGTTTCACCAAGGCCGCCGTGCTGCGTCTCAATGACCAGCATGCCTTCGTGACGCTCCCTGCCGGGGCCGACGTCACAATCGGCGATGTCGTCGAATTCGGCATCTCGCATCCCTGCACCTGCATCGACAGGCACGCCATCCTTTACGGCCTCGCGCCCGACCACACGGTCGCTACGGCCTATCTCACCAGCTTCGGCTGATACTCCTCCCAAGGCAAGAAAAGGAAAACACGCCCATGATCCAGCGTTACCAGAAGGGGTCCCGCATGAGCCAGGCCGTCAGCTATGGCGGGCTCGTCTACATCGCCGGCCAGGTCGCGGAAGATCGCAAGGCCGGCATCGAAGGCCAGACGAACGACGTGCTCGGCAAGATCGACGCCCTCCTGAAGGAGGCCGGCACGGACCGCTCGAAACTCCTGGCCGTCAATGTCTTCCTGCCCGCTATCGTGGATTTCGACGCGATGAACGGCGTCTACGATGCCTGGATCGATCCGGCAAATCCGCCGGCCCGCGCCTGCGTCGAGGCCCGCCTTGCCGATCCGGACCTGCGCGTCGAGATGACCGCCGTCGCAGCACTCTGAGAGGTTGAAATGCACAGCGGCCTCGTCAATCCGATCGATTTCGACAGGGACGGCCGGCAGGCCGGGCATCTCGCCATCCCTTATTCGGTCGATCGCTCGCCCTATTACCAGATCCGCGTCCCGATCCTGCGCCTGAAAAACGGCGCGGGGCCGAGCCTGCTTTTGATGGCGGGCAACCATGGCGATGAATATGAAGGCGAGCTACAGCTCGGCCGGCTGATGCGCCGGCTCGATGGGACGACGATGCGCGGGGCCGTCACCATCCTGCCGATGGCCAACTTGCCGGCCGTGATGGCGGCAAAGCGCTGCTCGCCTTTCGACGGCGGCAACCTCAACCGCGCCTTTCCGGGCGATCCCACGGGCACGCCGACGGCGCGCATGGCGCATTTCCTCGAACACGATCTCTTCCCGCGGCATGACGCGGTGCTCGATCTGCATTCGGGCGGCACGTCCATGGCGCATCTCGCCTGCACGCTCATCGAGCGGCAGGCGGATGCCGCCCGCTTCGACCGCTCCGTGGCGCTGATGCGGGCAATGGGTGCGGCCCATGCCTTCATCGCCGACAATGGTCCGGCAGCGCCGACCTCGATGGGTGCGGCAAGCCGCGCCGGCACGATCGGTCTTTCCGGCGAGTTCGGCGGTGGGGGCACGGTGACGCCCGAAAGCATGGCCTTCACGGCGGCGGCGATCGACCGGCTGTTGATGGCACTCGGCATTGTCGATGCACCACAGCTGTCGCGGGCGCCGCTTCCCACGCCGCCCGCCTTGCAGCTTCTGTCGCTCTCGCGGCACAGCCAGGGCATCTATGCGAACCGGCGCGGCTGGTTCGAGCCGGCGGTGCCGCTCGGGTCACGCGTTGCGGCCGGCGATCGCGCCGGCTGGTATCACGATCTCGAACGGCTGGACCTGCCGGAGGAGGAATTGCACTTTGCCGAGAGCGGCATCGTCATTTCCCACCGCCTGCACACGGACAGCCAGGCCGGCGATTGCCTGATCCAGGTCGCCGAGCCGATCGACAAATAAGGCGCTGGCGCGATCAGCCGATCGCGCCGACGGCCTCGCCCACCCAGTCGAGGCGCTTTGCCGGGATGAGCCCGTAATTGTAGAAATTGACGCCGTCGGCGCCCGCGTCGACGGCGGCTTTCGTGCGCGCGGTGAGGATTTCGGGCCCATCGACCTCCGGGTAGAAGACGCGCAGGCCGAGCCCGACGAACTTCTCCTTGCCGAGCATCGTCCGGCCGGCGCGGATGACCTCGCCGATCGCCTCCGGCGTCATGTTGTAGCAGCAAAGGATCGCGCCGTCGCAACGCTTGCCGACCTCGACGAGGTCGACGCCGCCGAGCCAGGCATCCTTCAGGTCGATCAGCACGATGCGCGTCGCCGGATTGGCTGCGGCCTTGATCTCCTTAATCAGGCTCGTCACCGGCTCGAAGCGCCAGGTCAGGAAGGCATGCAGGTCCGGATGGGCGCGGAAGGCGTCGATGCCGGCTTCCGGGAAGTCGGGGAACTGCTTTTCCGGCACGGCGCGTTCGCAAAGCTCGGCGATGAAGCGCGAGACGATCTTTTTTGCACCCTCGATCGGCACGCCGGCTTTTTTTGCCCGCGCGGTGCAGTGATCGCAGAAGCAGAGGGAGAGCAGGAAATCATCCTCGGGGTTCAGGCCGACGCCGTCCTTCTCATGGTGGTGTTCATGCGCGAAGCCCATGAAATTCGGGCTTTCGAGCTCCAGCATATCGGGTTTGTAGTTGGTGGTGATGTCGCGCACCAGCGTCACGACATAGTCGCGCGCCGCCGGGCTCGACGGGCACAGATTGTAGGTGTTGGCATTGCCGAAGGCGTTGCGCGTCACGTGATCGGGATGCAGCAGGCCGAGCCGGCTGTTGTGCAGGCAGACCGTCCAGCAGGAGACGGCGAGGCCGGTTTCCGCGCGGGACCTAGTCAGCGCCTCCAGCATGTCGCCGCGCTCGATCGTGTTCTGCGCCATCAGTGGCTGGATCGCCTTGCCCTGCCAGAGCGTTTCGTCCGGGCGGAAATAGACGGTGCCATCCTCGGGGAAATAGGCTTTCTGCTCAGGGCTGCGCGGCTGGAGGAAGCGGCCGGCATGGTAGGATGTGGCAAGGCTCACCGTGTTGAGGCCGGCCCGGCCCGTGAGGTCGGCGGCCAGCGCCTCAAGCCCCTGGTCCTGAACGTCCCAGGGGTAGGTCCACATGGAAAGATGCATGATCGGCTCCCGTCTGATATGTCCATTGTATAGAACATGCGTCCATAATAGTGTCCAGCGGGATTTTTCCCTTTGAACGGGGTGGCTTGCATTCGTGCAAGAATCGCGTGTTGCTGTGCGTCACATCAGGTCAATTGCGGGCGATCTTTGTCGCCGCGCGAGCCTTCCGAAGCGCCCTGGTGGCATTTTCGACGCATTGGATGTCGCGAACCGGAGGGATTCCTTGCAAGAGGCGGCGTAGCTTCTCGTCATTGCAGGGGCTTGCGCTGGCGCAAGCGGCCTGAAATATGCGCCGAGCCGTAAATTCGGCGGCAGACAAGGGGATCGCCGGTGCTTGCCCCCGCATCGGCCGAACGCGAGAAACGAACAGATGAAAAGCCACGTCCTGACCGTATCCTGCCAATCGACCCGCGGCATCGTCGCCGCGATCACCGGCTACCTCGCCGAAAAGGGGTGTTACATCTCGGATTCGTCGCAGTTCGACGACCTGGAGACGGGCCTGTTCTTCATGCGTCTGACCTTCCTGTCGCAGGAAGGCGTGTCGGAAGAGGACATCAAGGCTGGCTTCGCCCCGGTCGCCAAGAAATTCGCGATGACCCACCGCTTCAACGACAGCGACGAGCGCATGAAGGTGCTGCTCATGGTGTCGCGCTTCGGCCATTGCCTGAACGACCTGCTCTACCGCTGGAAGATCGGCGCCCTGCCGATCGAGATCGTCGGCGTCGTCTCCAACCACTTCGACTACCAGAAGGTCATCGTCAACCACGACATCCCCTTCCACCACATCAAGGTGACGAAGGAAAACAAGCCGCAGGCCGAGGCGCGCCTGATGGACGTGGTCGAGCAGTCGGGTGCCGAGCTCATCGTTCTCGCCCGCTACATGCAGGTCCTGTCGGATGCCGTCTGCAAGAAGATGTCGGGCCGCATCATCAACATCCACCACTCGTTCCTGCCGTCGTTCAAGGGTGCGAACCCCTACAAGCAGGCCTTCGAGCGCGGTGTGAAGCTGATCGGCGCGACGGCCCACTACGTCACCGAGGATCTCGACGAAGGTCCGATCATCGAGCAGGACGTTGCGCGCATCACGCATGCGCAGTCGGCGGAGGATTATGTCTCGATCGGCCGCGACGTGGAGAGCCAGGTGCTCGCCCGCGCCGTGCACGCCCATATCCACCACCGCGTCTTCATGAACGGCAACAAGACCATCGTCTTCCCGCCGTCGCCGGGCTCCTATGCCTCCGAGCGCATGGGCTGATAGACGCTGCATGACATGAAAAAGCCGGCGTTTCCGCCGGCTTTTTGTTGGCCTCAGAGGCCGAAGGCGTCCTTGAACTGGTACCACCAGGAGCCGATGGTCGAGTACTGGGCGCGGAACATGCGGCCGCCGGGGAAGGGGATCCAGGGCAGTTTCTCGAACTGGCTGAAGCGCGAGAGGTCGCCGTGGATCGCTTCGCTCAGGATCTTGCCGAAGAGATGCGAGCCGGTGACGCCGTGGCCGCTGTAGCCATGGGCGAAATAGGTGTTCTTGCCGATCTTGCCCATCTGCGGCACGCGCGAGAAGGACAGCGCGAAATTGCCGCTCCAGGCATAGTCGATCTTTACGCCCTTCAGCGACGGGAAGACCTTTTCGAGGTTCGGGCGGATTTTTGCGCGCACATCGGCCGGGTCGGTGCCGCCATAGACGGTGCCGCCGCCGAAGATCATGCGCTTGTCGGCCGACAGGCGGAAGTAATCGAGAATGTAGCGCACGTCCTCGACGCACATGTCGCTCGGGATCAGCGCATCGGCGCGGTCGCCGAGCGGTTCGGTCGCCACCATCTGGGTCGAGACCGGCATGACGCGCGACACGAGCTTCGGCACGACATGGCCGAGATAGGCATTGCCGCAGATGACGGCGGTGTTGGCCGTCACCCGGCCCTTGGCCGTGTGGATGACCGGCTTTTCGGCATCGTGCTCGACGCGGATGACCGGCGACTGCTCATAGATCACGCCGCCGAGCGATTCGAGTGCCGCGGCCTCGCCGAGCGTCAGGTTGAGTGGGTGCATGTGGCCGCCGGTCGTGTCCAGCATGCCGCCGATATAGGCATCGGTCTTCACCAGCTTCTGGATTGCCGCCTTGTCCAGCATCTGGTGGTCGTCCATGCCGTAGCTCTTCCACAGCGCCTTCTTGTGCTCCAGCTCCTTCATATGGGCGGGCGTATAGGCGGCGTAGATATTGCCGGGTTTCAGGTCGCAATCGATGTTGTACTGCGAGACGAGCCGGCGGATGATCTTGCCGCCTTCCTGCACGAGGCCGCCGACGAAGGCGCCGGCCTGATCGCCGTAGCGACGCTTGATCGTGTCGAGGCTGGCATTCAGGCCGTTGACGACCTGGCCGCCATTGCGGCCCGATGCGCCCCAGCCGATGCCGGCACCCTCGACCATCACCACCTTGTAGCCCTTTTCGGCAAGGTGGATGGCGGTGGACAGGCCGGAATAGCCGGCGCCGAGCACGGCGACGTCGGCCGTTACGGCACCTTCCAGCACTTTCGGCGTGCGGATGATGTTGCGCGAAGCTGCGTAATAGCTGTCGGGATATTCGCCGTTGCCGGCATAGGACTGGGTGTTGGCCATCAGACGATTTCCAGGTAGGCGCTGAATTCGAAGTCGGTCACCTGTTCGGCGAAACCGGCGAGTTCCTGCCGCTTGCAGGCGATCAGCATGGAGCGGAGATCCGCGTCGAAGATTTCCGAAACGATCGGGCCGTTCTCGAAGGCGGTGACGGCAGAGCCCCATTCGGAGGGGATGCGCGGCAGTTGCGAGAGATAAGCCCGGCCCGAGACCGGTGCGGGCGGCTCCCACTTGTTGCGGATGCCGACGAGAGCGGCGCCGAGGATGGCGGCCATGACGAGATAGGGATTAGCATCGGCACCGGCGACGCGGTGCTCGATGCGCCGGGCCTTGTTGCTGCCGCCGGGAATGCGGATGGCGGCCGTGCGGTTCTCGTAGCCCCAGGAGACGGAGGTCGGGGCATGCGTATCGGGGCGCAGGCGGCGGTAGGAGTTGAAATGCGGCGCAAAGAGCAGCGTCGATTCCGCCATGCCGCGCGTCAGGCCCGCGACGGCGTGTTTCATGATGTCGGAGCCTTCGGCCGTGCCGTCGTCGAAGACGTTGTTGCCCTCTTCGTCGACCAGGCTGAAATGCATGTGCATGCCGCTGCCCGAGCGCATGCCGTAGGGTTTTGCCATGAAGGTGGCGGCAAAGCCGTGCTTGCGGGCGATACCCTTGACGATGCGCTTGAAGAACAGCGCGTCGTCGGCCGCCTTCAACGGATCGTCCGAATGCATGAGGTTGATCTCGAACTGACCGATGCCGTTTTCGGCGACGGCCGAATCTGCCGGCACGTTCTGCCGCTCGCATTCCGCATAGACGTCCGAGAAGAACTGGCCGAAATCGTCCAGCTCGTCGATGGAGAGGATGGCGTCGGAATCGAGCCGCTTGCCGGTATAGGGCGAGATCGGCGGCTGGGCGTGGTCGGGCTCGGCGTCGATCAGATAGAACTCCATCTCGGAGGCGACGACGGGCTTGAGGCCCATTTCGTGGTACTGGCGCACGATATTGGCGAGCGCCTGGCGCGGATCGGCGAGGAACGGCTCGCCGCTTTCCTTGAACAGCCAGAGCGGCACGACGGCGGATGGTTTCAGCGTCCAGCTGACCGGGAGCGCACCGCGCCCCGTCGCGGCGCAGATGCCGTCCATGTCGCCGGACGCGAAGACGTGGCTCGAGCCGACGATATCCTCGCCCCAGACGTCGACGCCGACGATGGACAGCGGCATGCGGATGCCGCCCTTCAGCACCTTTTCCGCCTGCCCGACGGGCACGCGCTTGCCGCGCAGGATGCCGTTCAGGTCGCAGACGACGGCTTGAATGCTTTCCACGCCATCGGCGCTGATCAGCCACTCGGAATCTTCGCTCAGAGCCATGGGTCCCTTCCCTATCACATAATTATTTTTGTGATCACATTTTGAAAATATGCACACTTTCTTGTCGTGGGTCAAGCTGCTAGAACCTGTCACGAGGGATAGGTTCGCAACGAACAGCCTGTCACAGGAGGAATGGATTGGGCAATCTGGCGCTGGAACGTCTGGACCGTCCGGACGGCATGACAACGCATGAATATGCGCATCGGCGCCTGCGCCAGGCCATCATGGTCGGCTCGATCCGGCCGGGCGAATCGTTGACCATCCGCGGCATTGCCGAGGCGATGGAGAGTAGCCCCACGCCGGTGCGCGAGGCGTTGCGCCGCCTGTCCTCGGAAGGGGCGCTGCGGGTGCTCGACAACAGGCGCATCATGGTGCCGCGCATGACGGCCGATCGGTTCAGCGAGCTGGTCTCGCTGCGCTCCGTGCTGGAGCAGCACGCCGCCCGCCGCGCTGTGCCGCATATCACAGAGCGCTGTATCGACAGGCTCGAGGAGGTCGACCGGGCGCAGGACGAGGCGATCGCGCGCAAGGACAATGCGGCCGCGCTGCTCCTGAACCAGGAATTCCATCGCACGCTCTATTCCGCCAATCCCGAGCAGGTGATCATGCCGATGGTGGAGAGCATCTGGCTCCAGCTCGGCCCCTTCCTCGGCATCGCCATGGAGCATGTCGCCCAGCTCTATTTCGTCGATCGCCATCAGGAGGCGATCGCCGCCCTGCGCAAGCGTGACGAGGATGCGGTGGCGGCGGCCATCAAGGCCGATATTTCCGAAGGCATCGGCGGTTTCGAACGCTCCGCCATCGAAAACCTGCTGCGGCTGGCCGGTCAGTAGGCCTGTTCGACGTTGACGGCGTCGCCGGCGGCGATCCGGCCCGTCAGGACAACCTTCGCCAGCACGCCGAAGCCGCCGCCGCCATGTTTGGCGATGGCATGCAGCACATCCTTGTCGAAGGGAAGGTCCGGCTGCCCGAGTGCGGTGAAGGCGCAGCGCGTGCAGGCTTCGGTGATTTCGACGACAGCGTTTCCGATGGTCAGCCGCTTTCCGATGAAGCGCTGTTCGACGAAGTCGTCGTCGCCCGCATCGGTCTCGACGAGGATATTCGGCCGGAAGCGCCTCGTGTCGATGACCGCCGACGGCAGAAGCGCCTGCAGGCGGGCAAGCGACCCGGTCGTCAGGATATGCAGGGGACCGCGATCGTAGCGCGGTGCCGCATCCATCGCGCCGAAGCGCCGGAAGCGCACCGGGAAGTCCAGATGTTCCGACGCGACCCTGTCGGCATCCGGGGAGGGTACGGCATGCCAGACGGCGCCATCGCGGCTGATCTGCGGCCCCTCGACTGTCATTCTCGACCGCAGCCCCGGCACGGGCCGCCAGCGGCGCTCGCTCTCGGGTGCCGCGACATCCGCGCTTCCGGCATCAAACAGGCCCCATTGCCGGTCGCCGGCAACGCCGGTCTCGTCGAGATCGACGGCATCGCGCTGTTCGCCGGTCAACGAGCTGACCGGATAGCGCCAGAGTTCCCGCACGGTCCCGAGCTGCATGCCGCTTTCTTCCCTGTCCATGGCAGCGTGAAGCTAGCCGTGTGGCTGCGGACTGTCGATCTCTCTTCCTTCATGGCGCTTTGACGCAAGCAGGCGTCTTGCATCCGCTATTCGGGCCATGCAATGGATCACGGCATGTGAATGTGGAATATGGGGCAGCACATGAAGACGGATGTCATAGTTCTCGGCGCCGGCGTGATCGGCATTTCGACCGCCATCCATCTGGCGCGGCGCGGCAAGTCGGTGGTGCTTGTCGACCGGCGCGGTGCGGCCGAAGAGACATCTTACGGCAACGCTGGCCTCATCCAGCGCGAAGGCGTCTTTCCCTATGGCTTCCCGCACGATTTCGGCGCGCTGTTCCGCTATGCGCTGAACAACACGATCGACGCGCATTACCACCCCTCCGCGATCCCCGGCATCATTCCCTTCCTCGCCCGTTACTGGTGGCATTCCGGTTTCCGCCAGCACCAGAGCATCGCCCATCTCTATGCGCCGCTCATCGAGAACTCGATTTCCGAGCATGCCGACCTGATCACCGCCTCCGGTGCGGAAGATCTCATCCGCAAGGACGGCTGGATGAAGGTGTTCCGCTCGGAGAAGGCGCGGGATGCGGCTTACGCCGAGGCTGAGAAGCTCTCGGCGAATTTCGGCGTCAACCATCAGAAGCTGACGACGGCGGAAGTGGCGCAGATGGAACCCTCCATCCGCGCGGACCTGACCGGCGGCCTGCGCTGGACCGATCCGTGGTCGATCCTCGACCCGCAAAGCCTGATGAAGCGCTATCTCGCCTATTTCCAGTCGCTCGGCGGCGAATTGAAGTCGGGTGATGCCGCGACCATCGAACATGTGCTGGAAGGGGAGGGCTGGCGCATCGCCACACCGGAAGGACCGCTCGAAGGCAAGGAAGTCGTCGTGGCGCTCGGCCCCTGGGCCGATACGGTGACACGCAAGCTCGGCTACCGCTTCCCGCTTGCCGTCAAGCGCGGCTACCATATGCATTACGGCGCCGAAGAGGGTGCGAAGCTCAACAACTGGGTGCTCGATGCCGAGCGCGGCTACTTCCTGGCGCCGATGCAGCGCGGCATCCGCCTGACGACCGGTGCCGAATTCGCCAAGCGCGACACGCGCAAGACCCCGGTGCAGCTGCGCCGGGCCGAAAAGGTGGCGCGCGAATTCTTCCCGCTCGCCGAGCGCCGCGATGAAGAGCCGTGGATGGGCTGCCGCCCCTGCACGCCCGACATGATGCCCGTCATCGGCAAGGCCCCCCGCCACTCCGGCCTCTGGTTCGCCTTCGGCCACGCCCACCACGGCATGACCCTCGGCCCCATCACCGGCCGCGTGCTGGCGGAAAAGATGCTGGGCGAGCGCACGGTGATCAATATCGGACCGTATCGCCCGGAGCGTTTCATCGCGTGACGGTGGTTGCGAGAGCGTCTGCGCGTTGGGAGTGTGGCACTTTAAACGGGCTGCACTTAAGCCAATAATACTCGGCCTCTCCTCCCCACGACGTCATCCTCGGGCTTGACCCGAGGATCCACGCCTCCGCACTGCCCTGCCTGGGGCATGGGTCCTCGGGTCAAGCCCGAGCAATTGTGTTGTTCGTGTCAAGGGTTGAATGGCTTGTTGTCCCTTATGGCGGCATTGAGAGCGACGAGGAGACGGCGTGCGATGGCGATGATGACGCGCTTGGCCGGTTTACCCCTGTCGCGCATGGCTTTGGAGACGGCCTGGAACGGGCCGGATCGGCAGGCGGCGAGAGCTGCCATGTAGAGCGCATCGCGTACGCGCTTTCGCCCGCCCCAGATGCAGCGCCTGCCCCGCAGCGTGCCCGAATCGCAGGCGATCGGCG
>NZ_CAMLFY010000077.1 GCF_946479415.1 uncultured Shinella sp. | reverse complement strand
CCTGCTGACGACGCCCGAACAGGTCGCGCTGCTCATCGCCAATGGCGAAGCGCCGCGCTTCTTCAAGGATCTGAAATACGTCATCTTCGACGAGCTGCACTCGCTCGTCACCTCCAAGCGCGGCCATCTGCTGTCGCTCGGTCTGGCGCGCCTGCGCCAGCTGGCGCCGGGCCTGAAGACCATCGGCCTCTCCGCCACCGTCGCCGAGCCGATGGACCTGCGCCGCTGGCTGGTCGCGCAAACGCCCGACGCCGAGCATCATGCCGGCCTCGTCACCGCGCCTGATGGCGCCAAGCCCTTCATCACCATTCTCCGCAGCGAGGCGCGCGTGCCCTGGTCCGGCCACCAGGCGAAATATGCGATGCCCGAGGTCTATGAGGCGATCAAGACGCACAAGACGTCGCTGCTCTTCGTCAACACGCGCAGCCAGGCGGAAATCCTCTTCCAGGAACTCTGGAACATCAACGAGGACACGCTGCCGATCGCGCTGCATCACGGTTCGCTCGATGTCGGCCAGCGCCGCAAGGTGGAGCAGGCCATGGCGGAAAATCGGCTGCGCGCCGTCGTCGCCACCTCGACGCTCGATCTCGGCATCGACTGGGGCGATGTCGATCTCGTCATCCATGTCGGCGCACCGAAGGGCGCCTCGCGCCTTGCCCAGCGCATCGGCCGCGCCAATCACCGCATGGACGAGCCGAGCCGCGCCATCCTCGTCCCGGCCAACCGTTTCGAGGTGATGGAGTGCCAGGCGGCACTCGACGCCAACTATCTCGGTGCGCAGGACACGCCACCCGTCGGTGACGGTGCGCTCGATGTGCTCGCCCAGCATGTGCTCGGCATGGCCTGTGCCGCCCCCTTCGACGAGGATGCGCTCTTTGCCGAGATCACCACCGCCTCGCCCTATGCCGATCTCCCGCGTGAAAAATTCGGCCGCATCGTGCAGTTCGTCGCGACCGGCGGTTATGCGCTGAAGACCTATGAGCGCTATGCCCGCATCCGCAAGACGGCGGATGGCCTGTGGCGCGTCTCCAACCCTGGTGTCGCCCAGCAATACCGCCTCAATCTCGGCACCATCGTCGAAATGCCGATGCTGAACGTGCGCATGGTCAAGCGCGGCGCGAAGGGTGCGGTCGGCCGCGGCGGGGCGTCGCTCGGCAAGGTCGAGGAATATTTCCTCGAAATGCTGGCGCCCGGCGATACCTTCCTGTTCTCCGGCAAGGTGCTGCGTTTCGAGGGCATCCGCGAGAACGAATGCCTCGTCAGCCAGGCCTTCTCGCTCGACCCGAAGGTGCCGGCCTATGCCGGCGGCAAATTCCCGCTCTCCACCTATCTCGCCGATCAGGTGCGCGCGATGCTGGACGATCCTGAGCGCTGGGGGGCGCTGCCCGAACAAGTGCGCGACTGGCTCGCCCTGCAGCGCGATGTCTCTTCATTGCCGAAGCGCGACGAGCTGCTGATTGAAACTTTTCCGCGCGGCAGCCGCCACTATATGGTCGCCTATCCCTTCGAAGGCCGTCTCGCCCACCAGACGCTCGGCATGCTGCTCACCCGCCGGCTGGAACGCGCCGGCCGCCGGCCGCTGGGCTTCGTCGCGACCGACTATTCGCTCGCCATCTGGGCGCTGGACGACCTCGGTTACTCCTTCGCCATCGAGCGCCCGTCGCTGTCGAACCTCTTCGACGAGGACATGCTGGGCGACGATCTGGAAGCCTGGCTCGACGAAAGCTTCATGCTGAAGCGCACCTTCCGCAATTGCGCCGTGATTGCCGGTCTTATCGAGCAGCGCCATCCGGGCAAGGAAAAGACCGGACGGCAGGTCACGGTTTCCGCCGACCTGATCTACGACGTGCTGCGCAGCCACGAGCCGGACCACATCCTGCTGGAGGCCACGCGCAACGATGCGGCGGCGGGACTTTTGGATATTCAGCGCTTGGGCGATATGCTGATGCGAATCAAAGGCCATATCACCCATCGCCGGCTCGATCGCATCTCGCCGCTCGCCGTGCCGATCATGCTGGAAATCGGCAAGGAGCCGGTGGCGGGCGAAGCGCAGGATTCGCTTCTGGCCGAAGCCGCCGAAGACCTCATCGCCGAGGCAATGGGCGACGCTAATATTTAGGATGTGACGAACGCGCATGCAGAGACTGGCGCTGGCATCGATGGACATTGAGGATTTCGGCGCGGTCTCCGCGCGCACGGTCGTGGCCGGCGTCGAGGCCGTCTGCGATCCGCTCGGCGCGCTCTATCTGCCGGAAACCCGCCTGCTCGTCGTCTCGGACCTGCATCTCGAAAAGGGCGCGGCTTTTGCCCGGCGCGGCATGCTGCTGCCGCCCTATGACACGCTCGCTACGCTGAAGGTGCTGGAAGCCGTCATCTTGAGGCACGATCCGGCCATCGTCGTCAGCCTCGGCGACAATTTCCACGACCGCGTCGGCTCCGCCCATCTGCCGGAGATTTTCCGCGTGAAGATCGCGGAACTTGCCCGCGGCCGCGAATGGATCTGGATCAACGGCAACCACGATCCCGACGGCACCGTCGACCTGCCCGGCCTGTCCGCCGACGAGCTGCATTATGCCGGCCTCGCCTTCCGCCACGAGCCGTCGCTCCTCTCGCCTGCCGGCGAGATCGCCGGGCATCTGCATCCCGCCGCCACCGTCATCCGCCGCGAGAAGGCGGTGCGCCGTCCCTGTTTCGCGACCGACGGCAAGCGCCTGCTGATGCCCGCCTTCGGCCTGATGACCGGCGGCCTGGACCTTCGCCACAAGGCGATGACCGGCCTCTTCGACCGGCCGAACCTCATCGCCCACATGCTCGGCCGCGACCGCATCTATTCGGTGCGCTTCACCAATCTGCGCGGCTAGAGCATTTCCAGCAAAAGTGCGAAGCGGTTTTGCGTCCGGAAATGCGCAAATGCTCTAGCTTTTCACCAGCCGCAGGATCGTCGATTCCCCGCCGCCCCGCGCTTCCGTCACCACGAAGACCGATCCGTCGGGCGCGACCTTGACGTCGCGGATACGTGCATCGAGCGGCACCCGCTCCTCATGCGCAACCTTGTCGCCTTCCATATGCAGCACGACGAGGCCCTTGCTGACGAGGCCACCGATCAGGAAAGCGCCCTTCCATTCGGGAATGGCGTCGCCGGTATAATAGGCCATGCCGGAGGGACCGATGACGGGATCCCAGTAATAGACCGGCTGCTCGGTGCCTTCGAGCGCGGTGATGCCCTCGCCGATCGGCGCGCCGCTATAGTCGATGCCGTAGGTCACCTTCGGCCAGCCGTAGTTCTTGCCCGCCTCCGGCCGGTTCAGCTCGTCGCCACCCTTCGGTCCATGCTCGACCGTCCACAGCCGGCCCTGATCGTCCAGCGTCGCGGCCTGGAGATTGCGATGGCCGAAACTCCAGATTTCCGGCTGCGCACCCTCGGTCTTGCTGAAGGGATTGTCGGCCAGCGCCTTGCCCTCGGCGTCGATGCGGAAAACCTTGCCGAAACCGCTGGCGGGATCCTGCGCTCCGACGCGGGTTTCAGGATCCGAGCGCTCGCCGACCGTCACATAAAGCTCGCCCTTCGGCCCGAAGACGAGGCGCGAGCCGAAATGTTTGTCGCCGTCATAAGTCGGCATCTGCCGGAAGATGACCTTCACCTCCTGCAAAAGAAACGTGCCGTCCTGCTCGACGAGTTTCGCGGAGGCGACCGAGGTGCCGTTGCCGCCGTCGCGCGGCTCGGAGAAGGAGAAATAGATGCGGTTCGAGCGCTCGAAATCCGGCGCCAGCGCCACATCGAGCAAGCCGCCCTGCCCGTCCGACATCACCTCGGGCACGCCTTCGATCGGCGGGCTCGCCTGTCCGTCGTCCTGGAAGACGACATGCATGGTGCCATCCTTCGCCGTCACCAGCATGCGGCCGTCCGGCAGGAATTCCATGGCCCAGAGATGCGGCAGGCCCTTGGCGACGACATCGACACCAATCTCGGGCACCGCATCCGGAAGCGAGGCCCGCGTCTGGTTTTCGAAGGCCGGCGTCTGGTCGGGGGCATTGGCCTTTCTCGTTTCCGCCGTCTTGCCCGTCTGGGCAAAGGCCGGGCCGGCAAGCATCGCGGCCGCAAGCAAGGTGCCGGCTAGGAGGGTGCTGGTCGTGCGCATGGTGGTTTCCCTTGTTGGAGGCGTGGCGGGTCCTATGTCGAAACCCGCCTTGAACGCCGAAGGGGGCAGCACCGTGATTTGTTTCAACACGCCTCTTCAAGAAATGGTTATCGCGCTCAGGCCACTCTCTGCGGTGCATAGCGCGCGAGGACCGCACCATTCGACAGCGGCTTGGCCTCGATGAGGTCGAAGTCGCGCCGTGCACCGTCCTTGAAGAAGGGCGTACCCCTGCCGAGCTGAACCGGCACGGTCGCCAGCATCACCTCGTCGACGAGACCGGCCGTGAGCAGGGCATCCGAGAGGTCGGCGCTGCCGAAGATGTAGATCGTCTTGTCGAGCGTCTGCCTGCGCCTTGAAATTTCGCCGACGATATCGGCCGTCACCTCCGTATTGTTCCAATCCGACGACGCGATCGTGCGCGAGCCGACCAGCTTCGGCAGGGCATTCATATAGGTCTTCACCTCGCCCTCCTCTTCCGCCGAGGTCCAGTAGGCCTTCATGCCCTCATAGGTGACCCGGCCAAAGACCAGCAGGCCGGCCGCCTTGCCGAATTGGCTGCTCAGCGCTTCCAGCTCCGGCCCCCAGGCCCGGCTGTGAAAGTCGAGATCCCATTTCTTCTCGCCCTCGAAGAAACCGTCGAGCGTCACGAGATTCCAGATGATTACCTTTGCCATCGTCCTGTGCTCCTGAAAGGGGTTGCGACGTCGAACTAAACCAGTTGCGATTTGCAACTGGTTGATGGATAGCAAAACTGATTGTACTATGCAAGCAGTTTTGGAGAATCGCATGAAAGACACGAGCCGGTCCGGCTGCCCGATCAATCTGACGCTGGAAATTCTCGGCGACCGCTGGAGCCTCATCGTGCTGCGCGACATGATGTTCGGCAACCGCCGGCATTTTCGCGAACTCTTGACGAAATCGGAAGAAGGCATCGCCTCCAATATTCTGGCCGACCGGCTGAAACGCCTCGTGGCGGAAGGGCTGATCACCAAGGAGGATGATCCGAGCCACAAGCAGAAGGCGCTCTACAGCCTGACCGATATGGGCATTGCGCTGGTGCCGGTTTTTGCCATGATGGGCGCCTGGGGCCGGCGCTTCCTGCCCGTCACGGAGGAGCTGTCGATCCGCGCCGAACTGCTGGAGGACGGTGGCCCGGCCATGTGGGCGGCCTTCATGGAGGAGCTGCGCGCCATCCATACCGACGCCCCGGCACCCACCCGCTCCGTGTTCGGCGAATTGCAGGCCGCCTATGAGGCGACCCTCGCGCGGCGCGCGAACGCGGGCTGATCAATCCTTGCGGAAGACCACGCTGGCCAGCCAGCCTGTCAGGAGCGCCAGCGTCACGGAAAAGAAGCCGTAGGCCAGCGAATTGTTGTAGGCGGCGTTCGAGATCATCTGCTCGATGCCGGTCTTCATGACGCGCAGCGGCAGCGCCTTCTCGCTGATGAACACACCGTCGCGGAACAGATGCGCGCGCACCACATGGGTGCCGTTCGGCACGCTGGCCGGCAGCTTCACGGTCGCCTTGAACAGGCTCGCGCTGATGAACTGCACGCCGCCGGGATCGCGCTGGTAGAACCCGCCGCTTTCCTTCAGCCGCCGGAAAGCCTCGCGGAATTCCGTGATGTTGCTGCCATCGCCGACATAGCCGATCGGCGACAGGCGGATGTGCTGGATGCCGACGCCCACGCCGTTCAGCATGGCGGGGTCGGCGATCGTCTCGACATCGCGCGTGCTCGACAGCGAGTAGGATTCCGGCACCAGTTCGAAGGTCATTGAACGGCGATTGACCCAGATGCCGAAGATGCGCTCCTTGACGCGCACCGTGTTGTTGTCCTTCGGACCTTCCAGCGCCACGACGATATCGTATTTGCGCTGGGCGAGCAGCGAGGGGTCGTATCCCTCGATGGCGCCGAAGATCGTGAGGTCGGCACCGCGGAAATCGGAGGAAATCGCGATCTCGTCGGTGGAGATACCGATTTCGAGCTTTTCCGTGATTTCGGCGGGCTTGTCTTCCAGCACCTGCGCGGCGGCAGGCGCGGTAAGGCCGAGCACGAGAAGAAGCGCGGCAAACCTTCTCATCGATAGACCCCCTCGCTGACGACCGAGTAGATATCGGCCGGCGTCGCGACGAGATCGACGGCAAGGCGGGCGCCGACGGCAAGCACGAGCAGCGCCAAGAGCGCGCGCAGCTGTTCGCCACGCAGCTTCTGGCCGACGCGCACGCCGTATTGCGCGCCGATGACGCCGGCCACCATCAGGATGAAGGCGAGCACGATGTCGACGGCATGGTTGGCCGTCGCCTGCACGATCGTCGTATAGGCGGTGACGAAGATGATCTGGAACAGCGAGGTTCCGACGACCACGTTGGTCGGAATGCGCAGGAGATAGATCATGGCGGGCACCATGATGAAGCCGCCGCCGACACCCATGACCGAGGTCAGGATGCCGATGCAGAAACCGAGGCCGACGACCGGAATGACGCTGAGATAGATCTTCGATTTCTTGAAGCGCATCTTGAGCGGCAGGCGGTGCACCCAGCTGTGTTGGCCGGGCCGGCGCAGCGAGACGGGCTGGTTGTTGGCCGAGCGGCGCAGCGCCCGGATGCTTTCGAGCAGCATCAGCGTGCCGACGGTGCCGAGCAGCGCCACATAGAGCAGCGAGATGACGAGGTCGAGCTGACCGACGCTACGCAGCAGCGCAAAGATCCAGATGCCGACGGTGGCCCCCGCCAGACCGCCGAACAGGAGCACCGTGCCGAGCTTCACATCGAGCGTGCCGCGCCGGAAATGCGACAGCGAGCCGGAGACCGAGGAGGCGACGACCTGGTTGGCGCCCGTGGCAACGGCAACGACCGGGGGGATGTTGTAGAAGATGAGCAGCGGCGTGATGAGGAAGCCGCCTCCCACGCCGAACATGCCGGAGAGGAAGCCGACGGCCGCACCCATGCCGAGAATGATGAAGATATTCACCGACAGCTCTGCAATGGGCAGGTAGACAGTCACAACGAAACCCCGATCGGCAATTTTCCGCGTGCGCGGAGGCTACATATCCGTCAGCCGCATTTCCGTCCTGCCCCGCCGCGGCTCCTGTTCAGCGGTTCATGAATGCAAAGAAGCGCCCTTCCGCGGCAAGGGATGCCCCCTTCCGTCGGCCGGTCGCGCCTTGCATCACGCAAGGATCGGTCAGGAGGCGAGCCGATGCGGCGCGCCCTTTCCCCCTCGTAGACGAGGACGTTTCACGAACGCCTTATCATCTTGGAGAGACATGAATTTTCTACTGCATAATTCCGCAAATCGGGGCCGATTTAAGGATGAAATCGTGCAGCGCACACAAAATGCCACAACGCCTGTTGCACATCGTGATCGGCGTGCGGCGTTGTGGTGAGCGTCATGCCCGCGGGGTCTGGACAAGTCAACCGGAGAAGCCCTTGCTTGAGCCTCTCCCGGCAGAGCCATCGCATATGAAAACCCCCTCTGCCTGCCGGCATCTCCCCCACAAGGGGGGAGAAGGATAGAGGCATGCTCTTCCTTCAATTTTTAATGCGAGCGTGCCGCGATGAAAGTCCCTCCCCCTTGTGGGGAGGGATTTAGGGAGGGGTTTTCGCCAGAGGCGATAGCCCTGCCTCCCCGGCAGAGTGCCGATCAGCCCGGCTGCTTGTTGCGCTTCAGGAGTTCGTTGACCAGCGCGTCGTCGATCTCGCCCGTCTCGGCCTGGCCGACGGACTTCTGGAAGGACTTGATGGCGGCGACCGTCTTCTTGCCCATCTCTCCGTCAGGCGTGCCGGCGTTGAAGCCGTTGTTGTTGAGGATGGCCTGGATGTTGCGGATGGCCTTCTTCATATCGACGCTGGCGGTCTTGGTCGGCTTGCCGACCCATTCGTCGGGCAGTTCTGCCGAATTCGCCTTGTCGTCCAGCGCCTGCGGCTTCCACAGCTCGACCTTCGCCTTGGCGTCGGAAAGCTGCTCGGGACGCATGGCGTTGGCCACCTCGTCGCGCTTGGCACCCGCATCGTGGTCGCCGTCGCGGGCGGCGATGGCGAACCACTTGTAGGATTCGACGAGATCCTGCTTCACGCCGTTGCCGCGCGCATAGAGGATGGCGAGGTTGAACTGGCTGTCACGCACGCCGAGCTCGGATGCCTTCTGGAACCACTTTGCGGCCCCTTCGAAATCCGGCTGTGCCGTGCCGGTGCCCGTGGCGAGCAGGACGGCGAGGTTGTGCATGGCGCTGGCATTGCCCTTGTCGGCCGCCGTCTCATAGAGCTTGCGCGCCCGCTCCAGGTCGCGTTCGACGCCCTGGCCCTTTTCGTAGAGATTGGCGAGGCGGTATTCGGCCGGCGCGAAGCCGCGCGCCGCCGACAGCTCGTACCAGTGCGCGGCCTGCGCCAGGTCGGTCGCCACGCCGCGGCCATCCGTATAGCGCGCGCCGATCTCGAACAGCGCAAGCGGGTCGCCCTCGGTCGCAGCCTTGGAGAGCGACGGCGGGGTAATGGCCTCGGGAACGACGATGGCCGCCGTCTCGATCGTATCGACCGGCGCCTTTTCCGCGGCGGCAGACGTGTCCGTGCCGGCAACCGGCTCGGCTTCCGGCGTCGTTACCGGCTCGAAACCGGCCGTGTCGGCATCGCTGCCGGTCGCGGGCGCTGCCAGCATGTCGGAGCCCGACGTCGCTGTCGGCGCTGTCTCGGCAGCGGCACTCTTGTCGTCGCCGGCAAGTGTGTCGTCCGCCGGAGCGGGATCGGCCAGCGCCTTGCTCTCGACCTTGTCTTCGGCAACGGGAGCGGCACTCGTATCGGCCGTCACGGCCTCGCCGGAACCAACAGTCGTTTCAACCGGCTTGCTCTCGTTGGAGGTGACGGCGGTCTGCTCGACGATCACAGGCGCATCGTCGCCGCTGATGACGGCGGTAACGAGCGGATAGGACATGATCGCCAGAAGCACGGCGCCGACGGCAAGCAGGATCGGCCGGCGATGGCGGGCCAGCGCGGAAGCGGACTTGTCGCCGGCCTTTGCCGGCTTTGCGCCCTTCTTGTTCGGGACGACGCTGGAGATCGCGTCGGTCTCTTCGGCGGCAACCTTGGCGGCGCGGCGGGCGGCGGCGATGTTCTGGGCTGCCTTGTCGCCCTCACCCGGAACCGTCGAGCGGTTGCCCGTCGTCTGGCCGGCGCGCACGCGCTCCAGGATGCGGCGCACGTCAGGCACGCCGGAGCCGGGCTCCAGCAGCTGGTTCGCCTCTTCCGGCGCCAGTTCGTCGACCGGATCGAGCGACGGCGCCGGATCGATCTGGTGACGCTCGGCCGTCACGGGAGCCGCTTCCTTGCGGCCCGGCGTAAAACGACGCTTCAGGCCGGCGAGCAGGCCACCCTTCGGCTGGGTTTCGGCAGCGGCGAGGGCGACAGCCTGCCCGGCGCCATCCTCGACGAGCGACCGTTCCGGCGCCTCGATATGCTCGACCTCGACTTCGGCAAAGCGGCTTTCCTCGCGCGGTGCCTCGGCCTCGGCCTTGCGGGCCGCATTGCCGAAACCGTCGTCGTCGAACGGATAATCGTTGCCATAGAGGCTGGCGGCGGGCTCTTCGGCGCGGCCGAAATCCATGGCCGGCATCTCTGCACGGGGCATTTCGGCCCGCGGCTGGGCGGCCTCGCGGCGACCGAAGGTTTCACGCGGGGCGTCGAGCTGTTCGAGACGGCCGGCGATCTGCACCAGGGTGTCGTGCAGCGCATCGAAGGTGCGCGCGGTGCGCTCCTCGCTGGAGCGGGTCAGGTCTTCCAGCGCGCGCAGGTCGTCTGCGAGGCCGGCGATTGCTTCCATGTCGGCGGCGGCCGCGCTGGCCGGGCCGGCATGGCGATAGGCTTCCATCACGGCTTCCGCCGCCTGGCGGGCCGCCTCGACGATATATTCGTCATTGGTCGCCATATAGTCTTCGATCGTCGCCAGACGGTTTTCGACATCCGGTGAGGTCGCGGCAACACCTGACGACGGCGTGCTGATCAGCGTCGAGAGATGGGCGATCTGCGCTTCGAGACCGCGCAGAGCCTCGTGGTCGCCGGCAGGCGCAACGCGCGTGGCATCAAGACGGTCGGCGATGGCCGACAGGCGGCCTTCGATCTGCGAGAAGCGGTCTTCCTGGAACGGGCTGCCGACGGGGGCCGAATCGAGATTGTCGATGCGGCGGGCCAGCGCATCCAGACGCTCGGCGAGCACGTCGTTGACGCTGCCCTGGTCGAGCGCATCGATCTTGCGCGAGATATCCGAGAGGTAATAGGCGAGCTCGTCGCTTTCGCGGGCGGGCGCGGCCTGCTGACTCTGCTCCAGCATCAGCGACAGCTGCTCGATGCGCTCTTCGAGACGCAGCGCCGCGCGCTCGTTGGAAAGCTCCTCGATGCGGCCGGCCAAGGCTTCGATGCGCAGGCCCAGCCCCTGATCGGGTGCCGGTGCCGGGCGATGGGCGATCATGTCGAGCTGACCGGCGAGATCGGCAATGCGGCCTTCCAGGCGCTGCATCATCGTATTGTCGGCGGAGGCCGACTGCTGCATGCGGCCGGCGGCGGCAATCGCCCGGCTGATCTCGTCGAGGCGTGTGTCGAGACCTTCGAACTGCGAGGTAACCGCGGAAACGAAATGGCGATCGTCCGGCTGCTGGGCCTGACGGGCCAAGATGTCGATGGCGCGCGCGATCGTCTCGATCTTGCCTTCCAACGCGTGGATGGCGGGCGTCGCGCTGACGGCGCCGATCTGCGCCTTCAGCTCGTCGAGCCGGTAGGCGAGCGCCACCAGTTCGTCGTCGCGGGTCTGGTCGAAGGCGGAGAGCTTCTTCTCGACGCCGGTCCAGCGGTCTTCCATGCGGCGCACGGAATCCTCGCGGGCAAGACCGTCAAGCACCGAGCGCAGCTCGTCGAACTCGACGCGCAGGCCGTCCGTCTGGCCCGACTGGCGGCCGAGCTGGCCGATGCCGGCGGAAAGACGCGTCAGTTCCTCGCGCACGTCGTCATTGTTGCCACGGCCCTCGGCCATCTGGCGGATGCCGCGGATTTCCGAGCGCAGCGACTGCATCTCGCGCTCGAGGCCGTCGGCGATGTCCTTCTTGAGATCCTGGCGCAGCGAGACGAGCGCCTTGGCGATGTCCTCGACCGAATTGTCCGCACGGGCGGGCGCGGCGTGCTGAGCGGCATAGGCGGACTGCTGCCCACCATAAGCGGCCTGCTGCCCGCCATAGGCAGCAGCCTGATTGCCATAGGCGGCATGGGCCTGCTGGGCGGCGGCATGATGATCGGTCGAGACGGGGCGGCGCTCCAGACGCTGGGCGACGCGCTCGCGGCCGCCTTCGATGGCGCGCTGGCGCTGCATGATTTCGGAGACCGGATCCTCGCGCAGCGGGATGGCGCGCTGCTGCTCGTAACGGGCCTGCTCGCCGCGCGGCGCATACCGTTCGTCGCTGCGGGGACGCGCGTCGCGGCCGCCGGCCATCAGACCTTCGATGCGGGCTTCCAGGCCTTCGATGGTGCGATTGAGCGCGTCGAGCGAAGAGCGTTCGCCGGGACGTTGCGGGTTTCGCGATCCGTTCATCTTTCGCCTCACTTTGGCGGCCGCCTCGGCCTGCCGGGAGATACGCTTGAAAGCGCTGCCGCCCGGCTGCGCCCTTCATTTCCTTCGGCGGGATCGTCCCTGTCCGTCCCGGCCGAAGCCGGGCACCACAGAGGTGAAACGAGATGATTCCCGATCCCACGCCCTCAGACGCCACAATTCATGAAACGTGGTAAACAAGGGGTTAACCGGCTCGGAAATTTTTTAACGATTTGCTCATAGAATGGCGTTCGGGAGGAAAGGCGACCGGTTGCGGCACAGCAACCCCGCTTGCAAGGCGCATCCGCGCCACACGCACCATCCATCCCGCCCGCCCTCCCTCCGACGAAAAATTCGCCGCGCTTGCGTTTTGACGTTTACGCAAACGTCAAAGTTTTATAGTATCCAGACCCAAGGAGCGGACTCACGTCCGCGGGATAGGTGAGGAACGCGAGCAATGCCGATCTACAAGGCCCCCGTGAATGACACGCTTTTCATCCTGAACGACGTCCTGTCGCTGGAGCGGTACAACAACCTGCCCGGCTTTGCGGATGCAACGGCCGACATGGTGGAAGCGATTACCGGCGAGGCCGCGAAGGTCGCGGAGGAAGTGCTCTTCCCCGTCAATCTCTCCGGCGATCAGGAAGGCTGTGTCCGCAACGACGACGCCACGGTGAAGACGCCGAAGGGGTTCAAGCAGGCCTATGACCTCTACCGCCAGGGCGGCTGGATGGGTCTTGCCGTGCCGGAAGAATTCGGCGGCCAGGGCCTGCCCTATATCCTGCACACCGCCGTCGGCGAATACATGTCGTCGGCCAACATGGCGCTGACCATGTATCCCGGCCTGACGCAGGGTGCGATCGCCGCGATCCTCGTGCACGGCTCCGACGAACAGAAGGCCGCCTATCTGCCGAAGATGGTCGAGGGCACCTGGACCGGCACGATGAACCTGACGGAGCCCCATTGCGGCACCGACCTCGGCCTCCTGCGTTCCAAGGCCGTGCCGCAGGCGGACGGTTCCTACAAGATATCCGGCCAGAAGATCTTCATTTCCGCCGGCGAGCACGACATGTCGGAGAACATCGTGCACCTCGTCCTCGCCCGCATCGAGGGCGCGCCCGAGGGCGTGAAGGGCATCTCGCTCTTCATCGTGCCGAAGTTCATTTTGAAGGACGACGGCACGCCGGGCGAGCGCAACACGGTTTCCTGCGGCGCGATCGAACACAAGATGGGCATCCACGGCAACGCCACCTGCGTCATGAACTATGACGAGGCCAAGGGCTTCCTCATCGGCGCGGAGAACAAGGGCCTCAACGCCATGTTCGTCATGATGAACGAAGCCCGCCTCGGTGTGGGCCTGCAGGGCCTGTCGATTGCCGAAGTCGCCTACCAGAACGCCGCCCACTATGCCCGCGAGCGCCTGCAGGGCCGCTCGCTCTCGGGCGTCAAGAACCCCGAAGGCAAGGCCGATCCGCTGATCGTGCATCCCGATATCCGTCGCACGCTGATGACCATCAAGGCCTGGACCGAGGGCGGCCGCGCCTTCACGCTGTGGACCGCGCTGAAATCCGATATCGCCCACCGCTCCGCCGACGAGAAGGAGCGCCAGGCCGCCGACGACATCCTCGGCCTGATGACCCCCATCCTCAAGGGCGTGCTCACCGACAAGGGCTTCGACCATGCCGTGATGGCCCAGCAGGTCTTCGGCGGCCACGGCTACATCGAAGAGCACGGCATGAGCCAGTATGTGCGCGATGCGCGCATCGCCATGATCTATGAAGGCGCCAACGGCATCCAGGCGCTCGACCTCGTCGGCCGCAAGCTCGGCATGAACGGCGGCCGCGCCGTCATGGCGCTCTTCAAGGAAATCGGCGATTTCTGCGAGGAAAACCGCAATGACGAGACGCTCGCCTATTTCACCAAGCACCTCAAGAAGGGCTTGAACGACCTTCAGGCCGGAACCATGTGGTTCATGCAGAACGCCATGGCCAAGCCCGACAATGCTGGCGCCGGCTCGACCGACTACATGCACCTCTTCGGCCTCGTCGTCATCGGCTACATGTGGGCCAAGATCGCCAAGGCGGCGGAAGCCGGCCTTGCCAATGGTGCGGGCGAGCGGGAGGATTTCCTGAAGAACAAGCTGATCACCGCAAAGTTCTTCATGGACCGCCTCATGCCGGAAACCGCGCTCCGCAAGACCCGCATCGAAGCCGGCGCTGACACCACTATGGAACTGGCGGCAGAGGCGTTTTGAGCAGGTTGTGAGGGGCGGAAGAAAGTTATATATTCGTATAACTTTCCATGGAGGTGACGATGGCGACGTCTACACTGCGCAATGTCGGCGGATCGGTGATGATGACCGTGCCCAAGCCGGTGCTCGAGGAGCTTGGCCTCCAGGCCAATACCAAGGTCGAGGTCACCGTCGAGAACGGTCGCCTGATCGCCGTGGCCCGCTCCCGCCCCAAATACACGCTCGAGGAACTGATCGCCCAGTGCGATCTCGACGCGCCGCTTTCCGAAGAGGACCATGAATGGCTGAATGATCCGCCGGTCGGCCGGGAAGTCATCTGATGAACCGGGGCGAGGTCTGGCATGTCGATCTCGAGCCGACGCAGGGCCGCGAGCAGGCCGGCGCCCGCTATGTCCTCGTGGTGACGGATGCCCTGTTCAACAAGGTCGGCATCCCGATTGTGGCCCCAATCACGTCGGGCGGAGAGTTTGCCCGGTTTCGCGGGTTCGCCATTTCTCTTTCCGGCGCCGGGACGAGAAGCAATGGCGTTGTATTGTGCAACCAGTTGCGCGCCGTCGATCTGAAAGCCCGCGGAGGCAAGCTTATCGAGCGCGTTCCTGACTTTATCATGGATGAGGTCCTGGCGCGCGTAGCGACATTTTTCGAATGATGGTTTCGGCTGAAAGGCCATAGGGAGAAGAGAATGACCGACGTCTTCATCTATGATCATGTGCGCACCCCGCGCGGGCGCGGCAAGAAGGACGGCTCGCTGCACGAAGTGCCGTCCGTGCGCCTCGCCGCAAAGGTTCTCGAAGCGGTGCGCGACCGCAACGGGCTGGATACCGCAAAGGTCGATGACATCGTCATGGGCTGCGTCGATCCGGTCATGGATGCCGGTTCCGTCATTCCCAAGGCCGCCGCCTTCGAGGCCGGCTATTCGACCAGGGCCCCCGGCATCCAGCTGTCGCGTTTTTGCGCCTCCGGCCTCGACGCCGTGAACCTCGGTGCTGCCAAGATCGCCCAGGGTGCTGATGACATCGTCATCGCCGGCGGCGTGGAGAGCATGTCGCGCGTCGGGCTGGGCATGTCCGGCGGCGCGTGGTTCATGGACCCCTCTGTCAACTTCCCGGCCTATTTCATGCCGCAGGGCGTATCGGCCGACCTGATCGCCACGAAATACGGCTTCTCCCGCGACGACGTCGATGCCTATGCCGTCGAGAGCCAGAAGCGCGCCGCGCATGCCTGGCAGAACGGCTATTTCAACAAGTCCGTCGTGCCGGTGAAGGACATCAACGGCCTGACGATCCTTGCCCATGACGAGCACATGCGCCCCGGCACCGACATGCAGGCGCTCGCCCAGCTCCAGCCTTCCTTCCAGATGCCCGGCGAGATGGGCGGCTTCGAAGCCGTCGCCATCCAGGCCCATCCGGAAATCGAAGGCATCACTTACGTCCACCACGCCGGCAATTCCTCCGGCATCGTCGACGGCGCCGCCGCCGTGCTGCTCGGCTCGAAGGAAGGCGGCGCCATCCTCGGCAAGAAGCCGCGCGGCCGCATCAAGGCCTTCGCCAATATCGGCTCCGATCCGGCGCTGATGCTGACCGGCCCCGTCGATGTCACGGAAAAGCTGCTCGCCCGCACCGGCATGACGCTTGCCGACATCGACCTCTTCGAGCTCAACGAAGCCTTCGCCGCCGTGGTGCTGCGCCACATGCAGGCCTTCGACATCCCGCACGACAAGATGAACGTCAACGGCGGCGCCATCGCCATGGGCCATCCGCTCGGCGCGACCGGCGCGATGATCCTCGGCACCGTGCTCGATGAGCTGGAACGCCGCGATCTCAACGTCGCCCTCGTCACGCTCTGCATCGGTGCGGGCATGGGCACCGCCACGATCATCGAACGGGTTTGAGGGCATGAAAGCCCCTCACCCCGCCTCCGCTGCGCTCGGCGCACCCTCTCCCCGCAGGCGGGGCGAGGGGAAACGGCGACGGCGCGGCATGTCCCTTCTCCCCGTTCACGGGGAGAAGGTGCCGGCAGGCGGATGAGGGGCAGCCGCCACCTCGCCAAAGAGATTTCAGGGAAGAGGAATCCCATCATGAGCTACAAGAACTTCACCATCGAGACCGACGCCGACGGCATTGCGCTGGTCACCTGGGACATGCCCGACAAGTCGATGAACGTCTTCACCGTCGAGGTGATGGACGAGCTGGACAAGATCATCGACCAGGTCGTGGCAGACAGCGCCATCAAGGGCGCCGTCATCACCTCCGGCAAGTCCTCCTTCTCCGGCGGCGCCGATCTTTCCATGATCAAGGGCAGCTTCGACCTCCTGAAGGACGCGCAGGCGACCGATCCCGCCACCGCCGTGCAGAAGCTGTTCGACGCCACCGGGCGCATGACCTGGCTGTTCCGCAAGCTCGAAACCTCCGGCAAGCCCTGGGTTTCCGCCATTAACGGCACCTGCATGGGCGGCGCCTTCGAGATGTCGCTCGCCTGCCACGGCCGCGTCGCCTCGAATGCCAAGTCGGTCAAGATTGCGCTGCCCGAGGTCAAGGTCGGCATCTTCCCCGGTGCCGGCGGCACCCAGCGCGTGCCGCGCCTGGCCAATGCGCAGGACGCGCTCCAGATGATGACCACAGGCTCCTCGCTGACCGGTGCCCGCGCCAAGGCGATGAACCTCGTGCATCAGGTGGTCGAGCCCGATCAGCTCATCCCCGCCGCCAAGCAGATGATCAAGGACGGCCTCAAGCCCGTACAGCCCTGGGACGAGAAGGGCTTCAAGGCCCCCGGCGGCGGCATCTGGACGCCCGCCTCCGCCCAGCTCTGGCCGGCCGCCCCCGCCATCCTGCGCCGCGAAACATCGGGCAACTATCCGGGCGCGCTCGCCATCCTCAAATGCGTCTATGAAGGCCTGCAGGTGCCCTTCGAGACCGGCCTGAAGATCGAGCAGCGCTACTTCACGCATGTCCTCCAGACGACCGAAGCCTTCTCGATGATCCGGTCGCTGTTCATCTCCATGCAGGAGCTCGGCAAGGGTGCCCGCCGCCCGGCCGGAATTCCCAAGGCTGAATTCAAGAAGGTCGCCGTCGTCGGCGCCGGCTTCATGGGCGCCTCCATCGCCTATGTGACGGCCGCCGCCGGCATCCCGGTCGTGCTCATCGACCGCGACCAGGAGGCCGCCGACAAGGGCAAGGCGCATTCTGAGGGCCTCGTCACCGGCGCCATCGGCAAGGGCCGCATGACCAAGGAAGACGGCGAGAAGCTGCTCTCCCTCATCACGCCGACGCCCGACTATGCCAGCCTCGCCGATGCCGATCTCGTCATCGAGGCCGTCTTCGAGGACCGCAATGTCAAGAAGGAGGTCACCGAGAAGATCGAGGCCGTGCTGCGCGAAGACGCCATCTTCGCCTCCAACACCTCGACGCTGCCCATCACCGGCCTTGCCAAGAACTCGAAGCGCCCGAACCAGTTCATCGGCATCCATTTCTTCTCGCCGGTCGACAAGATGATGCTGGTCGAAGTCATTCTCGGCAAGGAAACCGGCGACAAGGCGCTGGCCACCGCGCTCGATTATGTGGCGGCCATCAAGAAGACGCCGATCGTCGTCAACGACACGCGCGGCTTCTACGTCAACCGCTGCGTCTTCCGCTACATGGCCGAAGCCTATGACATGCTGATCGAAGGCGTGCCGGCGGCGATGATCGAGAATGCGGCCAAGATGGCCGGCATGCCGGTCGGCCCGCTGTCGCTCAATGACGAGGTCGCGGTCGATCTCTCCTACAAGATCTTCAAGGCCTCCATCGCCGATCTCGGCCCGCAATCGGTCGATCCGCGCCACATGGAGCTGGTCACGAAGATGGTCGAGGGCGAAGGCCGCCTCGGCCGCAAGGCCGGCAAGGGCTTCTACGACTATCCGCCGAAGCCGGCGAAGAAGAAGCTGTGGCCGGGCCTTAAGGATCTCTACCCGCAGCAGAAGCCCGACGATGTCGATATCACCGTCATAAAGCAGCGCCTGCTCGTCACCATCGCGCTGGAGGCCGCCCGCACCATGGAAGAGGGCATCGTCACCGATCCGCGCGAGGCCGATGTCGGCTCCATCCTCGGCTTCGGCTTCGCTCCCTATACCGGCGGCACGCTGTCCTACATCGACGGCATGGGCGTGAAGACCTTCGTGGCGCTCTGCGAGAAGCTCGCTGCGAAATATGGCAGCCATTTCCAGCCGACGCCGCTCCTGAAAGACATGGCCGCCAAGGGCGAGACCTTCTACAGCCGCTTCGCACCGGAGACCAAGAAGGCCGCCTGAGCCTGCGCAAGATACACAGGAACAGGGGCGGTCTTCGGGCCGCCTCTTTTCGTTGGCCCTGCCCCAGCCCTTCGAGAAAATAAAATTGCGCGTCGGGGCAAATCAAACGCAATAAAGTTCGCAGAACCCCGCATTCCCGGGAGGCCGCATCGCCCCTCTCCGGAAAAAATTTCGCCAACCATTGCCTTTTTCAAAATAAACTTTATATAGAGCCTATCGAAAATTGCTTGCGACCTTTGTCTTCGAGCCCCAAGGCTCTGCCAGATTTCCTTTCATGATCGATCAACGACGGACAAAATATCGTCCGGTTACACTAGCGATGGAAAGGATATCGTTATGAATACAGGCACCGTAAAGTGGTTCAACGGCACCAAGGGTTTTGGCTTCATTCAGCCTGACGACGGCTCGACCGACGTCTTCGTGCACATCTCGGCTGTCGAACGCTCGGGCATGGGCTCGCTGAACGAAGGCCAGAAGGTCAGCTACGAGATCGTCCGCGACCGCAAGTCCGGCAAGAACGCAGCCGACAACCTTCGCGCCGCATAAGATTGTCGTTCCTCCTCGTTGACCACGGATGTACTGGCAGCGTCGAGTTCGAATGACGGGAGAGGTCGGGGTAATGCCCGGCCTTTTTGTTTCCCGGAGGAGTGCCGGCGCAAGCCGCTGCGCACTTTCGCTGGACCTGCTCCAGCCTGATGGAAACTCCGCAAAGGAGAATGCCATGCGCCGAAAGACCTATGCCGCCGGTGATCATATCGTGCTGAAGGCTGACCCGTCGCGCAAGACGGCGGACGAGTGCCGCTGCCGAATCGTCGGCGTTCTGCCCAACGATCATGGCGAGGTGCAGTATCGGGTGCGGCTCGATGGCGAGACCTTCGAGCGGCGTATCGTTGAGAGCGATATCGACGCGGAAGAGGTCGCCACGCCCTCCCGGGATACGGCTGCGAAAGTTTCTATCGCAGGAAAAGCAAGTCCGTGGTTAAAACCACTGAACATTCGCGGCGGGAAGTGATAGTAGGCTTCACGGATTTTTATTTTCCGCCACCAATGCGGCACGAGCCGCGAGAGAAAGGACACCACTTGCAGGTTCTCGTCAGAGATAACAATGTCGATCAGGCGCTGCGCGTCCTGAAGAAGAAATTGCAGCGCGAAGGCGTTTTCCGCGAAATGAAGGCGCGCAGCGCCTTTGAAAAGCCGTCGGAAAAGCGGGCACGCGAGAAGGCGGAAGCCATTCGCCGCCAGCGCAAGCTTGCGCGCAAGCAGATGCAGCGCGAAGGCCTGCTGCCTGCGCCCAAGAAGGCCGTGCGCACGCGCTAAAGCATTTCCAGCCGAAGCGAGATCGCTTGGGCGTCGGACAATGCGGCAAAAAGACAAAAGCTGCAGCATTTCCGGTGAACCAGAGTTTACCGGAAATGCTCTTGGCGGCCGGGCGATTGCCCGGCCCGTCCACCTCCGGCCATTGCTTCAGGCCACCTCCGGCCATCGCTCCAGGAAGGAGAGATCATGACCGCGACCAAGGAAGAATTCTTCAATCCCGTCAAACTTTCGGCCCGCGAAAAGGCGGCAGCGACGGATGAGACGGCGCGCACCATCATCGCATCGGAAGCCACCGCCCGCGAAAAGAAGACCGCGCGGCTGCGCGAACTGCGCCTGCAACAGCAGCCCGCCGAAGAACCGGCACGCCCGGCCGCAAAAACCAGGCGCATCAAGGCCTCCAAATAGGCCGTCGGCCGCTCCAGCCCTACTTGGTCACCGTCAACTTGGCATGCATGCCGGCTTCATAATGGCCCTTGATGTTGCAGAGCAATAGATAGGTGCCAGCCTTGAGCGTCGCTTTCAGCATTCCATCCTGACCCGGCTTCAGGTCCGAGACCTCGCCGAGGCTCTTGAGCGCCTTTTCATCCACGCGATGTTTCGCGGCGACCACGCGGACTTCCTCGCCCGCTGTCTTCAACCTTACCAGAACCATCTCATGCGCTTCGCTGACCGCGTCATTGTGCACGGCAAAGACGACGTCGCCGGCCTTGACCGTCGGCTGGTTGAGCGAGAGCGTCATAGGGCCTCCGCCTTCCCCGCCCTCGATAACCTTGATTGTCGTCGCGGCGGAAGCCGGGGCGCTGAGGCAGATTGCGGTGAGGGCTGCAAGCGTGGCGATACGATATGTCATGGCGTGAACCTTTCTTCAAAGCCTGCCCGTGCCTAACGCCCGTCGCTGACATCTGCCTGAACGTCAAACGTATGGGGCCGATTGAGCCGGAGAGGCCCTGTTCCATCGGAAACAGCGGGGCGCGTGGGGATATGAGACCTTCCAATCACCGGATGAGAGAGGCTCATCCTTAACCGATCAGGAGATACCCCATGCGCAAGTTCATCGTTTCCGCCACCATCGCCCTCGTCGCCGCCGTCTCCTTCGCCGCGCCTTCTCAGGCCGGCTACTACAGCTACGACTACCAGCCCTATTGCTTCATCAAGAAGATCAAGTCCTACGACTACTACGGCAATGTCGTCATCAAGCGCATCAAGGTCTGCCGCTAAGCGACCCTGTCACTGACCTCCCCGAAGGCCCGGATGTTCCCCTGCATCCGGGTCTTTTGCCGTTTGCGTTCTTCGATGCTTGCCGTCGTGCCATGTGGCATGGATCCTCGGCTCAAGCCCGAGGAGGACGGAGGGGAGGGAAACGTGCCCGTCTATTGGCCGACAGAGCGCGGATCGGTTGCTTCAACTCTCAACGGATTCCGCTTTCTTTATTGCCCGCTTGCCCAGAATGTACACTCTTCTCTCCATCCCGGCATCCGCACAGCTTGCCGGATCGGCGCACCACCTCTCCTTCTTCGTCATCCTTATCTGTCGTTGCCTCTTGTCGTAGAGTAAGAGGTGGGCAGCGGACCTTGG
>NZ_CAMLFY010000076.1 GCF_946479415.1 uncultured Shinella sp. | reverse complement strand
TTCACCCCCCTCTGCCCTGCCGGGCATCTCCCCCACAAGGGGGGAGATCGGCAAGGGCCGAAAACCTTGCCTCATCCGATGGAAAAGCCGATCTGCGGGCTTTGCAGGACGCTCAATGCCTCGACAGGTTCTCCGGCGATACGCTGGAGCAGCAGGCTGCCCATCGCCTCGCCGGCCGCCTTCAGGTCCTCGTAGATAGTCTCGACCTTCGGCTGGATCTGGCTGAGCAGACGCGACGTCTGTTTGGCAACGATGTCATATTCCACGCCGAGCGAAAGTCCGTTGTCGCTCATGCCGGTGATCGTGGCGAGCGCGGAAACTTCGCCGGGACAGGTATAGCCATCGGGTGCATCAGGCTCGGTACTGCGGCGGCGCATGTAGTCGCGGATCATGTCGGCGGGGCTGTCGAGGTCGAGCGTTTCAGGGATTTCGTAGGCAACGCCCGCTTCGCGCACCGCGGTCATGAAGCCGTGCAGCATGTGCTGACAGAAGGTCAGACGCTTGGGCGGCAGGATAATCGTGACCTTGCGCCGGCCCTTGACGATCAGTCGCTTGGTCGCCTCGTAAGCAAAGGCGAAATTGTCGTAATCGACGAAGGCGTGCGGGGTGGAAAATTCCGTACGGCCGTGGGTGACGAAGGGAAAGCCGTTTTCGAGCAGCAGCCGCACGCGCGGGTCGAACGGCTCGGTGCGCGAAAAGATCAGACCGTCGGCCATGCCGTTGCGGATGATGTAGTTGACCGCATCGACATTGCTGCCGTCGAGGAAGTTCGGCGTGACGATGAGATGGTAGGGCGTCGTCTGAAGCGCGCGTGCCAGGCCATGCATGATGGACGTACCGAAGCCCAGGATTTCCTCGTGCGGATCGAGCAGCACGGCAATCACATTGGTGCGGCCAGTCTTGAGACGCTGGGCGGCCCGATCCGGCAGGTAGCCGATCTCGGCGGCCACCTCGTGTACGCGGCGCCTTGTGCTCTCGGAAATCTGCGGCGCATTGCCGAGCGCGCGCGACACGGTGGTGATGGCAAGGCCGGTCAGTTCCGCGATCGTCTTCAGCGTCGGCTTGCTGGCTCGAAGCGTGCTGCGGGCGGTTTCATTGTCGGCGGGCTTTTCGATGCGGGACACGGGCAGGCTTCTTCGGATGGGGGACGTCGATTTCCGGCACCATATCGAGCGACCCGCCCTTCGGCAATCTTGCGTCGCACAGAATTTAAAACGTTTGCAATGCAATGCACAAAGCGCAATGATTTTCGGCAATCGCTGAAATCGCCTGAATTTACCGCAATCTCAAAGACTGTTGCCGTGCCCTGCCGTGGCGACTTGACTCCGCAAATTTACAACGTTTTAAATTGGCGCGGCGCTTTGAGCCATAGACTGGATTCCGACGCCCTAAAGGGGCTCGGTCATATCGGCGGGAGGAGGCTCTCGCCCTCGAACTTGCAAACGGGAGGAATACGATGCGCAAGTTTCTGACGACCACTGCAGCAATTGCGGTGCTGATGGGCCTGGGCGGCACGGCCGCTCGCGCAGCTGAAAACGTGGAAGTTCTGCACTGGTGGACGTCGGGCGGTGAAGCTGCCGCTCTCGACGTCCTGAAGAAGGACCTCGAATCCAAGGGCATTTCCTGGACCGACATGCCGGTTGCCGGCGGTGGCGGCACGGAAGCCATGACGGTTCTGCGCGCCCGCGTTACGGCCGGCAACGCGCCGACCGCCGTGCAGATGCTCGGCTTCGACATTCTCGACTGGGCCAAGGAAGGCGCACTCGGCAATCTCGACGAGATCGCTGCCAAGGAAGGCTGGGACAAGGTAATCCCGACCGCGCTGCAACAATTCTCGAAGTATGACGGCCACTGGATCGCGGCACCCGTCAACGTCCACTCCACCAACTGGATGTGGATCAATAAGGCGGCCCTCGACAAGGCGGGCGGCAAGGAGCCGGCAAACTGGGACGAACTCGTCGCTCTGCTCGACAAGTTCAAGGAACAGGGCATCACGCCGGTCGCCCATGGTGGCCAGCCGTGGCAGGATGCGACGATCTTCGACGCTGTCGTGCTCTCCTTCGGCAACGACTTCTACAAGAAGGCCTTCATCGATCTCGATCCCGACACGCTGGGCGGCGCCCAGATGAAGGAAGCCTTCGACCGCATGACGAAGCTGCGCTCCTATGTGGACGACAACTTCTCGGGCCGTGACTGGAACCTGGCATCCGCCATGGTCATCGAGGGCAAGGCCGGCCTGCAGTTCATGGGCGATTGGGCCAAGGGCGAATTCATCAAGGCCGGCAAGAAGCCGGGCGGCGATTTCGTCTGCATGCGCTTCCCCGGCACGCAGGGCTCGGTCACCTTCAACTCCGACCAGTTCGCGATGTTCAAGGTCGCCGCAGAGAAGGTTCCGGCCCAGCTGACCATGGCATCCGCCATTGAAAGCCCGACCTTCCAGTCGGCCTTCAACGTGGTCAAGGGTTCGGCGCCGGCCCGCACCGACGTCTCGGATGAAGCCTTCGACGATTGCGGCAAGAAGGCCATCAAGGACCTCGCGGAAGCCAACACCAACGGCACGCTGTTCGGCTCCATGGCGCATGGCCACGCAAACCCGGCCTCCGTCAAGAACGCGATCTATGACGTCGTGACCCGCCAGTTCAACGGCGAGCTTTCCTCCGAGGAAGCCGTGACGGAACTCAAGGCCGCCGTCGAGGCCGCGAAGTAATAAGGTGCCGAGGGGTTCGCCCCTCATACGCCTGCCGGCACCTTCTCCCCGCAAGCGGGGCGAAGGAAGAATGCCGCACCGCCCAGTCCCCTCTCCCCGCTTGCGGGGAGAGGGTTAGGGTGAGGGGCAATCGCCCATAAAGCGCTAAACCGCACAACAACGGTGGTATCGACCATGGATAGCCGAAGCCGGCTGCAGGAGCTTCTGCCGAAGCTCGTGCTGGCACCCAGTTTCCTCATCGTGCTCGTCTTCGTCTACGGCTTCATCGCCTATACGGGCTTCCTGTCGCTAACGGACAGCAAGATGCTGCCCTCCTACAATTTCGTGGGGCTGAGCAACTATTCCAAGCTCTGGGCGCTGCCGCACTGGTGGCGGGCGATCTCGAATCTGGCGATCTTCGCCTCGCTTTACATCATCATCTGCTCGGTGCTGGGCCTGGCGCTCGCCATCCTGCTCGACCAGAAGATCCGCGCGGAAGGCATTCTGCGGCCTATCTATCTCTACCCGATGGCGCTCTCCTTCATCGTGACGGGCACCGCCTGGAAATGGTTCCTCGATCCCGGCATCGGGCTTGAGAACACCATGCATCTCTGGGGCTGGGAAAGCTTCGCCTTCAACTGGATCAAGGACCGCAACTACGCGATCTACTGTGTTGTCATCGCCGCCGTCTGGCAGTCGTCCGGCTTCGTCATGGCGATGTTCCTCGCCGGCCTGCGCGGCGTCGACAACGAGATCATCAAGGCGGCCCAGATCGACGGCGCCTCGACTTCGACCATCTATCGCCGCATCATCATTCCCTTGATGCGCCCGGTCTTTCTGTCGGCCTTCGTCGTGCTCGCCCACCTCGCCATCAAGGCCTACGACCTCGTGGTCGCCTTGACCGGCGGCGGGCCGGGCCAGGCGACCGAGCTGCCGGCGACCTTCATGTATTCCTACACCTTCACCCGCAACCAGATGGGCATCGGTGCGTCCTCGGCCATCATCATGCTGGTCATGATCTTCTCGATCATCATCCCCTACCTCTATTCCGAAATCCGCGGAGGCAAAGGCCGATGAGCGTTTCCAATCCCGACAACGTCATCTCGCACAACAAGCTGACGCGCGCGCTGATCTACACCGCCCTCATCCTGTTTGCGGTCTATTACCTGCTGCCGCTCTATGTGATGCTGGTGAATTCGCTGAAGCCGCTGGAAGAAATTCGCCAGGGCGGCATGCTGAACTTGCCGCAGCAATGGACGATCGAACCGTGGATCTCCGCCTGGTCGACGGCGCAGATCGGCGTGCAGCCGACGGGCCTTCGCCCCTTCTTCATCAATTCGATCCTGATGGTCGTGCCGGCTGTTGCAATCTCCACGATCATCGGCGCGCTGAACGGCTATGTGCTGACGAAGTGGCAATTCAAGGGCTCGAACGTCTTCTTCGGCCTGTTGCTGCTCTCCTGTTTCATCCCGTTCCAGATCGTGCTCATCCCGATGGCCCGCATTCTCGGCATGATGGGGCTTGCCGGCTCAATCTGGGGCCTGACCTTCGTACACATCATCTACGGCCTCGGCTTCACCACGCTCTATTTCCGCAACTACTATGAGAACTTCCCGACGGAACTGGTGCGTGCCGCCCAGATCGACGGCGCGAGCTTCTTCCAGATCTTCTACCGCATCCTGCTGCCGTCGTCGGGTCCGATCATCGTCGTCTCGGTCATCTGGCAGTTCACCAATATCTGGAACGACTTCCTGTTCGGCGCCTCCTTCTCGGGCGCCGACACGACGCCGATGACCGTTGCACTCAACAACCTCGTGCAGTCCTCGACGGGCGTGAAGGAATACAACGTGCATTTCGCGGGCGCGATCCTCGCCGCCCTGCCCACCCTCATCGTCTACATCGTCTCCGGACGGTACTTCGTGCGCGGCCTGATGTCCGGCGCCGTGAAAGGATAACGCCCATGTCTTTCTTGAAAATCAGCAGCCTGCGCAAATCCTACGGTTCGCTCGAAATCCTGAAGGATATCAATCTGGAGATCGAGCAGGGCGGCTTCCTCGTGCTCGTCGGCCCTTCCGGCTGCGGCAAGTCCACGCTGCTCAACACGATCGCCGGGCTGGAACCGATCACCTCGGGTGATATCGCCATCGACGGCCGCTCAGTTTCGGGCTTGCACCCTTCAAAGCGCGACATCGCCATGGTGTTCCAGTCTTACGCGCTTTATCCGAACATGACGGTCGCGGGAAACATCGCCTTCGGCATGGAAATCCGCGGTGTGCCGAAGGACGAGCGCGACAAGGCCATCAAGCAGGTCGCCGACATGCTGCAGATCGGCCATCTGCTCGAGCGCAAGCCCGGCCAGCTCTCCGGCGGCCAGCGCCAGCGCGTCGCCATGGGCCGGGCGCTGGTGCGCGACCCGAAGCTCTTCCTGTTCGACGAGCCGCTGTCCAACCTCGACGCCAAGCTGCGCGTCGACATGCGCACGGAAATCAAGCGCCTCCACCAGCGCATGAAGACCACGATCGTCTATGTCACGCACGACCAGATCGAGGCGATGACGCTTGCCACCAAGATCGCTGTCTTGAAGGACGGCGTTTTGCAGCAGTTCGGCTCGCCGGCGGAGATCTACAACAATCCGGCCAACACCTTCGTCGCGGATTTCATGGGCTCGCCCGCGATGAACCTCCTGAAGGCCAAGGTCGAGAACAACGGCTCCGGCCTTGCGGTCTCGCTGGCCCGCCATCAGGCCGAGCCGCTGGTGCTCGCGGTGCCGAATGCGCCGGGCAGCCTCTCTGCCTACAACGGCAAGGAGATCATTTTCGGCATTCGCCCGGAAGCGCTGACGGATCCCGACGGGGCCGACCGCAACGCCCGCACGGTTGCCGAGGGCGACTGCCTGATCGAGGTGGTCGAGCCCGCCGGCGCCGATACCTTCGCCGTCACCCATCTCGGCGGCAAGGAGATCGTCGCGCGTCTGCGTGCCGACGTGCGCATCGCTGCCGGGCAGGTGGCGCGTCTTGCCTTCAACCTCGACAAGGCCGTGTTCTTCGATCCGGCAAGCCAGCTTCGCATCGCCTGAGTAAAACCATGACCACGCAGCCGGACATCGTCATCATCGGATCGGGCATCGGCGGCTCCACCATGGCCGCAGCACTTGCCGGCTCGGGCGCGCGCATCGTCATCCTCGAGCGCGGCGAGCGCCTGCCCGATACGCCCGAGACGCGCAGCTACCGCTCGATCTTCGTCGACGGCCATTTCCGGCCGAAGGAGATGTGGCGCGAGCCTGATGGCACGGCGTTCAATCCGGGCAATTTCTATTTCGTCGGCGGCAACTCCAAGCTCTTCGGCGCGGTGCTCCTGCGCTATCGCGCCGAGGATTTCACCGAGATGCAGCATCTCGGTGGCGTCTCGCCGGCCTGGCCCTTCCCCTACGAAGAGCTGGAGCCGTGGTACGGCAAGGCCGAGCGCCTGTTCGAGGTGCGCGGCGAACTGGGCCAGGACCCGACCGAACCGCACCATTCCACGCCCTATCCGCACGGCCCCGTGCCGGACGAGCCGGCCATCGCCCGCGCCCGCACGGAGCTGAAGGCGCAGGGGCTCAATCCGGCGACCCTGCCGCTCGGCGTCGATATCGACACATGGCTTGCCGGCGGGCGCACGCCCTGGGATGGCTTTCCCAACGCCGGCAAGGGCAAGAAAGACGCGGAGACCGCGCCGCTTGCTGCCGCCCTGCTCGATCCTGATATCACGCTTGTCACCTCCGCCCATGTCGATACGCTGGAGGCAGGACCGGACGGCCGGATCACCGCGATCCACTACACCCACGGCGGCGAGAGGAGGCGGCTTTCCCCGAAACTCGTCATCCTCTCGGCTGGCGCGATCAACTCGGCCGCCATCCTGCTGCGCTCCGGCGACGGCAAAGGGCTCGCCAACGGCTCGGACCAGGTCGGCCGCAACTTCATGAACCACAATTGCAGCGCCATGCTGGCAATCAATCCGTTCCGGCGCAACGACAGCATCTACCAGAAGACGCTGATGCTGAACGACTATTATCTGACCGGCGGTCGCGACGGCCTGCCGCTCGGCAATGTCCAGCTGCTGGGCAAGATCAACGGCGACATCCTGAAAGCCAACGCGCCGGCCTACGCCCCCCGCTTCGCGCTCGACTTCATGGCCGGCCACGCGATCGACTGGTACATGATGACCGAAGACCTTCCGAATCCCGAAAGCCGCATCATGGTCGACGGCAAGGGCATCATCATGCAATGGAAGCGTTCCAACATGGAGGCACTCGCCGGCCTGGAGGCGAAGATGCGCGCCCATTTCAAGGCCGCCGGCTACCCAATCGTCCTCACGCAGCCCTTCGACAAGCGCACCCCCTCGCACCAGTGCGGCACGGTGCGCATGGGCCTCGATCCGGCCACCGCCCCGCTCGACCCTTATTGCCGCGCCTTCGACCACGCCAATCTCTACGTCGTCGACGGCGGCTGCCTGCCGACCTCGGCGGCCGTCAATCCGGCGCTCACCATCGCCGCCCAGGCGCTGCGCGTCGCCGACCATATCCGCGCAAAGGAGTTGTCAGCATGACGCGCCCCGTCGCCACCGTCACCGGCGGCCGCCGCGGCATCGGCCTCGGCATCGCGAAAGCCCTGGCAGCCGAAGGCTTCGACATCGCGATCACCGGCATCGGCGACAGCGATGCCACGACCGATACAATGATTTCCGACCTCGCCCGGTTGGGTGCCCGCGCGATCTACCTCAAGGGCGATCTTGCCGATCTCTCCGGCCATGCCGCCACGGTCGCGGCCGTCGAAGACCAGCTTGGCGCCATAAATTGCCTCGTCAACAATGCCGGCATCGCCTCCGTCGTGCGCGGTGATTTTCTCGATCTGGCGCCGGAGAATTTCGACACGATCGTCTCGACGAACCTGCGCGGCACGGTGTTCTTCACGCAGGCTGTGCTGAAGGCCATGCTCCGTTCGAAGCAGGCGGCCAGTCCACGGGCGATCATCAACATTACCTCCGTTTCCGCCGGCCTCACCTCGCCCGAACGGCTCGACTATTGCATGACAAAGGCCGGCCTTGCCGCCTTCAGCCAGGGACTGGCGCTCAGGCTCGCGGACACCGGTATCGGCGTGTTCGAAATCCGTCCGGGCATCATCCGCTCCGACATGACGGCCGCCGTCTCCACGAAATACGACGCGCTGATCGAAGGCGGCCTCGTGCCGATGAAGCGCTGGGGCGAGCCCGAGGACATCGGCTCCGTCGCGGCGGCGCTCGCGAGCGGCAAATTCGCCTTCGCCACCGGCTCGGTGATCAATCTCGACGGCGGGCTGTCGATCGGCAGGCTCTGAGCCGCCGCGCCTGCATACATTCTGAGGACCAAGGCATGACCTATGACTATATCATCACCGGCGCCGGCCCCGCCGGCTGCGTTCTGGCGAACCGGCTTTCCGAGGACCCGACCGTCCGCGTGCTGCTGCTGGAAGCCGGCGGCGGGGACTGGAACCCGCTGTTCCACATGCCGGCCGGCTTCGCCAAGATGACCAAGGGCGTTGCCAGCTGGGGCTGGGAAACCGTGCCACAGAAGCACATGAAAGGCCGCGTCCTGCGCTACACGCAGGCCAAGGTCATCGGCGGCGGTTCCTCGATCAATGCGCAGCTCTATACGCGCGGCAACGCCGCCGACTACGATCTCTGGGCCAGCGAAGACGGCTGCGAGGGCTGGAGCTACCGGGAAATCCTGCCCTACTTCAAGCGCGCCGAGGACAACCAGCGTTTCGCCGACGACTACCATTCCTATGGCGGGCCGCTCGGTGTTTCCATGCCGGTCTCGGCGCTGCCGATCTGCGACGCCTATATCCGCGCCGGCCAGGAACTCGGTATTCCCTACAATCACGATTTCAACGGCCGCCAGCAGGCCGGCGTCGGCTTCTATCAGCTGACCCAGCGCAACCGCCGCCGCTCCTCCGCCTCGCTCGGCTATCTCTCGCCGATCAAGGATCGCAAGAACCTCACCATCCGCACCGGCGCCCGCGTCGCCCGCATCGTGCTGGAGGGCACGCGCGCCGTCGGCGTCGAGGTCGTCAGCGGCAACGGTGTCGAGACCATCCGGGCCGAGCGTGAGGTGCTCGTCTCCTCCGGCGCCATCGGCTCGCCGAAACTGTTGCAGCAATCCGGCATCGGCCCGGCCGATCACCTGCGTTCGGTCGGCGTCGAGGTCAAGCACGACCTGCCCGGCGTCGGCTCCAACATGCAGGACCATCTCGACCTCTTCGTCATCTCCGAATGCACCGGCGACCATACCTATGACGGCGTGGCCAAGCTGCACCGCACGCTCTGGGCCGGCCTGCAATATGTGCTGTTCCGTTCCGGCCCCGTCGCCTCCTCGCTCTTCGAAACCGGCGGCTTTTGGTATGCGGATCCGGAGGCGCGTTCGCCGGACATCCAGTTCCATCTAGGCCTCGGCTCAGGCATCGAAGCGGGTGTCGAAAAGCTGAAGAACGCCGGCGTGACGCTGAACTCCGCCTATCTGCACCCGCGCTCCAAGGGTACGGTGCGGCTTGCCTCCGCCGACCCCTCGGCCGCACCGCTGATCGATCCGAACTACTGGGACGACCCGCATGATCGTAAGATGTCGCTCGAGGGCCTGAAGATCGCCCGCGAAATCATGCAGCAGGCTGCGCTGAAACCCTTCGTCATGGCCGAGCGCCTGCCGGGACCGAAGGTCGTGACAGACGAAGACCTGTTCAACTATGGCTGCGCCAATGCCAAGACGGACCATCATCCCGTCGGCACCTGCAAGATGGGCACGGGCGCGGATGCCGTCGTCGGGCTCGATTTGAAGGTGCATGGGCTTGACGGACTGCGCGTCTGCGACAGTTCCGTCATGCCGCGCGTGCCTTCGTGCAACACCAATGCGCCGACCATCATGGTGGGCGAGAAGGGCGCGGACATCATCCGCGGCCTGCCGGCGCTGCCGGCCCAGGTCTTTCAGTACGAGCGCAACGACCAGCGTCCGCGCGCCCGCGCCAACATCCGATAGGGGGAACCATGATCCGCCACTGCGTCTTCATCCGCTTCAAGCCGACCATTTCCGTCGCCTACAAGACCGAGCTGTTCAACGAGATCGATGCCCTGAAAGACCGCCTGCCGGGCATGGTCGCCGTGCATATCGGCACCAATGTCAGCCCGGAAACCAGCATGGACAAGGGCTTTTCAGACGGCTTCATTGTCGATTTCGCCGACAGTTTTTCGCGCGATGCCTATCTGGAAGATCCCGAGCATAAACAGACCGGCGGCCGCCTTGTCGCGGCGGCCGAGGGCGGCGTCGCCGGCATTCTCGTCTACGATCTCGAAACCGACGATTAGACTCGACCCGCCCGGCGCGAAAGCATGCGCTCGAGCGCGGAGAAGGCATCGTAGATCAGCACCGCCAGCACCGCGACGACGAGACCACCTTGCAGCACGAAGGCAAGGTTGTTGGACTGCAGGCCGGCGATGATGACCTCGCCGAGGGTTTTTGCCGCGACCGTCGAACCGATGGTGGCGGTGGCCAGGCTGATGGTCACCGAAAGGCGGATGCCGGCGAGAATGATCGGCAGCGCCAGCGGCAGCTCCACCTTGGTCAGCCGCTGCCATGCCGTCATGCCGGTTCCCTTCGCCGCCTCCACGATGGCGGGCGGCAGGGTGGAAAGGCCGGTCATGGAATTTTCGAAGATCGGCAGCAGGCCATAGAGGAAAAGCGCAATCAGCGTCGGCTTCTCGCCAAAGCCGACAGCGGGCACGGCAAGCGCCAGCACGGCGACCGGCGGAAAGGTCTGGCCGATATTCACGAGGCTGCGCGACAGCGGCAGGAATTCCGCGCCGATGGGCCGCGTCACGAGAATGGCGAGCCCGACGGCGACGATGGTTGCGGCCAGCGTCGCGGTAAAAACGGTCGCGAGATGCGACAGCGTCAGCGAGAGCAGGCTGCCCTGATTGTAGATCGCCGGCGCATTGGCCTGCACCAGCGGCTTCAAGAGCGGCTCGAACAGGCCGGGCTGGACGAGAAAGGCGATCAGGATGATCAGCGCCGCCAGCCGCAGGAGATTGGGCAGAAGCCGCTTCATTGCGGCCTCGCGGCACGGCGGGCAAGGCCGGCGAGCGTCACGCGGCCGAGGGCTGCGCCATCCGCACCGACGACCGGCAGGGCATCACGACCGGACCAGAGCAGCGCCGACAGGGCATCGCGCTGGCTGGTGGCCGCCGGGAGCGGTTCACCCTCCGCATTGCCCGCTTCGGCAGCATCCCCCGCCGTGCCGATCGAAAGAAGCCGGAACGGCCGCTCGCCGGCGCCGATCAACGTCTCGACGAAATCCGTGGCGGGATTGACCAGCATCTCCTCGGGCGCGGCGTATTGCACGATCCTGCCCTTGTCCATCACGGCGATCTTGTCGGCGAGGTGGAAGGCCTCCTCCATGTCATGCGTGACGAGGATGATGGTCGTGCCGAAATGTCTCTGGATGGCCAGCAGGTCGTCCTGCGCCTTGGCGCGGATGACCGGATCGAGCGCGCCGAAGGGCTCGTCCATCAAAAGAATTTTCGGCTCGGCGGCGAGCGCGCGGGCAACGCCGACGCGCTGCTGCTGGCCACCCGACAGTTCGTGCGGGTAACGCGGGCCGAAGGCGGCGGGATCGAGCTGGAAAAGCGAGAGCAACTCCTTCACCTTGGCATCGATGCGGCCTTTGTCCCATCCCAGCAGGCCGGGCACGGTGGCGATGTTTTCCGCGACCGTACGGTGCGGAAAGAGGCCGTGGCCCTGGATGGCATAGCCGATGCGTCGGCGCAGTTCGTAGCCGGGGATCGACCGATTGTCCTCGCCGTCGATGCGGATGATGCCCGAGGTCGGCTCGACCAGGCGGTTGACCATGCGCATCAGCGTCGTCTTGCCGGAGCCCGACGTGCCGACGATGACGGTGATCGTGCGCGGCGCGATGGTCATCGAGACAGTGTCGACGACCGTGTTGTCGCCGTAGTGCTTGGTAATGCCTTCGATCTCGATCATGCTGCCCTGCCGGGTTTGGAATGGGAAAGTTCGGTCGCGGCGTCGAGAACGGTCGCCGCCGCAAAGGCGAGCGCGACCGTCGGCACCGCGCCGAGCAGCACGAGGTCCATGGCCGTCTGGCCGATGCCCTGGAAGACGAAGACGCCGAAGCCGCCGCCGCCGATCAGGGCGGCAATGGTGGCAAGGCCGATATTCTGCACCAGCACGATACGGATGCCCGTGAGAATGACCGGAAAGGCCAGTGGAAGCTCGACGCCGAACAGCCGCTGGCGATCCGTCATGCCGATGCCGCGCGCCGCATCATTGGCATCGCGCGGCACGCCGGCAAGGCCGACCACCGTGTTGGCGACGACAGGCAGCAGCGAATAGAGGAAAAGCGCGACAAAGGCGGGGGCGGCGCCGATGCCGCGAATGCCGATGGCCGCCGCTCCCGGCACATTGAGCGCGATCCAGCCGAGCGGTGCGATGAGCAGGCCGAACAGCGCAATCGACGGAATCGTCTGGATGATGTTGAGCACATTGAGTACCCCGGCGCGCAAGGCTTCCACCCGATGGCAAAGAATGCCAAGCGGCAGGCCGACCAAGGACGCGGCCGCCAGCGAGCCGAGCGCCAGCACGACATGCCGGCTCGCCTCCAGCCAGAAGGTCTCGGCGCGGCTGCCATATTCCTTGAGGATCGACAGCCCGTCCCAGGCGCCGGACATCAGAAGTGCCGCGATAGCGACGGTAACGGCCGCCAGCAGCGCCACCCGCGCAAGCGGCGCGAGCTTCAGCCGGGCCAGCGCATCGGCGGTCAGAAGCGCGAAGGCAAAGCTGGTGAGCCAGAAACCGGAGGCCGGCGAGACGCGGGCATAGGTATTTTCCGGTGGCGTCAGATGGCCGGCGGCAAGGCCGATCAGAACCGCGAGGATTGCCAGGGCCGCGAGGCCGAGCATCAGCCGCAGAAGCGTCGGCGTCTTCAGCACGATGAGCACGAGGGCGACGATAACAAAGGCGAGCAGCACAGCGCCGAGGCCGGATGGCAGCGCATCGAGGATCGCCCGCGGCTCGCCCGGCACGATGCGGTTGGCACGGAAATTGGCAAACGGCGCTAGAAAGGCGCCGTAAGCCAGCAAAGCGGCGATCACCACGCCGAGCTTGTCGATCCTGAACCGCATGCACGCCTTTCAAAGGGGAAACCCTCCGCCCGGATGGGCGAAGGGTGAAAAGAGCTTACTTGATGAAGCCATTCTTCTTGAGGAAGTCTTCGGCAACTGCCTTGGCCGGCTCGCCGCCGACCTGAACGCGGCCGTTGAGATCCTGCAGCGTGACGAGGTCGAGCTTTTCGAAGACGGGCTTCAGCAGCTCCTCGATCTGCGGATTGGCCTTCAGCACCTCTTCGCGGATGATCGGCGAAGGCTGGTAGACCGGCTGCACGCCCTTGTCGTCTTCGAGAACGACGAGGCCCGACGGCGCAATGCCGCCATCCGTGCCGTAGACCATCGCGGCGTTCGCGCCGTTGGTCTGGTTGGCGGCGGCGGCAATCGTCGCGGCGGTGTCACCGCCCGAAAGCGTGATCAGCTGTTCCGGCTTCAGCGTGAAGCCGTAGGTCGTCTGGAAGGCTGGAAGCGCCGCTGCCGAGTTCACGAATTCCGAGGAGGCCGCGAGAACGACCTGGCCACCGCCGGAGACGTATTTGCCGAAGTCGCTGAGCGTGACGAGCTTGTTCGGCTCGGTCACATCCTTGCGCAGCGCGATCGCCCAGGTGTTGTTGGCCGGCGACGGCTGCAGCCAGACGATCTTGTTGGCGTCATAGTCGAGCGTCTTGGCAAGCTCATAGGCCTTGGTCGCATCCTTCCAGGCCGGATCGTCGGCCTTTTCGAAGAAGAAGGCGGCATTGCCGGTATATTCCGGATAGATGTCGATCTCGCCTGCGATGATCGCCTGGCGCACGACCGGCGTCGCGCCGAGCTGCACGCGGTCCGTCGTCTGGATGCCGTTGGCATTCAGAACGGACAGGATGATGTTGCCGAGAACGCCGCCTTCCGTATCGATCTTCGAGGAAACGACGACCTGGGCCTGGGCGGCACCAGCAGCCAGGCCGAGGGCCAGAGCTGCTCCGATAAACTTGACGACTGGGCGCATGTGAAAACCTCTCCTTGTGCGGCAATTCGTGGCCACAGTTTCACCACGTTTCAGAAAGCCCGTCCGGGCAAAGCATTCCATATATGGCAGCAAATCGCAAAAAACAGACTGCGGGGGCAGGACAAGACACGACGTTTGTTGCCGCGTCCAAAGCGCTTTAAAATTTATGCCGGAAGAACTTATCAGGCAAAAGAATCCCATTGCAATCGGCCATGCCATCCGACAGTCTTCCAGCCGGCCCATCCTCCATTTCGATAATGCATTTCATCTCTGCCGGGAACCATCCCGGGCCCGATGTCCGGCGCAAATTTTTGAGGGGACAATGAGCATTTACATTCTCGCATTGCTGATCGGTGTCGTGGCGGGGCTTCGCGCCATGACGGCACCGGCGGCCGTCAGCATTGGCGCCGCCCTCGGCTGGTTGCCGGTTTCCGGCACCTGGGCCGCCTTCATGGGCTATCGCTTCACGCCCTATATTTTCGGTATCCTGGCGCTGGTCGAATTCGTCACCGACCAGCTGCCGAGCACACCGAGCCGCAAGGTGCCGCAGCAGTTCGGCGCCCGCATCGTCAGCGGTGCCTTCTGCGGCGCCGTCATCGGCACCGCCGGCGGTGCGCTGATCGGCGGCCTGGTGGCCGGCGTGGTCGGCGCGGTCATCGGCACTTTGGGCGGCGCGGAAGCCCGCCAACGCCTCGTCGCGGCGATTGGCGGCAAGGACCTGCCCATCGCGCTTCTCGAAGATGCGGTCGCCGTGCTGCTCGGCCTCTTCGTCGTTTCGTCGGTTCTCTGATGCAGACATTCGACGCCATTATCATCGGCGCGGGCCAGGCCGGCCCGTCGCTCGCCGGCCGGCTGACGGCCGCCGGCCGGAAGGTGGCGCTGATCGAGCGCAAGCTCGTCGGCGGCACCTGCGTCAACACCGGCTGCATGCCGACCAAGGCCATGGTCGCCAGCGCCTATGCCGCGCACCTCGCCCGCCGCGGCGCCGAGTATGGCGTGGTGACGGGCCCTGTCACCGTGGATTTCGCCAAGGTCATGGCGCGCAAGGACAAGGTGCGTTTCGATGCCCGCAAGGGCAACGAGGACTGGCTGGAAAGCATGGATGGCCTGACCTTCCTGCGCGGCCATGCCCGTTTCGAAAGCCCGACGGAAATTCGCGTCGGCGACGACCTGTTGTCCGCACCGCAGATCTTCCTCAATGTCGGCGGCCGTGCCGTCGTGCCGGATTTTCCCGGCGTGGAAGACGTACCGCACCTCAACAATGTCTCGATCATGGATCTGACGGCGGTGCCCAAACACCTCGTCGTCATCGGAGGCAGCTATATCGGGCTGGAATTCGCCCAGATGTTCCGCCGCTTCGGCGCCGAGGTCACGGTCGTTGAAAAGGGACCACGGCTGATTGCGCGGGAAGACCCTGATATCAGCGACGCCGTGCGCGACATCCTCGAACGCGAGGGCATCGCTGTCAGGACCGGGGCGGAATGCATCCGCTTCTTCAAAAGCGGCGACGGTGTCGGGGTGGGCGTCGATTGCACGGCCGGCGCGCCCGAGATCATCGGCTCGCATCTCCTGCTCGCCACCGGGAGGCGGCCGAACACCGACGATCTCGGCCTCGACGAGGCGGGCGTGGCGGTGGACAAACGCGGCTACATCACCGTCGACGAGCGGCTCGAAACCAATGTGCCCGGCATCTTCGCGATGGGTGACTGCAACGGCCGCGGCGCCTTCACCCACACCTCGTATAACGACTTCGAGATCGTCGCGGCGAACCTGCTCGATAATGAACCGCGCAAGGTGAGCGACCGCATCCAGACATACGCGCTCTATATCGACCCGCCGCTCGGCCGCGCCGGCATGAGTGAGACGGAAGCACGCAAGACCGGGCGCAAGCTTTTGATCGGCACACGGCCGATGAGCCGCGTCGGCCGCGCCAAGGAAAAGGGCGAAACGCTCGGCTTCATGAAAGTGATCGCCGATGCCGACACCAAGGAAATCCTCGGCGCCTCCCTTCTCGGCACCGGCTGCGACGAGGCGGTGCAAAGCATTCTGGACGTGATGTATTCCGGCAAGCCCTACACGACGATCACGCACGCCGTGCACATCCACCCGACGATATCGGAACTGATCCCGACGGTTTTCGGCGACATGCAGCCGGCGGAATGAGAAAGGCCCGGGACATTCCCGGGCCTTCTATTTTTACTTCGGCTTGCGGATCGTCAGCGCGGGGTTATGGGCGAAGAAGTTGTGCGGCATGATGTGCACGGTCTTCCATTCCGTCGACATAACAGGCCAGTCCTCCATGCGCGGGATGTGGTGGAAGCCGGCGGAGAACCAGGTGACGATGTCCTTGCCCATCAGGCTCTGGTCTTTCTTCACCCATTCGGCGAGCGTATCGGAGCCATCGCTCTGCATGGCGAACTTGCCGCCGGCATAGCGCTGTTCCGGGTCGTAGACCGTGTTCCACACCGAATATTCGATATAGGCATTGCGCTTCATCGGCGGGTCGTTCTCGAAGTCGAACGGGCCATAGGACACGTCGCCATGGTGGATCATGTAGCCCGGCTCGTGACCGAGATAACCCTCGCGCGACGGGTCGGAGATGTGGAAATAGCGCGGCTGCGAGGAGGAGAGCTTGTAGCGCGCCTCCATTTCCGTCATCGGCATCTTGTGCTCGACCGTCCACATCGACTTGCGCGGGCTCGACGCATCCAGCTTGGCCGGCACGATATCCATCGTCGAGAAGTGGTTGACCGGCTGGTCGACGTCGAAGTCGATGCGGAAGTTGAAATAGTGATCGTGGTTGGCGGCAACGAGGTTCGGCGCGATCAATGTGCCATGCGCCGTATCCGCCTTGGCCGTCGCATCCTTCATCGAGGTGGAGGCAACGCCCTTCACTGCATCGAGGCCGGTCGCACCGACATAGATGTTGACCTGACCGTTCTGCTGCAGGCGGTAATCGATGAGATAGTCATAGTTGCCGACTTCCGAGGCCGTGCGCACCACGAGTTCCGTCGCCGGGCGTCCTTCCGCCGGGATCGGCTTTTCCGGCGTCTGGGCAAAGACCTCGAAATGGCGCCAGGCCGGATCGCCGATGCTGCGCTCGAAGACGCAGATGGCATCGGGAATGACCAGCGGCTGGCCCTTGTCGTCGGCGATCGTCGCCGGCAGGAAGGTGGCATGCGCGGGGCAATCGATGCCGGCACGCAGCGGTGTCAGGAACAGGCCGAAACCATATTCCCCGCTGTCCATATAGGTGCGCCAGTACCAGCCTTCCGACGGGTCCATATAGGGCACGAAGACTTCCGAGAGATGCGCCTGATAGATGACCGAGCGCCAGGTGCCGTCATCATTGACGTCGAGATTGGAGAGCACCAGGCCCGGCCGCTTGTCGACGCGGAAGTTGAAGCGCCAGATATCCCATTCGAGATGGCTGCCATCGATCTTGTAGTTCGGGCCACCCTCCTGCACCAGCTTAACGGGGTTGGTCTCGGCGCGCAGCGGCGTGCGCTTGGCGACTTCCTCCTCCGTATAGCCCCAGCCGTCCTTCGGCACATCAAGCACGCCGGTATCGACGACGCGCAGCACTTCCTTCTTGCCGATATCATAGAGTGCAAACAGGCCTTCGATCGGCTTGGCATAAAAGTTGGAACCGTCGGGCACCTGATAGCAGGGCACCTTCATCAGGCGGGAATTGGTATATTCCTCGGTGAAGAAATTGCCGGCGGTGAGCGGCAGGCAGAAAGCCTGTTCCGGCTTCAGGCCGCGCTTGGCAAGGCCGGCCACCATTTCGGGATTGCCGAGTACGCCTTCCAGCGCGCCCATGAATTCCGTGAACAGCACCATCGGCTGTCCCTTGGTCTTCTCGTTGCTTTCCACCGCGCCCTTGGTGATGTTGACCACGGCCTCGCTGAAGCCTTCCTTGCTGGTCAGGTAAACCGTCGCCTTGCGGTCGAGGCTGTCGCCCTCCTTCCAGGCGAGCACGTCGACCTTGGCGGGCTCCTTCAGCTCGATCAGCGGATAGAGCGTGGTGTCGTCGGCAACCTTCTGATCGCGCAGGATCTGGTTGATCTTCTGATATTCCTCGGCGGTCAGGCCATCCAGCGGATGGGCGGCCGCGGCGGTGGCGGTCAGGCCGAAGGCCAGTGCCGTAGCGGCAAGATATCGCGTCAGTCTCATGATCGTTCCCTCTTCTGTTGTTTTCTCAGGCGAAGACCACCTGGATGTCGGTGTATTCGGCAAGGCCTTCCTCTGCGAACTCGACGCCGATGCCGGAGAGCTTGACGCCGCCGAAGGGCGCATTCGGCTGGATGGCGCCGTGTTTGTTGATCCAGACGGAGCCGCAGGCCATGCGGCTCGCCACCTTTTTCGCCGCGGCGATATCCGACGACCAGACCGAGCCGCCGAGCCCGTTCGGGCTGTCGTTTGCCAGCCGGATTGCCTCCTCGACATCGGAATAGCGGATGACCGGCAGCGCCGGGCCGAACTGCTCCTCGTCGACCAGCGCATCGCCGTTGCGCAAGCCGGACACGATGGTCGGCGGGAAGAACAGGCCCTCGCCCGGCTCGCCGCCGAGCAGCACCTTGCCGCGCCCCTTGGCATCCGCCACGAGCCGCGAAACCTTGTCGAACTGCATGCGGTTCTGGATCGGGCCGAGAATGCTCGCCTCCTCCATGCCGTTGCCGACGGGAATAGCCTTCGCATAGGCAACGAGCGCATCGCACACCGCGTCGTGGATGCTGTCATGCACATAGAGCCGCTTCATCGCCGCGCAGGTCTGGCCGTTGTTGATGAAGGCGCCCCAGAACAGGCCTTCGGCGATCGCCTGCGGATCGGCATCCGGCAGCACGATGGCAGCATCGTTGCCGCCCATTTCCAGCGTCAGGCGCTTCATGGTCGCGGCCGCGGACTGCATGACCTTCTGGCCGGTGGCGCAGGAGCCGGTAAAGACGATCTTTGCGATATCCGGATGGGCGGACATGGCGCCGCCGAGATTGAACGTCTTGTCGTCGCCCGTGACGACGTTGACGACGCCCGGCGGCAGCACCTCGTTCATGATCTCAACCAGCCGCAGCGTCGAAAGCGGCGTATAGGGCGAAGGCTTGACGACGACCGTGTTGCCGGTGCGCAGCGCCGGCAGGATATGCCAGACGGCGATCATCACCGGGAAATTCCACGGCGTGATCGAGCCGACGACGCCGAGCGGCTTGCGGTGCAGCTCCACCCGCCCCTGCTCGTTGTCCTGCAACACCTTGACCGGGATCGAAAGCCCTGTCGTATAACCCGCCCAGGCGACGGCACCGCCGACCTCCCAGCGCGAACCGAGGCCGTTCAGCGGCTTTCCCTGCTCCAGCGTGATGATTTCGGCGAGTTCCGCCGCATGTTCCTCGATCTTCGCCGTGACAGCCGCACAGGCCGCCTGCAGCGCCTCATCGCTCTGCGCCGACCACGCTGCGAAAGCCACCTTGGCGACGGCGACGGCCGCATCCAGCTCGGCGCCGCCCATGTCAGGCGCGCGGCCGACCTCCTCGCCCGTCGCCGGGTTGAGCACGGCGAAGTCCGCGCCGACAGGGGCTGGCTTGCCGCCGATGGTCGCCTTGAATTCCATCATTTCCGCCTCCTCCATGGCAGGCCGCCTCCTCCGGCGGTCCTATCTGGTGGCAGAGAATAGAAGCGGGCGCGACATCAGACTTGGACGGCGCCGTCCCGACTTTTGGACAAAAGCGTCAATGGCAGCGCGCAACCGCACCCGGTGTGGCGCCGTATTTCTTGCGGAATTCGCGGTAGAAATAGGAGAGATCGTTGAAGCCGCAGTCGAAAGCGACGGCGGTGACGCCTTCCGACGGCTGCTCCCGGCGCGCCGTCAGCCGGGCATGCGCCAGCTCCAGCCGGCGATTGAGCAGGCGGTGGCCGGGCGTTTCGCCAAGCGGCCGGAAATGCCGTTGCAACATGCGCTCGGACACGTTGAGACGGGTGGCAAGCTCGCGCGGACCGAAGCCGGGGTCCGCACGGTGGCGGTCGATCATCGCCAAAGCGCGCGACAGCAGGGTCTCCGCCGGCGTCGCAAGACCGGTTCCCCGGCTCGAATGCAGATAGGCGCCCATCAGGCACAGGAAGGCCTCGCCGAGCTGCGCCTGCTCGCCATCCTCCAGCAGCATCTTTGCGATGACGGCGCGCATGGCGACCCAGAGCGGGTCCTCCCGCGAGATCGAAAGGCCGCCGGCACAGGCATTGCCGAAACGGTGCACCACCTCATCGCGCGGAATGTGCAGCGAGACCTGATTGGATCGCTCGCCGCGATAGAGAAAGGTCGAGGGCTTGACGGAATCGACGAGGAACATGTCCCCCGGCAGAAGCTCGGCCACATGATCGCCCTGTTCGACGCGACACTGGCCGGCATCCTGCACGAGCAGGAAGAAATATTCGCCGGGATCCTGCTTGATGGAGCGCGTATTTCGCGCCACCTCGGAGGCATCGAGCGCGACGATCGCCGTATCGAACGGGCCGACGCGCCGCGTGGTCACATCGCCATTGACGACGCCGCTGCGCCGCATGGGCTCCAGATCGAAGGACCCGCAGACCTTGCGGATTTCCGCCTCGAGAATTTCCACCTGTACCGGCTTGTGCCCCGGCGTCATCAGCGACTGCATTGCGCCCTCCCCGGCTCCCGCAGAATGCCTTTACTCCCAAACTATCTCATCACAGTCCGCAGCGCTTGCCTATCGTTCCAGCGCTGAAAAACCGCCTGCCGCCGCCGCCCGGCGCAACCCCTCCGAGGGCGCCTCCGCAAGCCCCTCCGCCGCGAACCGGTCAAGCACGGCCACCACGTCCACAAGCCCGCGCGCCTCAGCATAGTGCATCGGCCCGCCCCGCCAGCGCGGAAAACCGTAGCCGTGGATTTTCACGAGATCGATATCGGCGGCACGGAGCGCCACGCGCTCCTCCAGAATGCGCGTCGCCTCGTTGACCATCGGTAGCAGGATCGCATCGGCAATCGAAGCCTCATCCCAGGCGCGCTGCGGCTGGCCCACGGCCTCTTCGGCGACGACGGCCGCAACGGTCTCCGACGGTTTTGGCGTCCGGTCGCCTGGCTGATAGTCGTACCAGCCGCCGCCGGTTTTCTGGCCGAAACGCTGAAGCGCGCAAAGCCGCTCCGCTACCGGCGCAAAGGGCGTTTCGCCCCGTTCGCGCGCCGCCTTGCGCTGGAAGGCGGCGATGTCGAGGCCACCGAGATCCTGCGCTTCGAACGGCCCCATCGGCAGGCCGAAAGCGCGCATGGCGGCATCGACCGCCGAGGGCGTCGC
>NZ_CAMLFY010000075.1 GCF_946479415.1 uncultured Shinella sp. | reverse complement strand
ACTCGCCCGCGACCGGCGCGCATTCGATGCCGCAGACCTGCTGGAAATAGGTGAATTGCGAGACTTCCATGCCGTCGCACCAGCATTCCCAGCCCAGCCCCCAGGCGCCGAGCGTCGGGCTTTCCCAGTCGTCTTCCACGAAGCGCACGTCGTGCAGCAGCGGATCCAGCCCGATGGCGGCGAGCGAGCCGAGATAAAGCTCCTGCAGGTTCGACGGGTTCGGCTTCAGGATGACCTGATACTGGTAATAGTGCTGAAGACGGTTCGGGTTTTCGCCATAGCGGCCGTCCGACGGGCGGCGCGAGGGCTGGACATAGGCCGCACGCCACGGCTTCGGGCCAAGCGCCCGCAGCGTGGTCGCCGGGTGGAACGTGCCGGCGCCGACTTCCATGTCATAGGGCTGGAGAACCGCGCAACCCTTGTCCGCCCAATAGTTATGCAGCGTCAGGATCAGCCCCTGGAAGGAGCGGGTCGGGTTCATGTGATCAGGCAGGGCAGAGGTCATCGGCGTCGATCCGGGCATTCTTTGAAAAGCTGGCGGACTGGTGCCACGATGCGGCCGGGGGGTCAAGCGTTTCGGGCGCGTCGCCCAAACCCCCTCTGCCTGCCGGCATCTCCCCCACACAGGGGGAGAAAGCAGGGAGCCTGCCCCCTGCCCGAAATTTGAGCGCCAGGGGTGCGGCGTGTTAAGCCCCTCCCCCTTGTGGGGAGGGGTTTGGGGCGGGGTCCTGTCAGTGCCGCTCGAGCGAGCGGAACAGGCTGGAACCCGCCGCCTGCGTGACGGCCTGCACACGCTGCGGCGCAAGATCCGGCACGTTGCGGATCTGGCGGCGCAGGCCGGGCGGAATGCGCGCGCCATACCAGGCAGCAAGGGCCGGCAGCTCGCGGCGGAGCGAACCCTTCGCCTCCCAGCCAAGCGCCTTCAAAGCGCGCGTATCGAGCGGCGGGCGGCTGACATTCTCGGGACGACCGGTCACGAAATTGACGCCGGAGACCGGCTCCTGCACCGCATCGAGCACCATGCGGGCCACCGTCAGGATATCGAAGAGCTCATCGCCGGCGACATTGTAGGTGGTGTTTTCCGCGCCCTTGGTAACGACTGTGCGCAGTGCGGCGCAGAAATCCGTCATGGTGACGAAAGCGCGCATCTGGGCGCCATCGCCATGCACCGGCAGCGGCCGGCCGACGGCGGCAAGCTCCAGGAAGCGCGGCAAAAGCTTTTCGGTGTTCTGGCGCGTGCCGATGACATTGGCCGGGCGCAGCACGCGGATATCAACGCCGAAGGAGCGGGTGAGACCGGCGATCAGCATTTCGGCGGCGGCCTTGGAGGCGCCATACGGATTGTCGGGCAGCAGCGGCGCAAGCTCGCCGACCGGCGCGCCATTGCCGCCCGTGCCGGCGCCATAGACTTCCGCCGAGCTGATATGGATCATCAGCGGCACGCGGCGGCGGCCCATCGCTTCCACCAGCACCTGCGTGCCGAGCGCATTGGCGAGCGTAAAGCGTTCCGGCACGGAAAAGGCGCGTTCGACATGGCTTTCGCCGGCGGCATGCACGACGAGATCGGCATCCTTCAGGACATCGGTGACGAGATCGAGATTGCCGACATCACCCTCCTGCAACGTCACACGGCCAGAGCGGAAGGCAGCGTCGAGATGGGCCATGTCGGCGGCATAGGTGAAGCTGTCGAGCACGCGGATGCGGGCATTCGGGCAGTGATGCAGCAGGTCGTCGACGATATGCGAGCCGAGAAAGCCAGCGCCACCGGTCACGACGATGGTGCGGATCCGGTCGAGGTCGAGCGAGGCCATGGTTTACTCCGTTCACTGCACGCATAGGCGGGCCGCTTCATGCGACCTTTGCCGTTAGATCGGCCTTCCTGCGCGCGGGAGCAAGCAAAACCCAGGGATGTGGCAGTGTAAATCCGGCATTAACCTTACGGGGTTTGGTTAATGTACCAGGCCGGTACGGAGCCGGTTTTTGCCGGTTCCCGCAACGGCACGGATCGTGCCGAAACTACTCGTCGTCGCGGCGCAGGCGGTATTCGCCGGTTTTCGGATCCTTGACGAGTGTGCCCGTCGCGCCGGTCTGGCGTTCCTCTTCGGCACGCTTGCGCAACCGGGAGAGCCGCTCGGCATCCGCCACAAATTTGCGATAGCCGAACCAGGCAAGGCCGACGACCAGAAGCAGAAAGATGATCTGGGCCATCGCCCCTCCCCCCAAGAGTCTTGTTTTATCTGGGTCTTGTTTTATCTGGGTCTTGTTTTATCCGGAGAGCCCGAAACGGCCCCACAGCGCTTTTTCTTCCGCGAGATCGGCGACCGCCGCAACGCCGGCCGAGCCTATACGCCCGGCCATGTCATCGGAAAGCCCCCCGACACCCGGCGCCTTGCGACCAAACAGCCCTTTTGGCGCAGAGACGAGTTCCAGGCGGGTCTTTTCGCCGTAGCGCTTCTTCAGTTCCGAGCGCATGTCGGCGAGACCGTCGATCAGGCCGAGCGACAGGCCGCGAACGCCGGTCCAGAACAGGCCGGAGAAGAGATCCGGATCGTCGGCCAGCTTGCCGGCGCGGCGGGTCTTGACCATGTCGATGAAGACCTGGTGGATTTCGAGCTGGAGCGTCTTGAGATAGTCGATCTCGTGCTCCTTTTCCGGCTGAAACGGATCGAGGATCGCCTTGTTGGTGCCGGCCGTATAGACGCGGCGCTCGACGCCGATCTTCTTCAGCATTTCCGGAAAGCCGAAGCCGCCGGACACGACGCCGATCGAGCCGACGATGGAGGTCGGATCGGCGAAAATCTCGTCGCCCGCCAGCGCGATCATATAGCCGCCGGAGGCCGCGACGTCCTCGACGAAGACGAAGACGCGCTTGCGCTTTTCTTCGGCAAGATCACGGATACGTTGAAAAATCAGCCGCGACTGCACAGGCGAACCGCCGGGCGAATTGATCGAGATGGCGACGGCCGGCGCATCCTTGTAGGAAAACGCCTTTTCGAGCGCGGCCGAAGCGGTCGCGAGATTGAGCGCCGGCCGGAACTGGCTGCCGCCCGCCATGATCGCGCCATGCAGCCTGACGACCGGGATCGCCACGCCCTGCTTGCGGAATCTCTTCGGCACCAGCGTCTTCAAAAATCCGGCCATCGTGCGCTCTGTCTCCAGTTGGATTGCCCGGCTGATGTATGCACGAGCGGGAAAAACACAATGGCAGGGCTGAAAATTCAGGTTCTGGGCAGGCGCTTGTAGGCGGCGAGGCCGTTGTTGAGGTCGTTGACGAAGGGGGTGAAGTCGTGGCGGCCGGGTTCGTGCATGACGAGCGGCATGCGCAGGGAAAGTTTGGTGCGCGAACCCTTGATGGCGGTGACGAGGATGCGCAGCGCTGGCTCGCCGTCGCGGGCGTGCAGCGCGGTGATCTCGATGCCGCCGAAGCGGCGGCCGCAGGCGGCGATGATCTCGGCGATGGATTGCGGGCGGGCGATCAGCGAGAGCTGGCCGCCGGGCTTCATGATAGCGCCGGCCGTCTTGATCCAGCGCTCGAAAAGGTCGTGCTCCATGGCATGCGCCTCGGCCTTCAGGGCATCGGGCGTGCGGCTGTCGATGCGATCGTTGAAGGGCGGGTTCATGATGACGTGGTCGTAGGCGTCATCCGTCAGACCGGCTTCGAGGCGTGCCTTGCCGGAAAGGCCGACATCCGCTTCCAGCACGGATACACGCGGCGCGAAGGAGGCATTCAGGGGAAGCGCCAGCGTCTTGCGCGCGAAGCCAGCCATCAGCGGCGAGCGCTCGACGAGCAGCACCTCGGCCGTTTCGATGCGGGCGGCGACTGCGAGACCGGCAGCACCCGCGCCCGCGCCGAGATCGGCGACGCGCATCTGGCCATTGCCGGCGACGAGCGCCGCCAGCAGCATGGCATCCATGCCCGAGCGGTGGCCGATGCCCTTCGGCTGCACCAGATGGAAGCGGCCGTAGTGGAAGGCGTCGACGGTTTCGGTGATGGTCATGGGCGAGAACCTCCGGCCACGGAGCGTGCGGCATACCCCCCTCTGCCCTGCCGGGCATCTCCCCCACAAGGAGGGAGATCGAAGGATGCCGGCTTTACGCCGATCGCCAAGGCCGCGGTAAGGGAGATGCTCGCGTATCTTGCCAATCTCCCCCCTTTTGGGAGAGATGCCCGGCAGGGCAGAGGGGGGTGAACACGCACGGCCATCAATCGAAGAGCAACCCCGCTCACGCGCGCAGCTCCGCTTCCAACCCCGCATCCTTGAGGATGCGCCGCGCCTCGGTCTCGCGGTCGATCTCGACGAGGAAGCGGCGCGGCAGCATGCCGAGCGAGCCTTCCAGGATGCTCATGCCCTCGTCGGCGATCAGGCAATGGATGCCCGCTTCTTTCATCAGGCTTTCCGCAAAGGAGAGCAGGACGGCGTCGTTGGTGCGGATCAGTTCGATCATTCCGGTCGTTTTCCAGCCATAATTAGGGAGGCGGGACAATTCGCCTCTTGCCGCAGGAAGCCCCGCTTTCTATTGTCTTTCAACAAAAATGAACAGGAGTCCGGGCATTTGGGCGTCGTGATACCGCTTGAAGAAGGCAAAAACAAACAGGCATCGGTGAAGCCGCTGGTGGACCTGACCAAGGCCGACATGGAGCGGGTGAACCAGCTGATCCTGTCGAAAGCCGGCTCCGACGTGCAGATGATCCCGGAGGTCGCCAACCACCTGATCTCCTCGGGGGGAAAACGCCTGCGCCCGATGCTGACGCTCGCCTCCGCCTCGATGTTCGGCTATGACGGCGATCATCACATCAAGCTCGCGACCAGCGTCGAGTTCATGCACACGGCAACGCTGCTGCATGACGACGTGGTCGATGAAAGCGACCTGCGCCGCGGAAAATCCACCGCCCGCATGATCTGGGGCAACCAGGCGAGCGTGCTGGTCGGCGACTTCCTGCTCGGCCAAGCCTTCAAGATGATGGTCGAGGTCGGGTCTCTCGAGGCACTGGATGTTCTCTCGACCGCCGCGACCGTGATCGCCGAGGGCGAGGTGCTCCAGCTCTCCGTCGCCAAGAACATGGAAACGACCGAGGACGATTATCTCCAGGTCATCCGCGCCAAGACGGCAGCGCTCTTCGCCGCCGCCGCCGAAGTCGGCCCGATCGTCTCCAACACCAGCAAGGCCGAGCGCAACGCGCTGAAGAGCTATGGCATGAATCTCGGGCTTGCCTTCCAGCTCGTCGATGACGCGCTGGACTATGGCGGCAAGGCGGCCGATCTCGGCAAGAACACCGGCGACGATTTCCGCGAAGGCAAGATCACGCTGCCGGTCATCCTCGCCTGGCGGCGCGGCACGGCGGAGGACCGCGCCTTCTGGCGCGAGGCCATCGAAGGCGGCCAGAGCGATGATGCCAATCTCGAGCGCGCCTTTGCGCTCATCTCGCGCTACAACGGTCTTTCCGACACCATCGCCCGCGCGCAGCATTACGGCATGATCGCGCGCGATGCGCTGGCGCCGCTTCCGGCCTCACCGTGGAAAGATGCGCTGCTCGAAGTCATCGACTTCTGCATCTCGCGCGTCAGCTGATCCCATAGACCCAAAAGCGGGCGGCAGGATTTTCTTGCCGCACCGCGCCAAAAAAGCCATTCTCTGCCGTCATGAGTCCTTGCCTGATTTGGGCGCCATCGTGGCATGATTTGTCATGCGTGGTTTCCGGGGCTTCTTTCATACCTGCTGGCGAAAGGCATTTTGATGCGGCATTCCCTCCTCCTCCGGCTCCTCTCCGGCGTCGCGCTCGCGGCCAGCATCGCGCTGACCGGTCCTCTCGCGGCCTTCGCGGAAGAAAAGCCCGCAGCGGTCGCCGCCGCCGAAGAAACGCCGTTCGACCCGTTGAGCGTCAACACCTTCTCCGGCGCCTTCCTCGCCGCCCGCACGGCGGATTTCGACAAGGACTATGAGACCGCCGTCGCGCTCTACAAGATCGCCCTGCAGTTCGACGCCACCAATGCCGACGTCAAGCAGCGCCTGATGGTGACGCAGCTGATGAACGGCGACTTCGAGGAAGGCGTGAAACTCGCCGACGCCCTCAAGAACGACCCGGCCGTCGAGCGCATCACCGCCGTGGTGCGCGGCATGGAGGCGATCCGCAAGCGGGAATACAAGTCGGCCGAGAAGATCCTCGCCTACAAGGGTCCGAACGATCTCGACAAGATGATGAACGACCTGCTGCTCGCCTGGGCCAAGTTCGGCGATGGCAAGCCGAAGGAAGCGCTCAAGCTGATCTCGGGCATGGAAGGGCCGGAATGGCTCGCCATCTTCAAGAACTATCATGCCGGTGCGCTTGCCGCTGCGGCCGGTGACAAGGCGACGGCCCGCGCGCGTCTCAACGAGGCGATCCTCGATCGCAACGGTGCCAGTGCGGCTCCGGATACGTTCCTGCGCGCCGTGATGGCGCTCGCCCGCCTCGAAGCGCGCGATGGCAACAAGCAGAAGGCGCTCGACGCGGTGTCCGTCGGCGACAACTTCATCACCAGCTATGCGCCGCTGAAGGCGCTGCGCCAGAGCATCGAAGCCGGCGAGAAGCAGGAACAGCAGGTCCGCACCGCATCCCAGGGTGCCGCGGCCGTGCTCTTCTCCATCGGCGGCGCGCTGAATCGCGACGGTGCGGAAGACATCGTCTCGCTCTATCTCCAGACGGCCCGTGCGCTCGACCCCGATAGCGACGACATGCTGGTGCTGCTCGGCGGTCTCGCCGAAAACCAGAAGAAGCCGGAGCGCGCCATCGAATATTACCGCGCCGTGCCGGAAAAATCGCCGATGCGGCGGATTTCCGAGCTGCAGCTCGGCCTGAACCTCGCCGATACCGGCAAGGTGCCGGAGGCCAAGAAGCATCTGCAGGAACTGATCGACACCGATCCGTCCGACCTGCGCAGCTATCTGGCACTCGGCAGCGTGCTATCGGACGCCAAGGACTACAAGGCCATGGCTGCGCTCTACGACAAGGCGGCCGATGTCATCGGCGCCGTGCCGCAGCGCAACCACTGGAGCATCTTCTTCCAGCGCGCCATCGCGCATGAGCGCCTGAAGGAATGGGACAAGGCTGAGCCGAACTTCCGCAAGGCGCTGGAGCTCAACCCAGACCAGCCGCAGGTGCTGAACTATCTCGGCTATTCCTGGGTGGATATGAACAAGAACCTCGACGAGGGTCTGGACATGATCCGCAAGGCCGTGAGCCTGAAGCCCGATGACGGCTATATCGTCGATTCGCTCGGCTGGGCCTATTTCCGCCTCGGCCGTTTCGACGATGCGGTGGCCGAACTGGAGCGTGCGGCCGAGCTGAAGGCCGGCGACCCCACGATCAACGATCATCTCGGCGATGCCTACTGGCGCGTCGGCCGCAAGCTGGAAGCGACCTTCCAGTGGAACCGCGCGCTGGGCCTGAAACCGGAAGACGCCGAGATCCCGAAGATCAAGCTGAAGATCGAAAACGGTCTGCCGGAACTCAAGAAGACCGAGCCGGCCTCGGCCGAAGCCAAGGACGAAAAGCCGGTGCAGAACTCGACGCCCGAGAGCACGGCGGTCGATCGCAAGTCCTGACCGCATGCCGGTCCCTGACAGCCTTCAAGGCTTTGCCGTCGTCGAACAGGCGGCGGCAAAGATCAATCTTGCGCTGCATGTCGTCGGGCAGCGCGACGATGGCTATCATCTGCTCGACAGCCTCGTCACCTTCACCCAATTTGGTGATCGCCTCGGCTTTTCTCCGGCTCTGGAAGACCGGTTCACGATTTCCGGCCGCTTCGGAGCGGCGCTGGATGCCGACGGCGACAACCTCGTGACCCGCGCCCGCGACCGGCTGCGCGCGGCCCTTGCGGAGCGGGGGGAAGCGGCCTCGCCCGTCCATATCCATCTCGAAAAGAACCTGCCTATCGCCTCCGGCATCGGCGGCGGCTCGGCGGATGCGGCAGCGACGCTGCGCGGCCTTGTCCGGCTGTGGCAGGCGCGCATTCCGCAGGATGTCCTGCACGCCCTCTCCATCGGCCTTGGCGCCGACGTGCCGATGTGCCTTGCCGGCCATCCTCTGATCGCCCGCGGCATCGGTGAGGACATCACGCCCGTTGCCCTGCCCGCCATGCCCGTGGTGCTCGGCAATCCGCTGGTCGGCGTCTCGACGCCCGCCGTCTTCAAGGCCCTCGCCTCGCGGCACAATCCGCCGCTCCGGCTGGAATCGAAGCCGCAGGACTGGCCAGCCGCCATCGCGCACTTACGCAACGATCTCGAGCCTCCGGCCCGAGACCTGTGCCCCGAGATTGCTGTCATCGCCGAGGATCTTGCCGCGACCGATGCGCGCGTGGTGCGCATGTCCGGTTCCGGTGCGACCTGCTTCGCGCTATATCCTTCGATGACGGCGGCGGAAGCGGCGGCGGCGGCGCTCTCGCAAAAACACCCGCACTGGTTCTTCACCGCCACCAAGACGCTGGAATAGGAGCGCCCCATGGCGAAGCTTGACGAGACGCGGCCCTTCATTCCCGTCGGCATCGCCGTGCTGACCGTGTCCGACACGCGCGTCCTTGCCGATGATCGCTCCGGCGACACGCTCGTCGCCCGCATCGCCGACGCCGGCCATCGGCTTGCCGCCCGCGCCATCGTCAAGGACGATGTGCCCGCCATCCGCGCGCAGGTGGAGGCCTGGACCCGCGACGAGACTATCGACGTGGTGATCACGACAGGCGGCACGGGTTTTACCGGCCGCGACGTGACGCCCGAAGCGCTGGAACCGATCTTCGAAAAGCGCATGGACGGCTTTTCCGAAGTCTTCCACCGCATTTCCTACGACAAGATCGGCACCTCGACGATCCAGTCGCGCGCGACGGGCGGCGTCACCAACGCCACGTTCATCTTCGTGCTGCCAGGCTCACCCGGCGCCTGCAAGGACGCCTGGGACGGCATTCTCAAGGCACAACTCGACTATCGCCACATGCCCTGCAACTTCGTGGAAATCATGCCGCGCCTCGACGAGCACCTGAAGCGCTCGATTGGCTGACCTGTTCCATAGGGCACTGCATGCCGCTTTTCTTTGCCCTACGACTTTCCCGGAGAGAGTTGAGGAGAGCGACACATGGCACGCACGATCACCGGAACCAACGGCGCAGACCGCTTCACCCAGGGCGGCAGTATCAACAACACCCAGATCACCCTTCGCATGCTCGGCGGTGACGACACGATCATCCTCGACCGTTCCGACGATTTCGGCGGCCGGAACTTCGTCGATGCCGGCGCCGGCAATGACAGCGTGGTCAATGTCAAGGAAGACGGCAACGTCATTCTGCTCGGCGCGGGCAACGACACCTATGTCGGCACGGGCTTCGGCTCCTTCTCCAACGAACTGGGCGACACCATCAGGGCCGGCGACGGCAACGACACGATCGCCGTCAGCACCTTCAAGAGCAGCTATTTCGGCGAGAACGGCAATGACAAGTTCTTCTCCGTCGGCCAGCAGAACACTTTCAACGGCGGCGCAGGCGTCGATTCTATCAGCTACCTGCCCCGCGACGACGATAACGTCCTGGGTGGCTCCGGTGTCGGCATCGACCTCCAGCAGGGTTTCGCGCAGACCGGCGCCAATCGCTTCGAAACCCTTGTCAGCATCGAGAACGCCGAGGGCACGAATGTCGGCGACGCCATCTTCGGCTCAGGTGCGGCCAACACGCTGAAGGGCCTCAATGGCGACGACGCCCTTGCCGGCCGCGGCAACAATGACGTTCTCGTCGGCGGCCGCGGCATGGACCTCTTGCAGGGCGACGCCGGCGCGGACCGCTTCGATTTCAATGCCATTGCCGAATCGGTCGTCGGCGCCCGCCGGGATGTCATCCTCGACTTCAACCACGGCCAGGGCGACAGGATCGACCTGCGCGACATCGACGCCAACACAGGCACGAGCGGCAACCAGGCGTTCAGCTTCGTCGGCAATCACGCCTTCTCCAGCACCGCCGGCGAAGTGCGCTTCTCAGGCGGCATCGTCTCCGGCGACGTCAATGGTGACGGACGTGCCGACTTCCAGATCGAGGTGCGTGGCGCCAGCAGCCTGGTGGTCGGCGACTTCCTGCTCTAGGAATTTGTTTTAACCGTATCATCCGACACCGAAGCGACCTCGCTTCGGTGTCGGTCAAGGCTTTAGGTCGCCATCGCCGCGCGAAGAGCCTTCACCGCCCAGGCCGGCACGATCTCGGCAACGAGGGTCCGCGTGCCGGCACCCTTTGCGAGATCAGCAAGCGTCATGCCGGAGCGCGCCGCCGCAGAGGCCTGGCGCTTGCTGACGAGATAGCCATGCTCCAAGGGCGCCATCCGGCGGCCGAGCCGCTGAAAGAACGGACGGCGGTGGCTGCGCGATCCGAGAAACCGCGCCGGATTGCCGTTGATCGCAACATGGTCGACAACGGCATCCACCCAACCAGAAAGTGGACGGGCGCCCGGCTCCAGCAGCAGCAACCAGTCGCCGCGGGCCGAGCGAAGCACGTCCTTCATGTCCCAGCTCGTCAGGAAACGGCAGCCGGCGACATCCGCCACCCTGGAGGAGCCATCGCGCGAGCCATGGTCGAGCACGATCACGTCGCGCACCACCCCTTCGACGGCACCTTGAACCAGCGCCGAAAGGGTCTGCGCCAGCTCGGCTTCGTTATCCCGGCATTCCATGATGATCGTCAGCATGCCCTCTCAATACCGCATTGCAGCATGGATTTCCATGCTCGCGCAGGCCAACCTTCGGCCATGGTTAGCGGCGAAACGAAAATTTGTTCTTGCATTGTTCTCATTCCGGCGATAGGAATATAGTCATTGAACCGGAGCCGAAGGCTCCCCGGAGACAGCCATGAACGATCTTGTGAGCCTCAGGCAGGGCGCGCTTGCGCCCGGCCACACGAAGGACGTTGCCGAAGCGCTGCTGGCTGAAACGGGCATGCGCATCGACGGGGACCGCCGGCGCGGCCGCGGCGCCGGGTTGAACTTCACCGGCCGCTTCGAACCGCTGACGCGGGAAGGTTTCGACGACGGCTGGCAGACGCTCGAGGAGCTGCCGCCCTTCCGCACGGATGTGCAGGTCGAGAAACCGCGCACGATCATCACCCGCAATGAGTCGCCCGACATTCCCTTCGATCGCTCGATCAACCCCTATCGCGGCTGCGAGCATGGCTGCATCTATTGCTTCGCCCGACCGACGCACGCTTTCATGGGGCTTTCGGCCGGTCTCGATTTCGAGGCGAAGCTGTTTGCCAAGCCCGATGCGCCGAAGCTTCTGGAGCGCGAGCTTTCCAAGCCCGGCTACAAGCCGCGCGTCATCGCCATCGGTACCAATACGGATCCCTACCAGCCGATCGAGAAGGAATGGCGGATCATGCGCCAGATCCTCGAAGTGCTCGACAAGGCGAACCACCCGGTCTCCGTCGTCACCAAGTCGGCGCTTGTCATGCGCGATATCGATATCCTCTCACGCATGGCCGCCCGCGGCCTTGCCTGGGTCGGCCTTTCCGTCACGACGCTTGACCGCAAGCTCGCCCGCACCATGGAGCCGCGTGCCGCAACCCCGTCGCGTCGGCTGGAGGCGATCCGTGCGCTTTCGGAGGCCGGTATCCCGACCGCCATCATGATGGCGCCCATCATTCCCGGCCTCAATGACCACGAGATCGAGCGCGTGCTCGATTCGGGCAAGGCGGCCGGGGCGCTGGAGGCAAGCTATGTGCTGCTGCGTCTGCCGCTGGAGGTGAGCCCGCTCTTCCGCGACTGGCTGCTGCGCAATTATCCGGACCGCTACCGCCATGTCATGTCGCTGGTGCGCTCTATGCGCGACGGCAAGGATTACGATGCCGAATTCGGCAAGCGCATGAAGGGCGCCGGTCCCTATGCCTGGCAGATCGCCCGGCGTTTCGAAATGGCCAGCAAGCGGCTGGAACTGACCCGCACCCGCCGCAGCCTCGCCAGCGACCAATTCGTGCCGCCATCGGGCAGCGGCGTGCAGCTTTCCCTGCTGTGACCATCGTCATAAGAAGCAGGACGCGTCGCCGGCACGGTCTTCTGGCTGCCGATAAGGGATGGCGCGATTGATTTGAATATGTGGAGCCCGCGCCCTTCCGGTGCGGGCGTCGCAAGCCGCTTCCGGCAGCGTCAACCCCTGGGCGCGCCGGGCGTTCCTCCGACCCGCCGCAAACGTCGGAGGACTTGCAGGGAATCGGACGGATGTGCATGGTCGCCGCCATGGCCAAGAGCATATCCTCCGATTCCCGCCTTCTTTTCGCGCTGCCCGAAGGGCCGGATTTTGCGATGGAGATCGCCGCCCGCAAGCGCGGCCTCTGGCCCGTCGCCGGCACGGACGAGGCCGGGCGCGGGCCGCTCGCCGGCCCCGTCGTGGCCGCCGCCGTGATCCTCGATCCGGACAACATCCCGGAGGGGCTGAACGATTCCAAGCAGCTGACGGCGGCGAGACGCGAAGCGCTCTTCACCCTCATCCTGCAATCGGCCTTCGTCTCCGTCGCCTCCAGCGGGTCGCGCCGCATCGACGGGACGGACATCCGCAAGGCCAGCCTCGACGCCATGCGCCGCGCTGTCGCCGGGCTGGAGATCGCGCCGAAGCTCGTGCTGACCGACGGCCGCGATGTACCGCCGGGCCTCGCCTGCGAGGGCCGCGCCGTCGTCAAGGGCGATGCGCTGTCCGTCTCCATCGCCGCCGCCTCGATCGTCGCCAAGGTGACGCGCGACCGCATGATGGCGCGGGCGGAAAACACCTTCCCCGGCTACGGATTCGCCGTCCATGCCGGCTATGCGACGGAGGTGCACCGCACCGCCATCCAGACCCTCGGCCCCTGCCGCCTTCACCGCATGAGTTTTCGCCCTTTGCGGCGAGACGATTGAACCGTCGCGCTTTAGCTGAAGCCATGTCGGTAGGCCGCTAGAAGGTGATCTTCACCGAAGGCGCGCTGCGTTTCGCCTCGCCGTGATGCACCGCCTCGATATTGTTGCCGTCGGGATCGAGCAGGAAGGCGGCGAAATAGCCGGGATGATAGGGGCGCTCACCAGGGCCGCCATTGTCCTTGCCGCCTGCGGCAAGCCCCGCGTCGTGGAAAGACTTGACCATCGCATGATCCGCCGCCTGGAAGGCGAGATGGTGCCGCCCGGTCAGCTTGCCGGCGGCAGCCTGGCTATCGATGCTCGAAATGAACAGTTCGTCGACCCAGAAATAATCCGCCCCCTCACCCCCGATCGGGATCTTCAGCGCATCGAAGATGGCCTCATAAAAGCGCCGGCTGGCCGAGAGGTCGCGCACGACCAGCTGGATGTGATCGATGAGACGGCCGCGATGGAGTTCCTGCGTTTCCATGCCCTGCTCTCCCTTGATGCGGAAAGCCTTGTAGCTAGGTCACCGGCCCTATCCGTCAACACCCTGTTCCATCCGGAACAGCGACATGCAGGGGGATATGAGACCTTCCAATCACCGGATGAGAGAGGCTCATCCCTAACCGATCAGGAGAGACCCCATGCGCAAGTTCATCGTTTCCGCCACCGTTGCCCTTATCGCCGCCGTCTCCTTCGCGGCGCCTTCTCAGGCCGGCTACTACAGCTACGACTACCAGCCCTATTGCTTCATCAAGAAGATCAAGTCCTACGACTACTACGGCAATGTCGTCATCAAGCGCATCAAGGTCTGCCGCTAAGCGACCTCGTCCCTGACCTCCCCGAAGGCCCGGATGTTCCCCTGCATCCGGGTCTTTTGCCGTGCTCATTAAACCAAAGCAAAACGGCCGGCGTTTCCGCCGGCCTTTTCAAATCTTTCCGTGAACACCGCTTAGTTGAGGCGGGTCTTCACTTCGCTGATGGCGTTATCGAAGAGGGCCTTGCCGGTGGCGGCGTCGGACTTCGAAGCAATCACCTTTTCAGCAGCGGCGACAGCGAGGTCGACGGCGGCTGCGCGGACGGCGTTGATCGCGTCGGCTTCCGCCTGCTTGATCTTCTGTTCCGACAGCGCCGTGCGGCGCGTGACGTATTCTTCGGTCTTCTGCTTGGCGTCGGCGGTGAGCGCGCTGGCTTCGCGTTCAGCGGCGGCGACGATGCTGGCGGCTTCCGCTTCGGCATCCTTGCGCTTGCGCTGGTATTCGGCGAGCAGGTGCTGGGCTTCCTCGCGAAGGCGCTTGGCTTCCGCCAGCTCGTTCTGGATCTTCTCGGCGCGGGCGTCGAGACCCTTGGCCATCATTGCGGGAACCTTGAGGTAGGCAATGAGGGCAAGGAACAGCAGCAGGCCGACAAAGGCGTAGAATGTTGCGTCGAAATGCATCGAAACCTCCCTTACTTGCCTGCGACCGACTTCACGGCGGAAGCGATCTCGGCCTTGGTGGCCTTGGAACCGATGAGCTGCTCGACGAGAACAGTCGTCGTTTCCTCGGCGATCGTGCCGACATCGGCAAGCGCCTTGGCCTTGATTTCGGCGATGCGGGTTTCGGCACCGGCGATCTTGTCCTGCAGCGAAGCTTCGATCTTGGCGCGCTCGGCGTCGGCCTTGGCCTTGGCTTCGTCGCGGGCGGCCGAAGCGATCGCATTGCCCTTGGCACGGGCGGACGCGAGGTCCTGCTCGTAGGAGGCAATCGCGGCGTCGGCTTCCGCCTTCAGGCGGGATGCTTCGTCGAGATCCTGCGCGATGCGGTCATGGCGCGTCTCGAGGATGCCGCCGATGCGCGGAATGACGACCTTCGACATGAGAAGGTAGAAAAGACCGAAGGTGATCGCAAGCCACAGGAGCTGCGATGCGAACGTGGTCTGGTCAAAAGGCGGGAACACGCCGGAACCGGCTTCCTCACCATGGGCAACACCCGTTTCGGTGTGCACTTCGCCTGCCGGCTGAGCCGCATGCGCATCCGCAGGGGTCTCATGCGTATCCGCAGGAGTTTCCGCCTGGGCGATTTCGAAGGGGGTGGACTCGGCCGATGCCAAGGTCACAGACATGCTGACCTCCAGGGGGCACTCTCAGATCATGTACGAAACGTACGATGGACCACGGCCCGGCAAGGGCCATGGTCCAGTCCTCAGCCGGTATTAGACGGCGAAGAGGAGGAGGAGAGCGATGAGCAGCGAGAAGATGCCCAGAGCTTCCGTAACGGCGAAGCCGAATACGAGACGGCCGAACTGGCTGTCAGCAGCAGACGGATTGCGAAGAGCGCCGGCCAGGTAGTTGCCGAAGATGTTGCCGAGGCCGAGAGCCGTACCGGCGAGACCGAACGTGGCAAGACCTGCGCCGATGTACTTTGCTGCTTCCGCTTCCATGTTGAACTCCTTGAATGGGTTGTTGCGGCTTATGAGCGACGCCCGAGAGCGCCGGCGACTTTTTCCTTAGTGACCACCCGGATGCACGGCATCGTTCAGGTACATGCATGTCAGAACTGCGAAGACGTAAGCCTGCAGGAACGACACGAGGAATTCGAGACCGGTCAGAGCGACGGTCATGAAAAGGGGCAGGATCGCACCGGCGACACCGACGGCGCCGAGCGCGCTGAGCGAGGTGACGAAGCCGGCGAAGACCTTGAGCGTGATGTGACCCGCCAGCATGTTGGCGAAAAGACGGATCGAGAGGCTGATCGGACGCGAGAGGAACGAGATGACCTCGATCGAGACGACCAGCGGCAGAAGCGCGCCGGGAACACCCGACGGCACGAAGAGCTTGAGGAAGCCGAAACCGTGCTTGTAGAAACCGTAGACCACGACCGTACCGATGACGAGCAGCGCGAGCGCGAAGGTCACGATGATCTGGCTGGTGACGGTGAAGAAGTACGGCATCATGCCGAGCAGGTTCGCGGTGAGCACGAACATGAAGAGCGAGAAGACGAACGGGAAGAACTTCATCCCGTGGCTGCCCGCCCCTTCCCGGAGCATGGAAGCGATGAATTCATAGGACATTTCCGAGACCGACTGCATGCGGCTCGGAACCAGGCCGCGCTGGCCGGTCGTGAAGTAGAGGAAGCCCGTGGCGACCGCGACGGTGGCGACCATGAAGAGCGATGCATTGGTGAACGAGAAATCGATACCGCCGATTTCGATCGGAACAATCTTGTTGACCAGGAACTGGTGGGTCGGATCGTTGGACACCGTTTATCTCTCTCGCTTGCCCGCCTTGCGGCGGAAGTCACCCTATGTGGAATTTCGCCGTCAGGCGTCATCCCTCGTTTCGGTCTCGTCCCGTCCGCTCGCCGGCTTGTGGAGCTCCCGCCCCGCCAGCCTGTCGACGGGATGGGGCGATGCCACCATGCCTGCCGCGCGCATGACGTTCAGAACGCCGGCACTGAAGCCGAGGAGAAGAAGAACGATCATCCCCCACGGCCCTGTACCCGCAAAATGGTCCAAAAGATAGCCCAGAAGTGCCCCGACGATGACGGCGGCGACAAACTCGCTCGAGAGCTTCATGGCGACTGCGTAACCCGATCGGCTCGCGGCTGCCCTTGCCTCGGCGGCTTCCTCCGCCCCGTCTGCCTTGTGCTTGTCCGCGAGTTCCGCGTCCAGGCGCTTCAGCCGGTCTTCCAGACTTCCCTTTTGATCGTCGGCCATGGCGTTTCCCATTTCTCTTTCCGCGGCGCTTTCGCCCCATTGCGGACATATTGAAGGCTAGGATTCAAGCCATACCGACCCCTTTCGAAGTCGGCCGCAACATAGTTTTAGGTGCCCGTATAGTCAAGGCATGGCGAAGCTTTGTGCAGCGCCAAATATATCTTTATAAATCAATGAGTTGTGAGGAATTGCGTGTGATCCGCGACTTCTCGTCCCGGGAATCGTCCGCGCGATGGCACGGACTCACAACACCGTGAAAGCGGAAGCCTCAGCTCCAGCCGCCGCCATAGGTACGGTAGAAGATGTGTTTGCCGATCTTGGCGACACGCTTCATCGTGCGGCCCCAGTGCGGGTTCACATAGGTCGCGTGGTAATGGGTGGAGGAGCCGACTTCGTCGATCCAGATCTTGCCGGCCGTCACGGCCATGGCGATCTCCTTGGCGGTTTTCCAGTGCCAGGGCGAGAGGATCAGGTCGGGAATGCGGTCGCAGGCGAAGGAGAACTGGCAGCGGTTGCGCCAGTTTTCGTTCTGGTAGACCACGCCGCAGATGGTTTTCGGATAGGACGGGTTGCGCACGCGGTTGAGAATGACCTGTGCGACGGCGGCCTGGCCCTTCAGCTCCTCGCCGCGCGCCTCGAAATAGATGCCTTCCGCAAGACATTTCTGCTCCTTGGCAGAGAACACTTCCGCCGGCAGAACGCTTGCCGCCCAGGCGTGGTCATCCGGCGAGATATCCGGAATGAAGCGGCCGAGTTCCTTCTTCGGCTTCAAGATCGAATCGAAGGGCGATTCCCGGGCGTAGTCGGGCTCGACGCGGGCATAGGCCGTCGCAAGCACATCGGCCTTGTCGCTGGTCACGAGCTCGGCGATGGCGGAGGAGACGCCGATATCCTTGCGGACGGGCGTCTTCTTGTAGAAGGCCGTGGCGATCTCGATTTCCTTGCCCTTGATCTCCGCCTTGGCGAAAGCCATGCGCTGGCCAGTGTCGAAGACCGGCGAGAGCAGCGAGCTGGTGCGCTCGAGGATAGAGCCCGCCGTAAAATCCTTCGGCGGCAGGACCGGCATGACGGCGACGATTCGGCCCTTCTTGTCGCGGCGGTTGACGCGATCCTCGTCGGGTATAGCGCCCTGGCCCTTGTGTTCACTGCGCAGCGCCGCCTGCATGCCGTCGGGCAATTGCACCCCTGCCCCGTTCTCGACGCCGCCGGTGATCATCGCGTCGGCGAATTCGATCTCGATTTCGTGCACGGAGCCGGCGGGCGAGCGGGTGAGCACCATGGTCTGGTTGCCGCCCTTGCGGTTGAGGCCGGCGAGATAGGTGGCAAGGTCCGTATGAGCGGCCTGCGTAGGCAGGACGGCGGCAATGCCCAGGCCGAGCGCCAGGGGGATTTTCCATTCCCGCTTCAGATACGCGAAGAAGCGGCTTGCACCTGCATGACGAATGCTACGCTTACGCAACTGACTACTCCGCACTGAGAGCCTTCCCCCCGTTTCACGGAAAAGCGGGAAGCCTTTGTCCTTGTGTTTTTCGCAATTCCGGACGCAAAACCGCTGCGCACTTTTGCTGGAATTGCTTGACGCGCGCAGGTTCCCGCGCCGGCTTTGGTCGGCGTGTGTTCCTGCCCGGAATGTTCGTAGGGAGCCCTATCCGCGCCGAAGCACGGGCCTCTTGACGGCTCGTTCTCAGGGTAAAATGAAGCATTAACCTTGATGGTTGGTTAATGCTGATAAACCGCTTTGGGGGAGGTGATCACCTCCCCTTCACATTTGCGTCAATGCACGGGCGCAATTCCGGACGCAAAACCGCTCACGCACTTTTGCTGGAATAGCTCAGATCACGACATGCGAGCCGAGCTCGACCACGCGGTTGGTCGGCAGGCGGAAATAGTCGGAGGGGTCGGTGGCGAGGTTGGCGAGGCCGATGAACAGCCTGTCCTGCCACATCGGCATGCCGGACTGGGCATCCGGCACGAGCTTGCGCCGGCCGAGATAGAACGAGGTCGACATGATGTCGAACTTGTGGCCCGCCTTGCGCATCAGGCCGAGCGCGTTGGAGACGTTCTGCGTCTCCATGAAGCCGAAATGCATTTCGATGCGCGAGAAGCGTTCGGAGATCTTTTCGACCTTGAACCGCTCGGCGCGCGCGACGCGCGGCGTGTTGGCCGTCTTGACCGTCAGAATGAAGTTCTGCTCGTGCAGCACGTGATTGTGCTTGATGTTGTGCAAGAGCGCGGCGGGCGCGAAATCCGGATCGCTCGTCAGGAAGATCGCCGTGCCGGTGACCTGCACGGGCGCATGCGCGCTCTGCTTTTCCACCGACTTGATGAAGGCCGGCAGGGGCACTTCGATGCGCCGCGTCTTGTCGCGCAGGATGCGCGTGCCGCGCGTCCAGGTCCACATCAGGATCACCACCGCACCGGCGATCATGACCGGCACATAGCCACCATCATGCACCTTGAGGAGGTTTGCGCCGAGGAAGGTGAGCTCGAGCAAAAAGAGCGGCGTCAGGACAGCGACGGCGGCGAGCGGTTTCCAGCGCCAGCGCTTGCGCAGGAATTCGAAGGCCAGCACCGTCGTCACCACCATCGCGCCGGTGACGGAGATGCCATAGGCGGTCGCCAGCGATTCGGACGAGCCGAAGATGAAGACGAGCAGCATCACGCCGAACAGCAGCACGGTGTTGACGCCGGGCAGATAGATCTGGCCGGTTTGGGTTTCCGAGGTGTGGTAGATTTCCATGCGCGGCAGGAAGCCGAGATGGATGGCCTGGCGCGTCAGCGAGAAGGCGCCGGTAATGACCGCCTGGCTGGCGATGACGGTCGCAAACGTCGCAAGGATGACGACCGGCAGCAGCGCCCATTTCGGGAACATCAGGAAGAACGGGTTGGCGATCGTCTCGGGATGGGCAAGCACCAGCGCGCCCTGGCCGAGATAGTTGAGCGTCAGCGCCGGGAACACCAGGCAGAACCAGGCCCACTGGATCGGCCGGCGGCCGAAATGGCCGAGATCCGCATAGAGCGCTTCGGCCCCCGTGACCGTCAGGAAGACGGCGCCGAGAACGACGAGGCCGACATAGCCCTCGTTGAGCATGAAGACGACGGCGTAGTATGGATTGAATGCCGCAAGAATGCCCAGATCGTCGCTGATGTGATTGAGGCCGGCGACGCCCATGACGATGAACCAGACGGCGGTGATCGGCCCGAAGAATTTGGAAACCGCGGCCGTTCCCCAGGATTGCACGGCAAACAGCACGACGAGGATGACCACCGAAATGGGAACGACATAGTCACCGAGCGTCGGCGTCACCAGTTCCAGGCCCTCCACGGCCGAGAGAACCGAGAGCGCCGGCGTGATCATGGCATCGCCGATGAACAGCGCCGCACCGATGGCGCCCATGAAGAACAGGATGTGGGCATGGTTGCCGGCCGTCTTCGAAAGCAGCGCCAGCAGGGAAAGCGTTCCGCCCTCGCCGTGGTTGTCGGCGCGCAGGAGGAAGAGCACGTATTTGAGCGTGACGATGACCGTCAACGTCCAGATCATCAGCGAGATGAGGCCGACGACCTCCAGACGCTGCACGCCATCATGCGCGACCGGGCGCAACGCTTCACGGAAGGCGTAGAGCGGGCTGGTGCCGATATCGCCATAGACGACGCCGACGGAACCGAGGGAGAGCAGAAACAGCGTGCGCGCCCGGCTTTGGGTGTGCGGTGCGCTACCGGCATGTGGTTGCATGGGGCGATCAGGCTCTAGAGCCAGCCTTTCCAGCGAAAGAAATAGAACGGAAGGATTGCCGAGAGCACCATTCCCGCGATCGTCAGCGGATAGGCGTAGGCAATGTGCAATTCCGGCATGAACTCGAAATTCATGCCGTAGATGGAGGCGATCAGCGTCGGCGGCAGAAGCACGACCGAGGCAATCGAGAAGATCTTGATGATGGCGTTCTGCTCGAGGCTGATGAGGCCGAGCGAGGCATCCAGCAGGAAGGTGATGTTTCCCGCGACGAAATTTGCGTGCTCCAGCAGCGACTGCACGTCGCGCTGCACGGTGCGGCAGAGTTCGAGGCTCGCGCGGTCGGATTGCAGCGCCGGCAGCGCATGCAGGAAGGTCAGCATGCGCGAGAGCGACATCAGACTGTCGCGCGCCTTGGCGAGCAGCCGGTGCAGGGCCGAAACCTGCACGACGCGGTCTTCGAGATAGCGCGGCGGGCGGCGTGACAGGTGCCGGTTTTCGCCGAATACTTCGAGCGACAGCTTGTCGGCGCGCGCCACTGCGATCTCGAGGATTTCGGCGGTGCGGTCGGCGATGGTTTCGAGCAGCCGCGTCAGCATGACGGTCGACGTGGAACAGCCGCCGGGAATGCGGTGCATCGCGCTCTTGAACAACGCGAAGGAGCGCGGTTCGGCGTAACGCACCGTCAAGAGCTTGCCGGCCGTCAGGATGAAGCCGACATCGGTCAGGTGGGGAAGATCGCCCTCGGCCTTCACGATCAGCGAGGCGGTCATGTAGGTATTGGCGCCATCGGTGTAGAGGCGGCTCGACGGCTCGATATCCTTGAGTTCGTCGCGGGTCGGCACTTCCAGGCCGAGCACACGCTCGATCAGCAGTTCCTCGTCGCGCGTCGGTTCGTTGAGATCGACCCAGACGGCGCCGGCTAGAGCATCGGCGGCGGCAGAATCGGTCTCTGTGGGCAAAGCGCACGCCTCGCCATTGGGACGGAAAACCGTGATCACCGGCGAATGGCTCCGGAACGGACCATCGCTCACACTCCCTCGCGCAATCGCGCGTGATTGGACGCCACCATCAGCGGTTGGCCGCGCATATTGCGCGGCGCAACATAAAAATCAAGCTCACCCC
>NZ_CAMLFY010000074.1 GCF_946479415.1 uncultured Shinella sp. | reverse complement strand
TCGCCCAGAACGGCCAGACGGCGAGCTTGTCTTCCTTTTCCGGCGGCTGCGGGCGAATGTCGAGCTGCGTGACCTTCACCGCGCCCTGGCGGAATGCCGTGCCGACGCAGTCCGATGCGGTATCGCCACCGCCGACGACGACGATGTGCTTGCCGCCGGCGACGATCGGATCCGACGGCCAGCCGACGCTGTCGATGTTCTCGCGGCCGACGCGGCGGTTCTGCTGCACGAGATAGGGCATGGCATCATGCACGCCGGCGAAATCGACGCCGGGAATGCCGGCATCGCGCGGGGTTTCCGAGCCGCCGCAATAGAGCACGGCATCATGCTCGGCGAGCATCTCGGCCATCGGCTTGTCGACGCCGACATTGACGCCGTAGTGGAAGGTCACGCCTTCGCCGCGCATCTGGTCGACGCGACGGTCGATGAAGTTCTTCTCCATCTTGAAGTCCGGAATGCCATAGCGCAGCAGGCCGCCGGCCTTGGATTCGCGCTCGTAGAGATGCACCTCATGGCCGGCGCGGGCAAGCTGCTGGGCAGCCGCCATGCCGGCGGGGCCGGAACCGATGACGGCGACCTTCTTGCCGGTCTTCACCGTTGCCGGCTGCGGCACGATATAGCCCATCTCATAGGCCTTGTCGGCGATCGCCTGCTCAACGGTCTTGATGGAAACAGGTGCATCCTCGAGGTTAAGCGTGCAGGCCTCCTCGCAGGGTGCGGGGCAGACGCGGCCGGTGAATTCCGGGAAGTTGTTGGTCGAATGCAGGTTGCGGATCGCGTCTTCCCAGTTGCCGTTATAGACCAGATCGTTCCAGTCCGGGATCTGGTTATGCACAGGACACCCGGTCGGGCCGTGGCAATAGGGAATGCCGCAATCCATGCAGCGCGCGGCCTGCTTCTGGACCTCGGGGTCCGACATCGGGATGGTGAATTCGCGGAAATGGCGGATGCGGTCGGAGGCCGGCTGATACTTCGCCACCTGCCGGTCGATTTCCATGAAACCAGTAACCTTGCCCACGTCAATAATCCTTGCTCAAGACGGTGCCTCGCGGCCCCGGACCGGTGCGCAGCTCCGCTGTCGCGCCGGTTAAGATGAATTCGATCCGGTTGCCGCTTGCGCGCAGCCGGTCAGTGAAGGGGGATGGACCGCCGCCTTATTCAGCAGCGATCCCCATCCTCATGCGCTCCATCTCTTCGAGCGCGCGGCGGTACTCCACCGGCATCACCTTGCGGAATTTCGGACGATACTCGGCCCATTGGTCGAGGATCTCCTTGGCCCGCGGCGAGCCCGTATAGTGCAGGTGGTTCGAGACCAGCTGGTAGAGCCGCTCCTCGTCATGGCGCGTCATGTCGTCGGACACGTCCACCATGCCCTTGTGCATGAGGTCACCGCCATGGTGGTGCAGCTTCTCCAGCATGTCGTCTTCTTCCGGCACCGGCTCGAGCTCGACCATCGCCATGTTGCAACGGCGGGCGAAGTCGCCCTCCTCGTCCAGCACATAGGCAACGCCGCCCGACATGCCCGCGGCGAAGTTGCGGCCGGTCTGGCCGATGACGACGACGACGCCGCCCGTCATATATTCGCAGCCGTGGTCGCCCACACCCTCGACGACGGCGACGGCACCAGAGTTGCGCACGGCGAAACGTTCGCCGGCCACGCCGTTGAAGTAGCACTCGCCGGAGATCGCACCGTAAAGCACGGTGTTGCCGACGATGATCGATTCATGCGGCACCGCGCGGTTGCCTTCCGGCGGGCGCACGACGATGCGGCCACCCGACAGGCCCTTGCCGACATAGTCGTTGCCCGCACCGACCAGATCGAAGGTGATGCCGCGCGCCAGGAACGCGCCGAAGGACTGGCCGGCCGTGCCGTGCAGCTTCACGGAGATCGTGTCGTCCTTCAGGCCCTTGAAACCGTAGCGCTTGGCGACTTCACCCGACAGCATGGCGCCGGCCGAACGGTCGACGTTCTTGATATCGACCTCGAAGGCGACGGGGGTCTTGGTCTCAAGCGCGGGCTTCGCCTGCTCGATGAGCTTGCGGTCGAGCACGTCGTGGATCGGGTGATCCTGGCGTTCGGTCCAGTAGGTTGCCTCCTTCGGCGCATCGACCTTGTGGAAGATGCGGCTGAAATCGAGACCATTGGCCTTCCAGTGCGAGATCATCGTCTCCTTCTCGAGCAGTTCGGAGGCGCCGATGATCTCGTTCAGCGAGCGAACACCGAGCGAGGCCAGGATTTCGCGCACCTCTTCAGCAACGAAGAAGAAGTAGTTGATCACATGCTCGGGCGCGCCCTTGAAGCGCTTGCGCAGGACCGGATCCTGCGTCGCAACGCCGACCGGACAGGTGTTGAGGTGGCATTTGCGCATCATGATGCAGCCGGCCGCAATCAGCGGGGCCGTCGCAAAGCCGAACTCGTCGGCACCAAGCAGCGCGCCGATGACGACGTCACGGCCGGTCTTCAGGCCACCGTCGACCTGCAACGCGATGCGCGAGCGCAGCTTGTTCAGAACGAGCGTCTGGTGCGTCTCGGCAAGGCCGATTTCCCACGGGGAGCCGGCATGCTTCAGCGAGGTGAGCGGCGAAGCGCCCGTGCCGCCGTCGAAACCGGCGATCGTGATATGGTCGGCGCGCGCCTTGGCGACACCGGCGGCAACCGTGCCGACGCCGACTTCCGAGACGAGCTTGACCGAGATATCGGCTTCCGGGTTGACGTTCTTCAGGTCGTAGATGAGCTGCGCCAGGTCTTCGATCGAGTAGATGTCATGGTGCGGCGGCGGCGAGATGAGGCCGACGCCCGGCGTGGAGTGGCGGGTCTTGGCGACCGTCGCATCCACCTTGTGACCGGGCAGCTGACCGCCCTCGCCGGGTTTGGCGCCCTGTGCGACCTTGATCTGCAGCATGTCCGCATTGACGAGATACTCGGTCGTCACACCGAAGCGGCCGGACGCGATCTGCTTGATCGCCGAACGTTCGGGGTTCGAAGAGCCATCCGGCAACGGCAGATAGCGGTCGGCTTCCTCGCCGCCCTCGCCGGTGTTCGACTTGCCGCCGATCCGGTTCATGGCGACGGCGAGCGTCGTGTGGGCCTCGCGGGAAATCGAACCGAAGGACATGGCACCCGTCGAGAAGCGCTTGACGATATCGACCGCCGACTCGACCTCGTCCACCGAGATCGGCTTGCGGCCGGCCGCTTCCGCACCCTTGATCGAGAACAGACCGCGGATCGTGTTCATGCGCAGCGACGAGGCGTTCACCAGCTCGGCGAATTCCTTGTAGCGATCGGCCGCATTGCCGCGAACGGCATGCTGCAGCGAGGCGATGACGTCAGGCGTCCAGGCATGATCTTCACCGCGCATGCGATAGGCATATTCGCCACCGATATCGAGCGTGTTGGCCAGCAGCGGATCGCGGCCGAAGGCGGCCTTGTGACGGTTGAAGGTCTCCTGAGCGATCTGGTCGAGGCCGATGCCTTCGATGGTCGTGGCCGTGCCGAAGAAGAACTGATCGACCAGCTCGGACGACAGGCCGATCGCGTCGAAGATCTGCGCGCCGCAATAGGACTGGTAGGTCGAGATGCCCATCTTGGACATGACCTTCAGGATGCCCTTCCCGATCGCCTTTATGTAGCGGTAGACGATTTCTTCCGCGTCCACCTCCTTCGGAAACTCGCCGCGCTTGTGCATGTCGGTAAGCGTATCGAAGGCGAGATAGGGGTTGATCGCTTCTGCGCCATAACCGGCGAGCAGGCAGAAATGGTGCACTTCACGCGGCTCGCCGGTCTCGACGACGAGGCCGACGGAGGTGCGCAGGCCCTTGCGGATCAGGTGATGGTGCACCGCGGCGGTCGCCAGCAGCGCCGGGATCGCCACGCGGTCCGGACCGATCTGGCGGTCGGAGAGCACAATGATGTTGTAACCGTTGCCGACGGCCTGCTCGGCACGCTCACAGAGGCGGTCAAGCATTTCGGGCATGCTTTCGGCGCCGCGCGAGACGTCATAGGTGAAGTCGAGCGTCTTGGTATCGAACAGATCCTCGACATGGCCGATCGAGCGGATCTTCTCGAGGTCGCCATTGGTAAGGATCGGCTGACGCACTTCCATGCGCTTGGCCTTGGCCGCACCGCCATGGTCGAGAATGTTCGGACGCGGTCCGATGAAGGAGACGAGGCTCATGACCAGTTCCTCGCGGATCGGGTCGATAGGCGGGTTCGTCACCTGCGCGAAGTTCTGCTTGAAATAGGTGTAGAGCAGCTTGGTCTTGTCGGACATGGCCGAGATCGGCGTGTCCGTGCCCATGGAGCCGATCGCCTCCTGCCCGGTGGTCGCCATCGGCGACATGAGCAGCTTGGTGTCTTCCTGGGTGTAGCCGAAGGCCTGCTGGCGGTCGCGCAGCGAGACGTCGCGGCGTAGCGCACGCGGTTCGACAGGACCGAGGTCTTCCAGAATGATCTGAGTGTTGTTGAGCCAGTCGCGATAGGGATGCTTGGCGGCAAGCGCGGACTTCACCTCCTCGTCGGAGATGATGCGGCCTTCCTCCATGTCGATGAGCAGCATCTTGCCCGGCTGGAGGCGCCACTTCTTGACGATGCTCTCTTCCTTGACCGGTAGCGTGCCGGCTTCGGAGGCGAGGATGACGCGGTCGTCATCTGTGACGAGATAACGGGCCGGACGCAGGCCGTTGCGGTCGAGCGTCGCGCCGATCTGGCGGCCATCGGTGAAGGCGACGGCGGCCGGGCCGTCCCACGGCTCCATCAGCGCGGCGTGGTATTCGTAGAAGGCCTTCCGCTCGGGGCTCATCAGCTGGTTGCCGGCCCAGGCCTCGGGGATCAGCATCATGACGGCATGCGCCATGGAGTAACCGCCGCGCACGAGGAACTCGAGCGCGTTATCGAAACAGGCGGTATCCGACTGGCCCTCGTAGGAGATCGGCCAGAGCTTGGTGATGTCGTCGCCAAAGAGCGGCGAGGAGACGGAGGCCTGGCGGGCGGCCATCCAGTTGACGTTGCCGCGCAGCGTGTTGATTTCGCCGTTGTGGGCGACCATGCGGTAGGGATGCGCCAGCTTCCACGACGGGAAGGTGTTGGTCGAGAACCGCTGGTGCACGAGGGCGACGGCGGACTCGAAGCGCGGGTCGGCAAGATCCTTATAATAGGCGCCGACCTGGTAGGCGAGGAACATACCCTTGTAGACGATGGTCGTCGAGGAAAGCGAGACGGGGTAGAAATTGCTCTCTTCGCCCTCGTATTCGTCATAGATGCGGTTGGAGATCACCTTGCGCAGCGTGAAGAGGCGGCGCTCGAACTCGCCATTGGTCGCGGCATCGCGGCCCGCACCGACGAAGACCTGAATGTGACGCGGCTCGGTGGCGGCGATCTCGGGCGCCTTGGACAGCGAGGAGTTGTCGACCGGCACATCGCGGAAACCGATGAGGACCTGTCCCTCTTCGGCGACGACATCTCCGATGACCTTCTTGAAATAGTCGATGAGCTTCTCGTCCTGCGGCATGAAGATGTGGCCGACGGCATATTCGCCCGCCTTCGGCAGGGTGATGCCCTGCTTTGCCATCTCCTCGCGGAAGAAGCGGTCCGGAATCTGCACAAGGATGCCTGCACCGTCACCCATCAGCGGATCTGCGCCGACGGCGCCGCGATGCGTCAGGTTTTCGAGCATGAAAAGCCCGTCCTTGACGATCTGGTGCGACTTCTTGCCTTTCAGATGCGCCACGAAACCGACGCCGCAGGCATCGTGTTCATTGCGCGGATCATAGAGTCCCTGTTTCTTCGGCAGGCCCGGAGCGGAAGCGCGCGTTTTGGCGCCCGTCGCAGTCGTCTGCGCCCGGGTCTGCCGCAAATCATATGCTTGGGTCTTCTCCATCATCGTCGTCCCTCCTGTGCGGCCCGCATCCTGCGGACATTCGTTTTCGCCCGTGTGACTGCCGCCTGCCTTTCGGCAAGCCCGATCACCGAGCGCATTCTTCCTGAGCCTGATCAAACCAAACGGACGGCCGACCAGATAAGGATCATCGGACCATCCCGACCTTGAACGTTGCAGAGCGCGCTCCCGTCCAGGTCACTTCCAGCGCATCCGCATCGCTGCGGCAGGCGCCGTTTCGGTCTTTTGACCGAAATAGGACAGGAGCCCTGTCCTATTTCATGAGCTCTATGCCAGAAACCTCCCGCCACCACAAGACCATCATGCCAAATAAACACCACCTGATGAAGAAAAATTGCCCACTTTTTCGCAGGCTTGAAATTTAATTACGTTTTCTAATCTAAAGTTTTCCAGAAATTTCAATATTTGGCAAAGTGCACTTTTGGCCCCGTGGCGCCGATTGATCACCTGTATTTCTGCATTATGGTCGTCGAAAACCGTCAATTCGCATGGGAAATCACATGTTTTTCGCTTCCGACAACTGGGCAGGCGCCCATCCCGACATCGCAAAAAGCCTCGTCGAAGCCGCCGGCGGCTTCGCCTCCGCCTATGGCACCAGCGATCTCGACAAGCGTGTGGAAAAAGCCTTTTGCGAGATTTTCGAGCGCGATGTCGCCGTCTTCTTCGTCGGAACGGGCACGGCGGCCAATTCGCTGGCGCTGGCAAGCTTCAACCGGCCGGGCGGGCAGGTCTTCTGCCACCGCGAGGCGCATGTGAATGTCGACGAATGCAATGCGCCGGAATTTTTCGCGACCGGCAGCAAACTTGTGCCGATCGACGGCGCCGCCGGCAAGATCGCGCCAGAGGCCCTTGCCGCCGCCATAGGCCGCTTCCCGCCGAACTTCGTGCATGGCGGCCAGCTGATGGCCGTCACGATCACCCAGGCCACCGAAGCCGGCACCGCCTATACGCTGGATGAAATTTCGGCGATTTCCGATGTCGTGAAGAAGACCGGCCTGCCGCTCCATATGGATGGCGCACGCTTCGCCAACGCGCTTGTCCATCTCGGCGCGACGCCGGCGGACATGACCTGGAAGCGCGGCGTCGACATCCTCTCCTTCGGCGGCACCAAGAACGGCTGCTGGTGTGCCGAGGCGCTTGTTCTCTTCGACACGTCGAAGGCGCAGCAGATGCATTTCCTGCGCAAGCGCTCCGCCCAGCTCTTCTCGAAGTCCCGCTTCATCGCAGCGCAGTTCGACGCCTATTTCCGCGACGGCCTGTGGCGCGACCTTGCCCGCCATTCCAACGGCATGGCCGCCCGCCTGGCCGAAGGCTTTACCGCCTCCGACAAGGCCCGCCTCGCCTGGCCGACCGGCTCGAACGAACTCTTCGTCATCATCCGCAACGACGCCATGAAGGCTTTGCAGGACAAGGGCGCCGTCTTCTACGACTGGCCGGCCGGGCCGGATGTGAAGGCAACGATGCGCGACGACGAAACGCTGATCCGCCTCGTCACCAGCTTCGCGACGACGAAGGACGACGTCGACTCTTTCCTCTCGGCGCTTTGACACGAAAAAAGGCGGTGCCCTGCGGCACCGCCCTCTTCATTCCCAACCGAGAGGCCGGAGCTTAGTTGCTCTGGGCTTCGATCTGCTTGGCTTCGCGGCTGACGGCGGCGATCTCGATACGGCGCGGCTTGGCGGCTTCCGGAATGTCGCGCAGGAGATCGATGTGGAGAAGGCCGTTCTTCAGCGAGGCGGCGCGGACTTCCACATGATCGGCGAGCTGGAAGCGGCGCTCGAAGGCGCGCTTGGCAATGCCGCGGTAGAGATACTGGCTGTCTTCAGCCGTTTCGTCCTTCTTCTCGCCCTTGACGGTCAGCGCATGTTCGCGCGCTTCGATCGACAGTTCGCTCTCGTCGAAACCAGCCACCGCCATGGTGATGCGATAGGTGTTTTCGCCGGTGCGTTCGATGTTGTAGGGCGGATAGCTCTGGGCCTGATCAGGCTGGCCGAGGCTGTCGAGCATGGTGAAGAGACGGTCGAAACCCACGGTGGAACGGTAGAGGGGGGAGAAATCGACGTGACGCATGGTGTCCTCCTTCAGAGCAACGGTTGCGATCTTCCAAAAAGCCGGCCCTGATTTCGAAAGGGAACGGCCCGGTTCATCCGGCCTCCGTCCCTTGAAGTGGCGACGGAAACCTCGACGGACCCTTTCGGCGCCCGTGACGATGAGATGGGAACGCTTTTTCGGGCGTTCAAGAGGCACGATGCAAATTGCCTTGGATCTGGTGCGACGCGCGAATCCCGGCATAGTGCCTGTGCGCTGGAGAACCATGACATGACTGTTTTGCAGACGAGCCGGCTGACACTCACTCCCTGCACCCCGGAGGATTGCGCCGACTTCATCGCGCTCGAACGCGACCCTGACGTCATGCGCTTTCTCAACGGCGGCTACCCCGTCGATCGTGCCCATGCCGATCCCGACGCAACATTCCTGATGCCCGACGGCACCGAGCCCTATGTGTGGACGGCGCGGCACAAGGCCGATGACGCCTTCGCCGGCTGGTTCTGCCTGTGGCCGGAGAGCACGGCCCTGGCCGAACTCGGATATCGCCTGCGCCGGGCGGACTGGGGCCAGGGACTGGCCGTGGAAGGGGCACGAGCCCTCGTCGAATGGGGCTTCGACGACGCAGGCTATGACAGGATCGTGGCGACCACGATGGCGGTAAACCAAGCCTCGCGCCGGGTGATGGAAAAGCTCGGCATGCGCCACACGCGCACCGAACACATCGACTGGCCCGATCCCATTGCCGGCAGCGAACAGGGCGAGGTCTGGTATGAATTGTCCCGCCCGGACTGGCGCCGCGTCTGACGTCCCGTTCGCCCGAAAAGATTTTTAGCAGATGAACGCCGGATGAACGGCCGCTTCGGACAGCGTTCAGCTTCGCGCTGCTAGAACCACAGCATCGGAAGCGAAAACTTCTGACGACCGGGGTGTAACGTCCCTTCCTCCCCGGTTAAATTGCGGCCGGACTGCATGTGCGCCACCCCCGTTGCCACATGCATCCGGCTTTTTTCTTTGACGGCGCCGGAGCGAGCGCCTATCCATCTTCCATAAACGCCCACTTCATAGACGCTCGCCGAGACCTGTCTGCCCGATGGATTCCATCCTCCACGCCACAGCCGACAATCCGGTTCCCGAAAACCACTTCGCCGGCTTCATGGAAGGCCGCGGCGGCGTGAAGATCCGCTATGCCGTGTTCCGCTCCGAGCAGCGCGAGGCCAAGGGCACGGTGGTGCTGCTCGGCGGCCGCAGCGAATGCATCGAGAAATATTTCGAGACGATCAACGACCTGACGGCGCGCGGCCTGTGGGTCGCCACTTTCGACTGGCGCGGCCAGGGCGGTTCAGACCGGCTGATATCTCCCAGCCGCGCCGGCCATGTCGCCCGCTTTTCCGATTACGAGGCCGACCTTACGCTCTTCCTCGAAAAGATCGTTCTGCCGGATGCCCGCCTGCCCTTCTACATCGTCGCCCATTCGACGGGTGCCCTCGTCGCCCTCTCGCAAGCGCCGGAGCTGGAAAACCGCATCGAACGCATGGTGCTTGCCGCGCCCTTCATCGCGCTCGGCGGCCAGTCGATGAGCCAGCGCAAGATCACCATCATCGCCCGCCTCGCCTCGCTGTTCGGCCTTGGCCGGCGCACCTTCCGCAAGGGCAACCCGTCACTCGATTTCGCTAAAAATGTCGTCACCTCGGATGCGCGGCGTTTCGCGCGCAACACGGCGATCTTCACCGAACATCCGGAACTGTCGATCAGCTGGCCGAGCGCGCGCTGGCTGAACGAGACGCTGAAGGCCATGGCACGCGTGACGCATCAGGATCACCTGACGCGCATCCGCATCCCGACCCTCATTCTCTGCCCGACGGCAGACAAGCTGGTGCCCCGCGCCACGATCGGTAACCTCGCCCGCATTTTCCGCGCCGCCCGCCTCATCGAGATCGACGGCGCAAAACATGAATTGTTCCAGGAATCCGACCGGTTCCGCGCCCAGGCGCTGGCGGCGATCGACGCCTTCATACCCGGCAGCGACGCCGATGAAACCAGCCTCGGCGCCTGATCACCTCAAGGATTCAGGATGGCCATCGCCTGGTCATAGACCGCACGGCTACCGGCCGCGATGATCTCGCCGCCATTCTCCGCCGGCCCGCCATCCCACGTCGTGATGATGCCGCCCGCCTGCTCGATGACCGGAATGAGGCCGCCGACATCATAAGGCTTCAGCCCGCATTCCACGACGAGATCGATATGTCCCGCCGCCAGCAGCGCATAGGCGTAACAATCGACGCCGTAGCGGAACAGCCGCACCTTGTCCTGCACGGCCTCGAACCGGGTCTTGCCGCTATCCTTGAACAGATGCGGCGACGTCGTGAACAGGATCGCATCCGACAGGTTGTTGCAGGCCCGCGTCGAGAGAACCTTCGTGCCATCAGGGCCGGCATAATGCGAGGCCTTGCCATCGGCGAAATAGCGCTCGCCGGTGAAAGGCTGGTCGATCAGACCCATCACGGCGTCGCCGTTGCGATAGAGGCCGATCAGCGTGCCCCAGACCGGAACGCCGGAAATGAAGGCGCGCGTGCCGTCGATCGGGTCGATGACCCAGACATATTCGCGGTCGAGGCCGACCGAGCCATGCTCTTCGCCGAGAATGCCGTGGTCGGGGAAATGCTGTTCGATGAGCGCACGGATCGACGTCTCGGCGTTGCGGTCACCTTCCGTCACCGGGTCGAAGCCGGCGGCCTCCTTGTTGACGACATCGGCGCCGACGCGGAAGCGCGGCAGGGTTTCCTTCTTGGCCGCCTCGGCAAGAAGGTCGAAAAAGGCGCGATCAGGCAACATGGAGGCTCTCTCGGAGGGATTTTTCACGCCTCTCAATACTGCATCGTCAGGCAAAACGGAACCGGATTGACGCAAAAGCGGCAGGAAGGACAGCGCAACATTCTTGCTTAACGAATCGCAAACTTATCCCGCAGTTGCGCTTGACTCTTGTGCAGCGCAACATTATCTTTTCCTTACAGTCTTCACCGACTGTAAATGCCCTCCGTGGGTGTTTCCTCCCTAGACTTGAACCGCGCCGCAAGCGCGGTTTTTTTTGAAAGGGAAGCGGGCCTATTCGGCGGCAAGCGCCCGGTCTGCGGCATATTCCTCGACATGCTCGGAAAAGTCCTGCAGGAAGGCCGAGATCGCCGTCTGCAACACCGCGAAGTCCGGCCGTTTGGCGAGCGTCGTTTCATCGACGTAAAGAGCGCGGTTCACCTCGATCTGCAGGGCATGCAGCCCCTTGGCGGGCCGGCCGTAATGCTCGGTGATGAAGCCGCCGGCATAGGGCTTGTTGCGCACGACGGTGAAGCCCATGTCCTCCAAGAGCCGCATGGCGGTGCGCGACAACTCGCCCGAAGCGCTGGTGCCGTAACGGTCGCCGATGATGAAATCCGGCCGGAGCCCCGAGCCCGCGACGCGGATGTTGCCCGGCATGGAGTGGCAATCGATCAGCACCGAGAAGCCGAATGTCAGATGCGTGCGCACGACGAGACGGCGCAGGCAGTCGTGATAGGGCTTGTAGACCGTCTCCACCCGCTCCAGCGCCTCTTCGACGGGAAAGCGGTGGCGGTAGATCTCCATATTCTCCGCCACGACCCGCGGCACGGTGCCGAGACCACCGGCGACGCGGATGGAGTTGATATTGGCATAGGAGGGCAGCGCGCCGTTGAACATGCGCGGATCGAGCTCATAGGGCTCGCGATTGACATCAAGCCAGGCGCGCGGGAAATGCGCGATCAGCATCGGCGCACCGAGGGCCGGCGCTACGGAAAACAGCTCATCGACATAATGATCTTCCGAACGGCGGATGCCGAGCGCATCCAGCCGTGACTGCGCAAGGAAGCCCTGTGGATAACGGCGGCCGCTATGGGGCGAGTTGAAGACGAGGGGCACGCTCTGCGAAACCGGCTCCAGCACTTCGAAGTGGCTGTTTTCGCTTGAGGCCTCCGCCATTGCAGTCCTTTACCATGCCTTGAAATCATTGCGTCGCCCATGTTGCCAGCGGCATGCCCGCCTGTCCATACTGAGAACATTGGGTAGAGGCCTTGCCCTTCTCCATTCACCGGATATTTACCGGAATACGTTTGTGTATCAGAACCGCCCGTCCGCGGGCCGACAACCTTTTAGCAATGGTTCCCGAACTCCATGACACCCAAGATTCTCCTCGCCGAAGACGATAACGACATGCGCCGCTTCCTGGTGAAGGCGCTCGAAAAGGCAGGCTACCAGGTGCTGTCCTACGACAACGGCGCCAGCGCCTATGACCGGCTGCGCGAGGAACCCTTCTCGCTTCTCCTCACCGACATCGTGATGCCGGAGATGGACGGCATCGAGCTGGCGCGCCGCGCCACCGAGCTCGATCCCGATCTCAAGGTGATGTTCATCACCGGTTTCGCCGCCGTCGCGCTGAACCCGGATTCCAAGGCTCCGAAGGACGCCAAGGTCCTGTCGAAACCCTTCCATCTGCGCGACCTCGTCGACGAAGTCAACAAGATGCTGGCCGCCTAAGCCCCGGAAAAGACCACAAAAACGGCGTGTAAAAAAAGCTTCAAAAAGCCTATTGACGCCGCCGGATGTTTTGTGGTCTATGCCCCTCATCGGATGGGCGTATAGCTCAGCGGGAGAGCACTACGTTGACATCGTAGGGGTCACAGGTTCAATCCCTGTTACGCCCACCATTCGAATTCAAGGCCTCATCGGGAAACCGCTGAGGCCTTTCTCGTTTCCGAGTTTGGCGGCCATTTTCCTCTGTTCACCTCCGGCCGACGGACGGCTATCCTGACCCTCCGGCTCGTTGCGGAACCGATAAGCCTCGATGCCGTTTTATCGGAGGGACCAACGAAGTGCGGAGACTTCAGTCATGACGGTTTTGTCGGGAAAATGCCTGTGCGGCCGGGTCGAGGTTTCTGTTCGAGGCGAGCCGCTTCGTATCGGCATCTGCCATTGCATGGATTGCCGCAAGGAAAGCGGCTCGGCCTTCACCTATTATGGCGTATGGCCTGCCCAAAGGTTCGAGTGCAGCGGCGAGCCGTCCGAATTCCGCGGGCAACGCTTCTGTCCCCATTGCGGCTCGCGGCTTTTCGCGCTTGACGGTGAAGAGGCGGAAATCAAGCTTGGCATTCTCTCGATGGCGCCCACAGGCCTTGTCCCCAGCTACGAACTCTGGGTCAAACGCCGAGAACCATGGCTGCACCCGGTCAAAGGGGCCAAACAGTTCCACGAGAACAGAGCGTAAGCCGCGCGGGGCCAACAGAGGCGCGTCAATCGGCATCCCATTCCTTCAGGATCGAATCGCCCACGAGGCTGCGGGCATGGTCGATGCTGGCTTGTGCGGCGCCAAGGTCGCCGAGGCGGCGATAGCTTCTCGCCATCGTCAGCGCCGGAAGCGGCCGCTTGCGGGCGGAGCACCAATCGAGCGCGAGCTTCGAGACGGCAATGCTCTGCGCATAGGCGCCGATGTCGTAGAGTGCGGCCCCAAGGCCGCTCTTGATCCAATAGTCGATATCCGCACCGGAAAGATGCGCATCCGCATAGGTGGACGCTGCCCGCCAATGTGCAACGGCATCGTCATACCGTTCGTCGACGCTCGCCTGAATGCCCTTCTCGGCCAGCGCAAGCGCGTGTTTTTCGGTTGAACTATCCGGCTTTTTCTCAGCCATTCCTGTGCTCTCTCGGGCTTTGTGCATGGCAACGAGGCAAGCCGCGGAAATACACATATGCCATGCAGGAAACAGTTGACGGCAGATCATCTTGTGCGCTCGAATAAGGGGCGGAAGAGAGCCGTTCCTCACACCGATACCACAGACGAAGCTCCTGAAATAGCGTAGATATTTCGGAGAAGCCCACCCGGTGGCGGCACCTGCCCGTCGCATGATTACCCCGGAAATACGTAAAGTGTTTATTGTCAGGCTATGCTTGCAGTGCACCATCCCGGCGCCAAGGATTGCACACCCGTTGGAGGACGGGACAGGTAGGGTCGACGTGATAGGAGGAGTATCCATGAGCGACGCATCCAGCATACATCCGGTGGACGAGAAGCTGCCCGTGGGCAGGCTCGCGACGCTCGGCATCCAACATGTCCTCGTCATGTATGGCGGCGCGGTCGCCGTCCCGCTGATCGTCGGCCGGGCCTTGCAGCTCAGCCCGCAGGATGTGGCATTCCTGATCTCCGCCGACCTTTTCGTCTGCGGCCTCGTCACCATCATCCAGTCGCTCGGCGTCGGCCGCCATGTCGGTATCCGCCTGCCGGTCATGATGGGCGTCACCTTCGCGTCCGTCGGCCCCATGGTTTCCATGGCGACGCTCAATCCCGGCCAGGAAGGCGCGCGCATGATCTTCGGTGCCATCATCGGGGCCGGCTTCATCGCCCTGCTGCTTGCGCCGCTCATGGGACGCCTGCTGCGCTTCTTCCCGCCCGTCGTGACGGGCACGATCATCCTCGTCATCGGCGTGTCGCTGATGCGCGTCGGCATCAACTGGACCTTCGGCAATCCCTTCGGCCCGACGGCGCCCAAGCTGATCGACCCGGCGCATGCCGAATGGCTGACGCAGATGAAAGAACTCGCCAAGACCGGCGGCCCGGCCGTTCCCGATGGTCTTGCCATCGCGCCCAGCATTTCCAACCCTGTTTATGCCGAGCCGAGCCATATCGCGCTTTCGGCTCTGGTATTGATCTCGATCCTGCTCATCGCCCGCTTCGGCAAGGGCCTGATCAGCAATATCGCGGTGCTTGCCGGCGTCGTCATCGGCTGCATCGCGGCCACGATTTTCGGCATGATGCATTTCGACCGCGTCGGCGATGCCGGCTGGTTTGCCGTCGTCACGCCGCTGCGCTTCGGCATGCCGATCTTCGAACCGGTGCTGATCGCCACCATGGCGCTCGTCATGATCGTCGTGATGATTGAATCGACCGGCATGTTCCTCGCGCTTGGCGAAATCACCGATCGGCCGATCGGCCAGCAGCAGCTGACCTCGGGCCTGCGCGTCGACGGCATCGGCACGATGATCGGCGGCCTGTTCAACACCTTCCCCTATACGAGCTTCTCGCAGAACGTGGGCCTTGTCGGCGTTACCGGCGTGAAGAGCCGCTATGTCTGCGTGGCGGCCGGCGTGATCATGATCATCCTCGGCCTCATCCCGAAGATGGGCGCCCTCGTCGAGGCCGTTCCGACCTTCGTGCTCGGCGGTGCGGGCCTGGTGATGTTCGGCATGGTCGCGGCAACGGGTGTGCGCATCCTCGCCAATGTCGACTTCAAGTCCTCGCGCAACAACCTCTTCGTGGTTGCCGTTTCGGTCGGCTTCGGTCTCATTCCGCTGTTGGCGCCGAACTACCTGATGTGGATGCCGCATGCGATCCACCCGATCATCGAATCGGGCATCGTGCTCGCCTCGATCGTCGCCGTCATCCTCAATGCCTTCTTCAACGGCGTGGGGTTCAGCCAGTCCTCCGCGGTGGAAGCGGCCCGCATGGCCGACTCGCACTAAGCGTCATCCGCTCTCGATCGAAAAACCCGGCTTGCGATCGCAAGTCGGGTTTTTCGTGCACAAGGGTTACGAGGCCATTTTCCTCTCCCCGCTTCCAAGGCATAGCAAAGCACGGTGTTTGATCGACGGCCGGAACGGCGGCTCGGGAGTTTTCATGGCAGGCATGCTGAGTGGGCGCGAGGCGCTTGTGTTGGCCGTCACCTTGTGGACGGCGCTGTCGATCAACGACATCCTGATGCTGCCGGGCGGCCTGCCGATCATCGCTCCCGGCTGGTTGAGCAGCATTCTGCTCGCCCTCGTTCTGGCAAGAATACTCCAGCACCTTCAAAACCGGCCGAAAGGGCTGGCCATCGGCTTGGGTATCCTCGCCGTCGTCCTCATCGGCATGAGCCAGGCCGCACTCGATATCGCCATCATCATGCTGGCCGGCCCGCATGTCCTGCCGGGCGGCCACAGCGTACCCGGTTTTGCGATCGCCAATACGTGGGAGAAAGCGCTCCTGCAGTTCCGCTTCAGCATGATCTGGAACGTCATCGTCTTCGGTTTCTATGTGGCAGCACTTTCGCTGCTCAATGCGCAACGCCGCAAGCTCGACGCGGAAATGCGGGCGCTGCGCTACGAACTCAATCCGCATTTTCTCTTCAACACGCTGAATTCCATCGCCGGGCTCATCGAGGAGGGATCGGCAGGGCGGGCGGACCGCATGGTGCTGTCTTTGTCGCGCTTTTTGCAGACGACCCTGTCGCTCAACCCGCTGCACGACGTGCCGCTGGCGCAGGAGATAGCGCTGCAACGCGACTATCTCGAAATCGAACACGAACGCTTCGGAGAGCGCATGGCTTTCGAGATTCGCCTTCCGGCGGAGCTTGAAACCGCGCTCGTGCCGAACCTCATTCTTCAGCCCTTGATCGAAAATGCCGTCAAACACGGCGTCGGGCCGTCAACGAGACGCGTCTCCATCGTGCTGGAAGCGCGGCAGGAGACCGACCGCCTGGTGTTGAGCGTCGAAAACGATCTGCCGCCGGAACAGGCGGGCCGCAAGCCGGCCGGCATGGGCATCGGGCTGAGGAATATCGCCGATCGGCTGCAAGCCCGTTTCGGCAATCGGTGGCAGTTCACGTCAGGTCCGGTGAACGGCGGCCACTACCGGGCCGCCATCAGTCTCCCGCTCCGCAAAGCCTGACGATCCGTCAGGCCTTCGGAGCCGCGTTATCAGTTCAGCGGGATGGAAACCGCGCCGCCCGATGCTGCCGGACGGGCATAGGTCGTGTTGTCGGCGGCCGTCGTGCTGCAGCCGGCAAGCGCCAGGACAGCGAGTGCGGCAATGATGAAACCGGAAGTGGGACGCATGAATCTCTCCTTGGATAGTGCCCGTAAGACATAGGCGCCGCAGGTGATTCCGTCCACCGCAACGGCAGGCGAAAAGTCAGGGCATTGCTCCGGCTCCCGCGTCAGTGGCCTTAGATCACCGCTCGGCGATGCTGCCGTCTTCATGGCGCCAGACAGGCTTGCGCCAGCGATAGCCTTCCTTGGCGCGCTCGATCATATATTGCACGTCCACCTCGATGCCGAGGCCCCGCCCCTGCGGGATAGAGGCGAAACCATCCGCATTTCGCGGGCCTCTTCTTCCCGCAAAATGCGTCAGGTTTCATCAGCCTTGCCCATCAGCGCCGACAGGTCGCGCGCGGCGAGATCGAGAATGTGGCGCGAACAGGTTTCCGCGCGGACGCCGTCGCGAAGCCGCAGCGCGTCCACGAGATCGCGGTGCACATCCAGCGCCTCGTCGCGCTTCGCCGACGCCCGGTTGGAGGCGTGCAGCGCATAGGAAAGTGCTGCATGGATGATGGACGACAGCTGGTGAAAGACCTTGTTGTGGCTCGCCCGGAGCAGGGTCTCGTGGAAACGGGCATCGGCCGCGGTGAAGGTCTCGAGATCGCCTTCCGCCTCGCCCATCTCGTCGCAGGCCCGTTCGAGATCGGCGATTTCCTGCGCGGTGGCGCGCGAAGCGGCGAGGAAGGCGGCGGCCGGCTCGACGGTGCGGCGCGCTTCCAGAATGGAACCCAGAAGTTCGGCCGACAGCACATCCGGCCCCATCCATTCGAGGATCTGCGCGTCGAGCACGTTCCAGTCCGCGCGGTCGCAGACCAGCGTGCCGACCCGGGGGCGGCCGCGCACAAGACCCTTGGTTTCCAGAACCTTCAGGGATTCGCGGATGACGGTGCGGCTGACGCCATAGGTCTCGCAAAGGTCGCTTTCGCGCGGCAGGACCGTTCCCGGCGGAAACCGCCCGCCGCAAATGTCCGTGCCGATCGCCGCCGTCACATTGTGGCGCACGCGCGGACGGCGCGACAGAGGCCGCTGGGCCTGTCTCCTTGCTTTCTCCGGCACGCAACCTCCCGATCCGCATTTAAAATCATCATACAATTATGCGATAATGATATGACAAATCGACGGAGGAAACCATGACCCTTTGTTTCTTCGCGATGAAAATTCCGATGATTGACTTCTGCCGGCAAAGTGCATAATGCGCCGATCCCCCAGGAGGACCCGCCATGCTCGCCGACCTTCCCGCCATTCTCGTGCTCAACCCGAAAGACAATGTCGGCGTGGTGCCGGCCAATGTCGATGCCGGCCGGGCGCTGGTGAATGGTGTTACCACCATCGAGCGCATTCCGCGCGGCCACAAGGTCGCGATCGCTGCTATTGCCGAAAACGCGCCGGTGCTTAAATACGGGCAGATCATCGGCTATGCGACGAAGGCAATTCACCCCGGCGAGCATGTGCATCTGCAGAACCTCGCCATCCTCGACGTTGCCCTCAAACACGAATTCTGCGTCGACAATGCCCCACCCGTCATGGTGCCCGAGGCTGAACGGCGCACCTTCGATGGCTACGACCGCGGCAATGGCCGCATCGGCACGCGTAACTATATCGGCATCCTGTCGACGGTGAACTGTTCCGCCACGGTCTCGCGCTATGTGGCGGAGCACTATGCCCGCAAGTTCCGCGAGACCGGTCACGACAATATCGACGGCGTGGTGGCGCTGACCTATGGCGGCGGCTGCGCGCTGAACCTTAAGTCTGAGGGCGGGCGCATCCTGACGCGCACCTTCAAGGGCTATGCGCGCAATCCCAATTTCGGCGGCATCCTGATGATCGGGCTGGGCTGCGAGACCTTCCAATACGGCCCGCTGATCGAGGAGGCCGGGCTGGAGGAGGGAAAAACCTTCCGCAAGATGATGATCCAGGAGCAGGGCGGCACGCGCAAGACGATCGAGGCTGCCTGCGCCATGATCGACGACATGCTGCCGGATGTCGGCCGCATCCGCCGCACGCCGCAACCGCTCTCCGGCATCAAGCTGGCGCTGGAATGCGGCGGCTCGGATGGTTATTCCGGCATCTCCGCCAATCCGGCGCTCGGCATCGCCTCCGATCTTCTCGTACAGGAAGGCGCCACCACGGTGCTATCCGAAACACCGGAAATCTACGGTGCGGAACACCTCCTCACCCGCCGCGCCGCCCGACCGGCGGTAGCGGAAAAGCTGCTCGCCCGTATCGAATGGTGGCGGGAGTACACGGCGAAGAACGACGCCGAGCTCAACAACAATCCCTCCTTCGGTAACAAGGCCGGTGGCCTGACGACCATCCTGGAAAAGTCGCTCGGCGCCGTCGCCAAGGGTGGCTCCATGCCGCTCAATGCCGTCTACGAATATGCCGAGGAGGTGACGGAGCCCGGTTTCGTCTTCATGGACACGCCCGGCTACGATCCGGCCGCCGTCACCGGCCAGATCGCCGGCGGCTGCAACCTCGTCGCCTTCACCACCGGCCGCGGCTCGGTCTCCGGCTACAAGCCGGCGCCTTGCATCAAGATCGCCACCAACACGCCGATGTACGAGCACATCAAGGAGGACATGGACATCAATTGCGGCACGATCGTCGACGGCACCGAGACCATCGAACAGGCCGGCCGCCGCATCTTCGATTTCGTCATCGAAACCGCCTCCGGCCGCAAGACGGCCAGCGAGGCCTTCGACTACGGCGACAACGAATTCGTGCCCTGGCAGGTCGGCGCGATCACCTGATCAGCGCGTGTGCATGACGATATTGACGAGCGTGCCGGCGGGATCGCGCACGAAGAAACGCCGGACGCCCCAGGGCTCGTCCGCCGGTCCGTATTCCACCGCATAGTTGCCGGCAAGGACCGCCTGATAGGCTGCCTCGACATCGTCAACCTCCACCGAAAGCCCCGGCACCGGCGTGCCGGATCCGCCCTCCGAGGCGAAACTCACCTGCAACGGCATAGTGCCGTCATTGCCGTAGGTAACGATCCAGCCGTGGTCCATCAGGAGATCCAGCCCGAGCACGTCCGCATAGAAACGGGCGACCGCGCCCGGATCGGCCGTCTCGATATTGGCGACGATGCGTTTGACCTTCATGGGAAACTCCTCAGCGTGCGAGCGGGGTCGCGTAGGCGGGAACATCGGGACGATGCGCCTCGCGCAGTTCCGCGACGCGGCCGATCACCTTGGGCAACGAGACGACGATGTGATGACGCAGCGTCTCGGCCGCCCGCGCGATGTCCTCGACATCGAGCGCGCGGAACACGGCGAGATGCTCGGCGATGAAGGGTTCTGCGGCGGGCATGCGGTGCGAGACGCCGATGATGTGCTTGCTGACATTCAACATGAAACGCGCGCGGCGAAGCGCGATCAGCAGCTCCCGGTTCGGGCAGTAGCCGAGGCAGGTGATGTGCAGGTCGGTTTCGAGATCGTCCATCGCCTCCACCGAAAGGTCGGGATAGGCGGCAAGCGCCTCCTCCAGCCGGTCGCTCATCATGCGGCGCTCGGCGGGCGGAATGAAGGGGGCGGCCTGCATCAGCGCCACGGGTTCCAGCGCGACGCGGATATCGTGCAGGTCGCGCATCCGGCCCTCGTCGAGCGGCACCAGCGTCCAGCGCATGCGCTCGTCCTTCTCGACGATGCCGAGCGCTTCGAGCCGCGTCAGCGCATCGCGCGCCACCTGCCGGCCGACGCCGCGGGCGCGCGCCAGTTCCACCTCGTTGATGCGGTGGCGGCCGAAGACGGAGAGATGCACCATCTCCCGCTCGAGGCTCTCATAGATCGCCTCCCAGCCCGGCGCCTTGCGCAGCCCCGGCGCTTCCTCGCTGAGGCCCAGCATGTCAGGCGTCAGCGCCACGCGCTTTGGTCCGCTGCGCCCCTGCCCGACCAGAAAACCGCGACCGTCGAAGCGCCTGACCATGCCGCCCTCCTCCAGGAGGACGAGCGCCTGGCGCACCGGCGTGCGGGTCGAGGCAAAAAGGGTCGCGACGGGGCCTTCGAGCAGCAGCGCGCCCTTCGGCAGGCGGCCAGCGGCAATCGCCTGCGCCAGCACGTCGCGAATGCGCAGATAGAGCGGGCTCTTGTCGAGCCCCGCCTCCACGCTCTCAGCGCCTGCTTCCGCCAAATCCTGCCCCGTGCCGTTCATGGCGCGGACCATGGCATGAATGCACCATGCCGACAACGGTCGTGATGACGAACGCGGCCAGCAAGGAAATTGCGTCGCACCGTCAAAAAATCGTCATTCCTTTCGTGACGTGCGGGGCGTTTTGCGCTAGGGAAACCCTCGTAAGGCTCGCAATCCGGCTTGAAGACGCCCATATGCCAGCCACGTCCACCTCGAGGAATTGACCATGCCCGCATATCGCTCCCGAACCACCACCCACGGCCGCAACATGGCCGGTGCCCGCGGCCTCTGGCGCGCGACCGGCATGAAGGATTCGGATTTCGGCAAGCCGATTATCGCGGTGGTGAACTCCTTTACCCAGTTCGTGCCCGGCCACGTGCACCTGAAGGACCTTGGCCAGCTCGTCGCCCGCGAAATCGAAAAGGCCGGCGGCGTCGCCAAGGAATTCAACACGATCGCCGTCGACGACGGCATCGCCATGGGCCATGACGGCATGCTCTATTCGCTGCCGTCGCGCGAAATCATCGCCGACTCGGTCGAGTACATGGTCAACGCGCATTGCGCCGACGCCATGGTCTGCATCTCGAACT
>NZ_CAMLFY010000073.1 GCF_946479415.1 uncultured Shinella sp. | reverse complement strand
TGATCTCCACGGCGGAAGCGCCGTTCGGCGGCGTGAAACTCTCCGGCCTCGGCCGCGAGGGCTCGCGCTACGGTATCGAGGAGTTCACCGAGATCAAATATGTCTGCTTGGGCGGTATTGCCTGAGCAGCATGCAATCTGATGACCCGGCCGGCAAGATGCCGGCCGGTTTTGTTTCGAGAGGAAAAGTCGTGGCAGCACCCAAAAACGCCTTCAAGGCAGCCCTTCGCGAGGGCCGGTTTCAGCTCGGTCTCTGGGCAGCGCTCGGCAGCGCCTATGCGGCGGAAATCCTCTCGACCAGTGGCTATGACTGGCTGCTGATCGACGGCGAGCACGGCCCGAACGACATGCCGCTGATCAGCGCGCAGATCGGGGCACTGCGCAACACGCCCACCCATGCCATGGTGCGCCCGCCGATGGGTGAGGCCTGGATCTTGAAACAGTTGCTCGACCAGGGCGCCCAGACCTTCCTGATCCCGATGGTCGAATCGGCTGCTGAGGCCGAGGCTCTGGTGCGCGCCCTGCGCTATCCGCCGCATGGCATTCGCGGTGTCGGTGCCGGCCTTGGCCGGGCCAGCGATTTCAACCGCACGCCTGACTATATCACGACCGCCAATGACCAGATTTGCCTGATCGTGCAGGTCGAAAACCGTGCCGGTCTAGCGGCGATCGACGAGATCGCGGCGGTCGAGGGCGTCGACGGCATCTTCATCGGCCCGTCGGATCTGGCGGCCGATATGGGCCATCTCGGCAATCCCGGCGCACCGGAGGTGCTGGAAGCGATCAAGCATCTTTTTGCGCGCACCAAGGCGCACGGCAAGGCGCGCGGTATCATGACAGTCTCGCTGCCGCAGGCCGAAGTCTATCGCGATCTCGGCGCGGATTTTCTGGCGATCGGCACCGACATCAATTGCCTCGTCTCGGCCGTCGAAAACCTGCGCCGCAGCTTCCTCGGCGAAAAGGAAGTGGAAAAGCGCGGCGGCGGTTACTGACCGCCGGCAATCGCCAGGAGTTCGGGCTTGGGCACATCGGGTGTCCAGGCATGAAAATCCACGATGCGGCGGACGAGTTTTTCCGCATGGTGGTTGGCGATGTCGCGCAGGCGGTGATCGAGGAAGGGGTTGTCGAAGCGCTCCAGCGTCGCAGCGACATAGTCTTCTGCCTCGTTCCCAAGCCCCTTGGCGGCAAAGCCCGGCACGACCTCCTGCCTATAGAGAACGAGCAGCCGCTCGCGAATGCTGATATCCGCCAGGATCGCCTTCACGGTCTCGTCCGCGGCCCTGATATCCCTTAGCCAGATATCCGCGAGCACCGTATGGCCGAGATTGAGGATGTGCAGTTTCAGCTTCTCATAGGGCGTGAGATCATCGACGACGAGAATGTTTGGATGCGTGCACGGCACCGTCAGGCGTGGCTGCTTCTCGATTGCCCAAAGCGCATAGGGTTCCGCCACCGCGCCGGCCGGCTCGATCGGCTCGGAGACGATGCGATCGACCAGTGTATTGGCCCAGATCACATCCTGCGATAGCCAATTCCGAAAATCAGACTCCGGGTAACGATCGGCTTGTAAATCGAGGATCAGGCGCTTGAGCACGTCGCCATTGCGCGCCACGAGTTCGCAGGGCAGCACCGTCAGGCCAGGCCGGCCGGCGATGAAGCGATCGTGAAGAAGCGCCAATAGCTTGCCGGGAAACGAGGCGGGCACGGCACCGCTACGATCATCGGGGCCGACCTGGTAGCCGGTATCGCCGGTATTGGAGATGACAACCTCGGCCTCATCGCGAAAAACCGCTTTTACCGCATGCCAGTCCGTCATCGTCGAAAGGGTGCGGGCAATGCTGGTGACGCGCTGACGGCTGTCGATATCCCGGCCATCCCGCCTGCCGCGCACGATGACGGGATAACCTTCAGGTGCGGCAAGGGCCGCGAGCCGTCCTGCGCGTTCCGGTGATCCCGTCGTCTGGACGACGGTGATGCGGCCCAGCGCCGCGCCGCGTTCCAGTGCTTCGCTGACGAAAAGATCCGCATGGGCCTGCAGGAAGCGGCTCGTTCCGAATTGCAGGATGGGCGTTGCCATGGATTTCCCGTCAGTTGATCGATTGCAGGAGTGTTTCGCGCGCCGATTTCAGGTGCTGGCGGCAGGCGTGCTCGATCCGGGCCGGATCGCGTGAGCGCAGCGCGGATATATAGGCGAGATGCTCTTCCAGTGCGCGGGCATTGCGCTCGCGCGCATTCGTCTTGTTCCACTGGTAGTGATAGTGGAAGACGATGGCGATCACGTCGTAGAAATCGACGACGAAACGGTTCTTCGAGGCGCGGTGCACGAGGAGATGGAAGCGCTCGTCGAGCTCGGAAAAGTCGAGATAGCGGTTCTCGATATCGGCGAGGATGGCGTGATGCACCGCCTCGATGGCATCGAGTTCCTGCCAGGCCGGATGTTCCCCTGGCAGATGCGCGAAGGCGGCGGCGGAGCGCAACTCGAACATTTCGCGCACCTCCGTCAGTTCCAGCGCGAAATCGCGGGTAAAACCCTTCAGCACCCAATGGCTGTTCGGCCGTTTCTCGATCAGGCCGAAGCGGCTGAAGCGGATCAGGAATTCGCGCACGCTCGTCGTGCCGATGCCGATCTCGCGCGCCAGTTCCAGCTCGTTGATCTGCATGCCGGGCTCGGCCCCGCCGGCCAGAATCCGGCGCATGAAGCTGCGCTCGATGATTTCAGAGAGCGAATCCGTTTCCTCGGTCGGGAAATAATCGGCCGCCACAGGTTTGCGCAGCACGATCTTCCGGCGCTTCTCCCAGGTAAGCAGCCCCACCTCTTCAAGCCGGCTCAGGATCGCGCGCACGGTGGTGCGGCTGACGCCGAGTGCAGCACCAAGCTCCGGCTCGGACGGCAGGCTTGCCGTCTGCTCCAAGAGCTTGAGGCAGCGATTGAAGGCGTCCTTGAAGACGGTGTTCTGTTTGGCCATGGGTGTCGCCGGTTGTTGGGTTCGCGTCCCTTAGTCATTGCGCGGGCAAATGGCCAGACGCGCGGCTTATGCCGCCCGCCGCATCCTCCCGGCTCCTCCTGTCGTCATATTACCCATTGACGGCAATCTGTCTATTGTCGATAAAAGACAAAAGCGCTGGCGCGAAGACGCCAGCCGGGAGGAAACATGAAGACGCGGACCATCGGGAGGACAGGCCTTGCCGTGACCGAATACAGTTTCGGCACCGCAGCGCTTGGCGGTCTCTACCGCGCCTGCCCGCGTGACGTCGCGATGGCCACGCTGCAGGCCGCCTGGGACGAGGGCCTGCGCTATTTCGATACCGCTCCCTGGTATGGTTTCGGCCTTGCCGAGCGCGTCACCGGCGATTTCCTGCGCGACAAGCCGAAGAGCGACTATGTGCTCTCCAGCAAGGTCGGCCGCATCATGTTCCCGGTGCCGGATGATAAGGTGCCGAGCTATGGCTATGTCGATCCGCTGCCCTTCGATGTGCGCTACGATTACAGCTATGACGGCATCATGCGCTCGGTCGAACTCAGCCATGCCCGGCTCGGCCTCAACCACATCGACATGCTCTATGTGCACGATATCGGCGTCTATACGCACGGTGCCGAGCGCAACGCCTATCATCTGCGCCAGTTCTTCGATACCGGCTTGAAAGCCTTGCAGGAGCTGAAATCCTCGGGCGCCATCAAGGCCTTCGGTCTTGGGGTCAACGAGATACCCGTCTGCCTCGACGTATTGCGCGAGGCCGATCTCGACTGCATCCTGCTTGCCGGCCGCTACACGCTTCTCGACCGCTCGGCCGTGGCAAAGCTGCTGCCGCTTTGTGAGGCGAAAGGCACGTCGCTGGTGGTTGGCGGCGTGTTCAATTCCGGTATTCTTGCAACCGGCCCGGTCGAGGGCGCGCATTTCGATTACATGCCGGCGACGGCCGATATCGCGAAAAAGGTTGGTGCGATGATGGACATTGCAAAAAGCCGGGGCGTGCCGCTTGCTGCACCGGCGCTGCAGTTTCCGCTGGAGCATGCCGCTGTCGCTTCCGTGCTGATCGGCACCGCCAAGCCGGAGAGCCTGCATCGCAATATGGCGCTTGCGTGCCTGGATTTGAGCAAAGATATTTACCCGGCTTTCGAGCCGCATACGCTGGTGGCGCCCGAACTGGGGCAAGATGCCATCCGGCAATAGATTTCGATCGGAAAGGATCGCAGGACCATGTTGAAAGGCATTCATCCGCTGCTCGGGCCGGAGCTTCTGCACGCGATCAGGACGATGGGCCATGGCGACGATATCGTCATTGCCGATGCCAATTTCCCGTCGAGCTTTTTAGGCCCGAAGGTCATCCGTGCAGATGGTGTCGATGCCGTGGCGATCACCGAGGCGATCCTCACCCATATGCCGCTCGATACCTTCGTGCCGGAGGCGGCGTGGCGCATGGAAGTCGTCGGCGACCCCACCGCGGTGCCGGAGGTCTGCGCAACATTCCAGCAGCTGGTGAACCGGCTGGCGGGGGATTTCACCGTCCATTCGGTCGAGCGTTTCGCCTTCTACGAGATGGCGAAGAAGGCGGCCTATATTGTCGCCACCACGGAATTCCGCCTCTATGGCAATATCATTCTGAAGAAGGGTGTTCTGCACCCGCATGAGGTCTACCGGGTTTCGTGAACCCGGCGGCCACCGTTTGGGAGGACGGGGGACGATGGACTGGATCATCTGGAATTGCCGTTCTTTACCTGAACTTGCCCCGCTTGCCAGGAAACCGGCTCGGGTGTAGCTTGCCGTAATAAATGTTTTTTATCGATAAAAGGTCGAGTTGTTCGCTTCCTGCAACACGATCCCTCAAGGAGGACAGGAAGCATCTGAGAGGAGAAACCTGATGAGCATTGTAAGATCGCTTTTGTCCCGTCGCGCCTTCACGGCATTGGCGGGTGCCGCAGTCCTCGCCACCATGACACCGGCCGCGTCCTTCGCGCAGGATGTCACCATTCCGATCATCGTCAAGGACACCACGTCCTTCTACTGGCAGATCGTGCTCGCCGGCGCCCGCCAGGCCGGCAAGGATCTCGGTGTCAACGTGCCGGAACTCGGCGCGCAGTCGGAATCCGACATCAACGGCCAGATCAGCATTCTGGAAAACGCCGTGGCCGGCGGCCCTGCCGCCGTCGTCATCTCGCCGACGGAATTCAAGGCGCTCGGCAAGCCGGTCGATGAAGCCGCGAAGTCCGTTCCGATCATCGGCATCGATTCCTCGGCGGATTCCAAGGCCTTCACCTCGTTCCTGACCACCGACAACGTGCAGGGCGGCCGCATCGGCGCCGATGGCCTCGCTGCCGCTATCAAGGCCGCGACGGGCAAGGAAGAGGGCGAGATCGCCATCATCACCAGCCTGCCGGGCGTCGGTTCGCTCGACCAGCGGCGCGAAGGCTTCCTGGATCAGGTCAAGACCAAGTATCCGGGCCTGAAGGTCGTGGCCGACAAATATGCCGACGGGCAGGCCACCACCGGTCTGAACATGATGACCGACCTCATCACCGCCAATCCGAACCTCGTCGGCGTCTTCGCCTCCAACCTAATCATGGCGCAGGGCGTCGGCCAGGCGATTGCGGAAAACAAGCTCGGCGACAAGATCAAGGTCATCGGCTTCGACTCGGATGAGAAGACCGTCGGCTTCCTCAAGGAAGGCGTGCTGGCCGGCCTCGTCGTGCAGGACCCCTATCGCATGGGCTATGACGGCGTGAAGACGGCGCTTGCCGTCTCCAAGGGCGAGAAGGTCGAGGCCTTCGTCGATACCGGCGCCAATCTCGTGACCAAGGACAACATGGCCGATCCGAAGATCGACGCCCTGTTGAACCCGAAGGTCAACTGACGGGAAAACCATGATGGTTTGACCCCGTCCCGCCCGGGCGGCATCATCCGGGCGGGACGCTTTCCGCAGTCAGGGAGGAGAACGCGATGAGCAGCCTCGAAGAGCTCAGCCATCGGCATGACGATCAGGCCAAGCTCGCCGAATCCGATACCGTGCCGCGCGGCGCGCCCATCCTCGAACTGCGGGGCCTACAGAAGAAATACGGCCTTGTCGAAGCGCTGAAACCGGCGACGGTGACGTTCCTGGCAGGCGAAATCCACGCCATCGTCGGCGAAAACGGTGCTGGAAAATCCACGCTCATCAAGCTTCTGACCGGCGTTATCAGGCGCACGGCCGGCGAGGTCTTCTGGTGCGGCAAGCCCGTCCAGCTCGCCACCCCCAACGAGGCGATTTCGCGCGGCATCAACGCCGTGCATCAGGAGGTCGTGCTCTGCGCGCATCTCTCCGTGGCCGCCAACATGTTCCTCGGCGACGAGATGAACCGCTATGGCCTGATGCGCAAGGGTGCGATGGAAAAGGCAGCCCAGGCCGTGCTGGACGATCTCGGCTTCCAGCTTCCGGCGGCAGCCCCGCTCGGCAGCCTCACCATCGGCCAGCAGCAACTGGTCGCGACGGCCAAAGCCGCCATGCGCGGCATCCGTTTCCTCATCTTCGACGAGCCGACCGCCTATCTGACGCGCCAGGAATCGGCCCAGCTCTTCCGGCTCATTCGCCGGCTACGCGATCAGGGCGTTACCATCGTCTATATCAGCCATCGCATGGAAGAAGTCTTCGAGCTGGCCGACCGCGTGTCGGTTCTGCGCGACGGCACCCATGTCGGTACGCGGCTGATCGGCGAAACCAATGAAGCCGAGTTGATCGCGCTGATGATCAACCGCACGATCGAGCAGATCTATCACAAGGAGAAGGTCGCCATCGGCAAGCCGATCGTCGAGACGAAAGGCCTGTCCGGCCCCGGTTTCGAGGATGTCTCGCTGACGGTAAGGTCCGGTGAGATCGTCGGCCTCTATGGCCTCATCGGCGCGGGGCGCAGCGAATTCGCACTCGGCCTTTATGGCCGCCAGCCGGTGAAATCGGGCGAAATCCTCTGGGAAGGCCGGACGGTCGAGATTTCCAACGAACGCAAGGCGATGGATCTCGGCATTGCGCTGGCGCCGGAAAGCCGGCGCGACCAGGGGCTTTGCCTCAATCTGTCGATCGGGCTCAACATCAACCTGCCGGTCTTCAAGCGGCTGAGCTCGGGCCTCGTCATCCGCAAGGGCGATGAGGCTGACAATGCCGAACGGCAGATCCGCGATCTCCGCATCAAGACGCCGTCGCGCAGCGTGCTGGCGTCCGCCATGTCCGGCGGCAACCAGCAGAAGATCGTCATCGGCAAGTGGCTGAGCCATGGCGCAAAGCTTTTCATCTTCGACGAGCCGACGGTCGGCGTCGATGTCGGCACCAAGGCGGAAATTTATCGGCTGTTCGGCGAACTGCTGAAACGGGGCGCCGGCATCATTCTCATCTCGTCCTACCTGCCGGAGGTCTATGAGCTTTCCGACCGGCTGCACGTTTTCCGCGGCGGCCGGCTGGTTGCGAGCCACGACCATCGGGCGGCCACCCATGAAGACGTCTTGACCCAGGCGATTGGTATCTGAGCAATTCCAGCAAAAGTGTGCAGCGGTTTTGCGTCAAAACAAACTGAGCGCTACGCGAAAAAGGGAGAAGAAACATGAGCGTGGACACGACGACGGAAAGCGCACCGGCACCGAAGCGAGGCAGGAACATTCTGCTTGGCCTCACCCTGTTCGGGCTTCTCGCAGCTTTGTGGCTGGCGCTCGGCCTGTCCACCCATGCCTTCTGGACGCCGGGTAACATTTCCAACCTGCTGCGCCAGGGCGCGATGACGGCGATCCTTGCGGTCGGCCAGACCTTCGTCATCATCACGGCCGGCATCGATCTGTCGGTCGGGGCGATCGTCGGCTTCACCAGCGTCATCGTCGCCTGGCTGCTGCAGGCCGGCGTGCCGCTCTGGGCGGCGATCATCCTGACGCTGCTGATGGGCGTGGCGATCGGTGCCTTCCACGGTTTCGGCATCGTGCGCATGGGCCTGCCGCCCTTCATCATCACGCTCGCGACGCTCACCTCGCTGCGCGGCATCGGCCTGCTCATCACCAATGGCTCGACGATCTCGATCAACCACGAGGGGTTCACCAATTTCTCCCGCATGGATTTCCTGGGCGTGCCGAGCCTGTTCTGGATGGTGATCCTGGTGGCGATCCCGGCCTTCGTCTTCCTGCATCTCTCGCGCTTCGGGCGTTATCTCTTCGCGGTGGGTTCGAACAGCGAGGCGGCGCGGCTGTCGGGCGTCAATGTCAACCGCACGATCTATCTCGCCTATATCCTGTCGGCCACCTGCGCGGCCTTCGTCGGTCTGCTGCTTGCGTCCCGCATCGGCATCGGCAATGCCACGCAGGCGGAGGGCTGGGAGTTGCAGGCGATCGCCTCCTCGGTGATCGGCGGCACCAGCCTGTTCGGTGCGGTGGGTTCGGTGCATGGCCCGCTGCTCGGCGCCTTTATCCTCGCCACCATCAACAACGGCGCGAACCTGCTCAACGTCAACTCGTTCTGGCAGCGCATCATCACGGGCCTGCTGATCATCGTCATCGTTTATTTCGACCAGTTGCGTCGCCGCGGAAGCCGTTGAGATGAAAGCCATCCTCTGCACAGAACCCGGCCGCCTCGAGGCGGTCGAACGGGAACGACCGGCGGCGCCGGAAGGCTGGGCACGCGTCGCCGTCAGCCATGTCGGCATCTGCGGCACCGACTATCATATCTTCGAAGGCAAACACCCGTTCCTCGAATATCCCCGCGTCATGGGCCACGAGGTCTCCGCGACCGTTATCGAGCCCGGCGCAAGCGCCCTTGCCGCCGGCATGCCCGTCGTCGTGAACCCCTACATCTCCTGCGGCACCTGCGTCGCCTGCCGGAAGGGCAAGCCGAACTGCTGCACTGCGATCCGCGTGCTCGGCGTGCACACCGACGGCGCCTTCTGCGAGGAGATCACCGTTCCGCCGGAAAATCTTTACCCGGCTGAAGGCCTCTCGCTGGAGGCCGCCGCGACCGTCGAATTCCTGGCGATCGGCGCCCATGCCGTGCGCCGTTCGCTGGCGCCGACCGGGTCCCGTGCGCTCATTATCGGTGCCGGCCCGATCGGCTTGGGCACCGCGCTCTTCTCGCGCATCGCAGGCCATGACGTCACGTTGATGGATACATCGACAGAACGGCTTGCCATGGCCGCCGAACGTTTCGGTTTCGCGTCCGGCATTGCTGCCGGCGAGGCCGCCGCTGATGGGGTCAGCCGGGCAACCGATGGCGACGGCTTCGACGTCGTCTTCGATGCCACCGGCTATGGCAAATCCATGGAAGCCGCTTTCGGCTATGTCGCCCATGGCGGGGCGCTGGTGCTGGTCAGCGTCGTGAAGGACGAAATCCGCTTCTCCGATCCGGAATTCCACAAGCGCGAGATGATGCTGATCGGCAGCCGCAATGCGACCCGGCTCGATTTCGAGCATGTCGTGGCAAGCATCCGCGCCGGCCATGTGCCGGTCGAGGCGCTCGTGACCCATCGCACGACGCTCGACGACGTGCCTGTCGATCTCGCCCGCTGGGCCACCGAGAAGTCCGGCCTGATCAAGGCCATCGTTCGCGTTGCGGGATAAATCGCCGCGGCGAATGATGATGGCTGGACCGGCTGAGTTCCGTTCATCCCCGCGAAAGGTTCGTGGGCGTAGGATGCGGGTGTGGCATGTTGCCACGCAGCGAAAACCTGTTAGTGTTTTCGCACTTGCGGAAACCGGGTGAGACGGTGTGGCGGGCATGAGCCCAGCATCGGGAAAATGGGATAACGCGTTCGATGTATTATCAGCTCTATGAACTCAACCATGCGATGATGGCGCCCTGGCGCGCTGCGGCGGACCAGATGCGGATCGCCTTCCGCAACCCGCTCAACCCGTTCTCGCATACCTATTTCGGCCGCACCGTGGCCGCGGGCTTCGAGGTTCTCGAGCGCACCACCCGGCGCTACGGCAAACCGGCCTTCGATCTCCCCACCACGCCGATTGACGGCCAGGACGTCTCCGTTCACGAAAAGATCGTCTGGCAGCGGCCCTTCTGCAATCTCATCCATTTCGAGCGCTGTCTGCCCGCCGGCCACCGCAAGGACCCGAAGGTCCTGATCGTCGCGCCGATGTCCGGCCACTATGCGACGCTGCTGCGCGGCACCGTCGAGGCGCTGCTGCCGCATGCCGAAGTCCACATCACGGACTGGATCGATGCCCGCATGGTGCCGATCTCCGATGGATCCTTCGATCTCGACGATTATATAGACTACGTCATCCAGATGCTGCATGCGCTGGGGCCGGATACGCATGTCATCGCCGTCTGCCAGCCGGCGGTGCCGGTGCTGGCCGCCGTCGCCGTCATGGAAGCCGACAACGATCCACTGTCGCCCTCCACCATGACGCTGATGGGCGGGCCGATCGATACGCGCATCAACCCGACGGCGGTCAATAACCTCGCCAAGGAAAAGCCGCTCGACTGGTTCCGCGACAATGTCATCATGCCGGTTCCGTGGCCGCAGCCCGGCTTCATGCGCCAGGTCTATCCGGGCTTCCTGCAGCTGTCGGGCTTCATGTCGATGAACCTCGACCGCCATGTCGTCGCCCACAAGGAGTTTTTCGCCCATCTCGTGAAGAACGATGGCGATGCGGCCGAAAAGCACCGCGATTTCTACGACGAATATCTCGCCGTCATGGACCTGACGGCCGAGTTCTATCTCCAGACCGTCGAAACCGTGTTCATGAAACACGCGTTGCCGAAGGGCGAGATGATGCACCGCTCGCGTCCCGTCGATACGACGGCCATCCGCAAGGTGGCGCTGCTCACCGTCGAGGGCGAGAACGACGACATCTCGGGCGTCGGCCAGACCAAGGCGGCGCAGACGATCTGCACGAACATCCCGGACGACATGCGCATGCACTACATGCAGCCGGATGTCGGCCACTACGGCGTGTTCAACGGCTCGCGCTTCCGCAAGGAGATCGCGCCGCGCATCCTGTCCTTCATCGAGGCGCACGGCAAAGCCAACAAGGCAAAGCCGGTGCCGCGCGTCATCAAGGGTGGAAAGGCTGAAGCGGCTTCCTGATTTTTCAGGCTCGTTTCAGGCACTTGCCCGAATTCATGCGCCATCGTCTTGAACGCGATGGGCGGTCTAACCACATCGGAATGACCGGAAACCGAGGTGGTTTCCGCCGATCGTGAGGAAGATTGCACATGAACCAGTCAGCGCTCATCCGTCCGGACTGGACGCCGGCGACCATCGCCCTGATGGTGCTGGGCTTCGTGGTATTCTGGCCGCTCGGCCTTGCCATGCTTGCCTACATCATCTTCGGCGATCGCCTGAGAAACTTCAAGAAAGACGCCAACGACAATCTCGACGGCATGTTCGCCTCCTGCCGCAGCAAGTTCCGCGGCGGCCGTGGCCACGCGTTCCGCAGCACCACCGGCAACGTCGCCTTCGACGACTGGCGTGACGCCGAACTCGCCCGCCTCGACGAGGAGCGCCGCAAGCTCGACGAGATGCATGAACAGTTCGATGCCTATAGCCGCGAGCTGCGCCGCGCCAAGGACCAGGAGGAGTTCGACCGCTTCATGCGCGAACGCCGTGCCGAAGGGAAGGGCGACGTGCCCGGCTTCCCGGCAACCTGATACGGTCAGGACCCTTGAAGACAGAGCCGGCGCCGTGAGCGCCGGTTTTTCGTTGAGGCATTTCAGCCGGGCTCGAATCGGCTATGAAAGGCAGCATGTTCTCCTTGCTTCGCAAGCCCCGAAAGGCCCTGAAAACGCCGCCGCCGCCCGAACGGCGCGAGCTTGATGTGAATGGCCGGCGCCTGCCGCTCACCATCAAGCGGGATTCGCGTGCGACACGGCTGACGCTGCGCATCGAGCCGGGCGGCCGGGCGTTGCGCATGACGGTGCCGTCAGGCATTGCCGACCGCGAAATCCGCGATTTCCTCGATCGTCACCAGGGCTGGCTGATGACGAAGCTCGCAAAATTCCGCACGACGAACGAACTGGCCGATGGTGGTTACGTGATGATCCGCGGCATCGCTCACCGCATCGAGGCGACCGGCCGGCTGCGCGGGTTGACCGAGGCTGTTGTTATCGATGACGAGGCGGTTCTGCGCGTTGGCGGCATGGAGGAGAGCATTCCCCGCCGCATTTCGGATTTCCTGAAGAAGGAGGCTCGGCTGGAGCTGGACCGTCTGGTCGCCGTCCATGCCGGTCGCATCGGCCGGAAGGTCAAGTCGCTGACCTTGCGCGATACCCGCAGCCGCTGGGGCTCCTGCTCGGCGGATGGCGCACTGAGCTTCTCCTGGCGCATCGCCATGGCCCCGCCGCATGTCATCGATTATCTAGCAGCCCACGAGGTGGCACATCTTCAGGAGATGAACCACAGTTCGGCCTTCTGGGCGCTGTGCGAAAAGCTCTGCCCGGCGACGGAGGAGGCCAAGCGCTGGCTGAAGCGCAATGGCAGCCTGCTTCACGCACTCGATTTCGGCTAGCGACGGTTGCCGAGCGCTTCGCTGATCTTCTTGTCGGTATTATACTGGCTGAGCGCATAAACCGCCCAGATGGCGGCCGGAAGCCAGCCGATCAGCGTCACCTGCAAAATCAGGCAGATAATGCCGGCAATCGGCCGCCCGATGGTGAAAAACACGAGAAAGGGCAGGAGGATGGCAATGATGAGCCGCATGGATGTCTCCGGTCTGTCGTTTCCTTCCATATGGGCCGTCTCGCGGGCCGTGCAAGGGTGGCGTTTCCAGTCCTATTGCCGCCGTCTTTCGGCTCGACTCTTCCGGTGATTCGTGCGAACCCCTTCCCCATGAAACGCGACATTAAAATCTGCGGGCTGAAGACCGAAGAGGCCGTCGACAAGGCGGTTGCGCTCGGCGCGAGCCATATTGGCTTCATCTTCTTTCCGAAAAGCCCGCGCAATATCGAGCCCTCCGACGCCGGCCGTCTGGCCGACCGGGTGCGCGGTCGTGTGAAGATCGTCGCGGTGACCGTCGATGCCGATAGCGACACGCTGGACGAGATCGTCGACCAGCTCTCGCCCGACATTCTCCAGCTGCACGGCAAGGAAAGCCCCGAGCGGGTGCTGACGGTCAAGGCGGTCTACGGCCTGCCTGTCATCAAGGCCTTCTCGGTGCGCGAAGCGGATGACCTGAAGAAGATCGATCCCTATATCGGCATCGCCGACCGGTTCCTGTTCGACGCGAAACCGCCGGCAGGCTCTGAACTTCCGGGCGGCAACGGGGTCTCCTTCGACTGGAAACTCATGCATTTGCTTGACGAAAGCGTCGATTACATGCTTTCGGGTGGGCTGAACAAGGATAACCTCGCCGAGGCCATTCAACTGACCAGCGCGCCGGGCATCGACGCCAGTTCGGGTGTCGAAAGCGCGCCGGGGGTCAAGGATCTCGGCTTGATGGAAGCGTTTTTTGAGGCGGCGAACAAGGCGGACGACAAGACCGCCGTCGCAGGGAGAGGCAAGTGAACCAGTCACCCAACCTGAATTCGTATCGCGAAGGTCCCGATGAGGACGGTCGCTTCGGCATTTTCGGCGGTCGTTTCGTCGCCGAAACTTTGATGCCGCTGATCCTCGAACTTCAGGCGGAATGGGACAAGGCCAAGACCGACCCGGCCTTCCAGGCGGAGCTGAAGCACCTCGGCGCCCATTATATCGGCCGCCCGAGCCCGCTCTATTATGCCGAACGCCTGACGCAGCATCTCGGCGGCGCAAAAATCTATTTCAAGCGCGAAGAGCTGAACCACACCGGCTCGCACAAGATCAACAACTGCATCGGCCAGATCCTGCTTGCCAAGCGCATGGGCAAGACGCGCATCATCGCCGAAACAGGTGCCGGCCAGCACGGCGTGGCCTCGGCCACCGTCGCCGCGCGTTTCGGCTTTCCCTGCGTCGTCTATATGGGCGCAACCGACGTCGAGCGTCAGGCGCCGAACGTCTTCCGCATGAAACTGCTCGGTGCCGAGGTGAAGCCCGTCACCGCCGGCAGCGGCACGCTGAAGGATGCGATGAACGAGGCGCTGCGCGACTGGGTCACCAATGTCGACGACACCTATTACCTGATCGGCACCGCCGCCGGCCCGCATCCCTATCCGGAGCTGGTGCGCGATTTCCAGGCCGTGATCGGCACGGAAGCCCGCGAGCAGCTGATGGCCGCCGAAGGCCGCCTGCCGGACATGGTCATTGCCGCCGTCGGCGGTGGTTCCAATGCCATCGGCATCTTCCACCCGTTCCTCGACGACAAGAGCGTCCGGATCGTCGGCGTCGAAGCCGGCGGCAAGGGCCTTGACGGCGACCTGCACTGTGCCTCGCTGACGGCCGGTTCGCCGGGTGTTCTGCACGGCAACCGCACCTATCTGCTGCAGGATGCCGACGGCCAGATCAAGGAAGGCCACTCCATCTCGGCGGGCCTCGACTATCCCGGTATCGGCCCGGAACACGCCTGGCTGCACCAGATCGGCCGCGCCGAATATGTTCCGATCATGGACGACGAGGCGCTGGAAGCCTTCCAGCTCCTGACCAAACTCGAAGGCATCATTCCGGCGCTCGAGCCGAGCCATGCCATTGCAGAGGTGATCAAGCGCGCGCCCAAGATGGGCAAGGACCAGATCATCCTGATGAACCTCTCCGGCCGCGGCGACAAGGATATCTTCACCGTCGGCAAGATCCTCGGCATGGAGCTCTGAGATGACCGCACGCATGGACAAACGCTTCGCGGATGTTGCCGCGGAAGGCCGCCCGGCCCTCGTCACCTATTTCATGGGCGGCGATCCGGATTATGCGAGCTCGCTGGAAATCATGAAGGCGCTGCCGAAGGCCGGCTCCGACGTCATCGAACTCGGCATGCCGTTCTCCGACCCGATGGCCGATGGCCCGGCGATCCAGGTGGCCGGCCAGCGCGCGCTCGCCGGCGGCCAGACGCTCGCCAAGACGATCCAGATGGCGCGCGACTTCCGCAAGGAAGACGACGCGACCCCGATCGTGCTGATGGGCTACTACAACCCGATCTACATCTACGGCGTCGAGCGTTTCCTCGATGACGCGCTGGAAGCCGGCATCGACGGCCTGATCGTCGTCGATCTGCCGCCGGAAATGGATGATGAACTGTGCATCCCCGCGCTTGCCAAGGGCATCAACTTCATCCGTCTCGCCACGCCGACGACCGATGAGAAGCGCCTGCCGGCCGTTCTGAAGAACACGTCGGGCTTCGTCTATTACGTCTCGATGAACGGCATCACCGGTTCGGCCCTGCCGGATCCGTCGCTCATCGGCGGCGCCGTTGGCCGCATCAAGGCGCATACCAAGCTGCCGGTCTGCGTCGGCTTCGGCGTCAAGACGGCCGAGCATGCACGGGCCATCGGTGCTTCGGCGGATGGCGTCGTCGTCGGCACGGCCATCGTCAACCAGATCGCCTCCAGCCTGACGGCGGACGGCAAGGCCAGTGCCGCCACCGTTGCCGGTGTCGAAACGCTGGTCATGAGCCTTGCATCGGGCGTGCGTGCGTCGCGCCTTGCGGCGGCGGAGTAAAGTTCCCACATGGGATCGGACAAGCAATTCCAGGAAAAGTGTGAAGCGGTTTTCCGTCCGGAATTGCTCAGATTAACGGGAGTCTAGACCGTGAACTGGATCACGAATTACGTTCGGCCGAAGATCAACTCGATGCTTGGCCGCCCTGACCGGGATGTACCGGACAATCTCTGGATCAAGTGCCCGGAAACCGGCGAGATGGTGTTCCACCGCGATCTCGAGGAAAACAAGTGGGTCATCCCGGCCTCGGGCTACCACATGAAGATGCCGGCCAAGGCCCGCCTCAAGGATCTCTTCGACGACGGCGTGTTCGAGGCCCTGCAGCAGCCGAAGGTGGCGCAGGATCCGCTGAAGTTCCGCGATTCCAAGAAATATGCGGATCGCCTGAAGGACAGCCGCGTCAAGACCGACCTGGAAGACACGATCGTTGCCGGGGTGGGCAAGGTGCGCGGCGTCAAGCTCGTCGGCGTCGTGCATGAATTCAACTTCATGGGCGGCTCGCTCGGCATTGCCGCCGGCGAGGCCATCATCAAGGCCTTCGAACGCGCGATCGCCGAAAAGTGCCCGCTCGTCATGTTCCCCGCCTCGGGCGGCGCGCGTATGCAGGAAGGCATCCTCTCGCTGATGCAGTTGCCGCGCACCACCGTTGCCGTGGAAATGCTGAAGGAAGCAGGCCTGCCCTATATCGTCGTGCTCACCAACCCGACGACCGGCGGCGTGACAGCCTCCTATGCCATGCTGGGCGATATCCACCTCGCCGAGCCGGGCGCTGAAATCTGCTTTGCCGGCAAGCGCGTCATCGAGCAGACCATCCGCGAAAAGCTGCCCGAGGGCTTCCAGACCTCGGAATATCTCTTGGATCACGGCATGGTCGACATGGTCGTCAAGCGTCACGACATTCCCGATACGCTCGCCCGTCTTCTGAAGATCCTCATGAAGAAGCCGGCGGCCGTCTCGGTCACCAACGGCGCCGTCGCCATCGCGGCCCAGTGACATGACCGGCGTGGTGGTCAGCGAAGCCGCAGCGGAGATCGAGAAGCTTCTCGGTCTCCATCCCAAGGGGTTCGATCTTTCGCTCGACCGCATCACGCGGCTGCTTGCAGCACTTGGCGATCCGCATCTGAAACTGCCGCCGGTCATCCATGTGGCCGGCACCAACGGCAAGGGCTCGGTTACCGCCTTCTGCCGCGCCATCCTCGAGGCCCAGGGCCTCAGCGTGCATGTCCACACCTCGCCGCATCTCGTCAACTGGCATGAGCGTTACCGTCTCGGTGTCAAAGGCGGGCGTGGGCAGTTCGTGGAAGACGCGGTTCTGGCGGATGCCGTGCGTCGCGTTGCGGAGGCCAATGGCGGGGAAAAGATCACCGTCTTCGAAATCCTGACCGCCGTCACCTTCGTGCTCTTTGCCGAACATCCGGCCGATGTCGCGATCATCGAGGTCGGTCTCGGCGGGCGTTTCGACGCGACGAATGTCATCCCGCGCCCGGCCGTCTCCATCATCATGCCGATCTCGCTCGATCATCAGGCCTATCTCGGTGACCGTGTCGAACTGATCGCGGCGGAAAAAGCCGGCATCATGAAGCGCGGCGTGCCCGTCGTCATCGGTTTCCAGACCGAAGATGCCGCTCGCGACGTGCTGATCGAGACCGCCGAGCGGCTCGGCTGCCCGCATGCCATCTATGGCCAGGATTTCATGGCGCATCAGGAATATGGCCGCCTCGTCTATCAGGACGAATTCGGCCTTGCCGACCTGCCGCTGCCGCGCCTGCCCGGCCGCCACCAATATGCCAATGCCGCCGCCGCGATCCGCGCGGTGAAGGCCACCGGCTTCACCGTGTCCGAACAGGCGATGGAAATGGGCCTCAGCCATGTCGAATGGCCGGGCCGTTTGCAGCGGCTGACGGACGGCGCGCTGGCCCGTATCGCCCCGCGCGCCAGCGAGATCTGGGTCGATGGCGGCCACAATCCCGGTGCCGGCCAGGTGATTGCCGAGACCATGGCGAATTTCGAGGAACGCGAGGCTCGCCCGCTCTTCCTCGTAACGGGCATGATCAACACCAAGGACCCGGTCGGCTATTTCGAGCCTTTCGGCGGTCTGGCCGAGCGCGTCTTCACCGTGCCGATCCGCGGATCCGACGCCGGCCTCGACCCGGTGGCGCTGGCTGAGGATGCCGCCCGCGCCGGGCTGGAGGCGGAAGCCTACTCGACCGTCGCCGAAGCCCTTGCCGAAATCGGCCGCATCACGGAGGAGGATTCGGTGCCGCCCCGTATCCTGATCGGCGGCTCACTCTATCTCGTCGGCGATGTGCTTGCCGATAACGGCACGCCACCCACCTGAGAAACGAAAAAAGCCCGGCCGAAGCCGGGCTTTTTCTTTGGACCAGTCGGACCGATCAGGCGGCGCTGGAAATCCAGGAAGCAAGGGCCGTCTTGGGGGCGGCGCCGACCTTGATGTCGGCCACTTCGCCGCCCTTGAACATGGCAAGCGTCGGGATCGAGCGCACGCCGAACTGCGCGGCCAGTTCCGGGTTCTCGTCGATGTTCAGCTTGGCAACCTTCACCTTGCCGGCGAGTTCCGTTGCGATTTCCTCGAGTGCCGGGGCGATCATCTTGCACGGGCCGCACCATTCGGCCCAGAAATCGACGACGACAGGCTCTGCGGAATTCAGGACTTCAGCCTGGAAGTTGGACTGGTCGACTTTTACGGTAGCCATGAGGCTCTCCTTGAACGGTGATTGTTGCATGAAATGTGATGCGCCGAGCCCCCGGTTTCAAGCCCTGAAGTGCCGGGCCGGCGCGATCCGTCACGCCCGGTATCTCACTTTGCCTTGAGTTCGGCAAGGCTCGCATCGAGCAGCGCCGGCTCCAGCCAGAAGGTTTTCGCCGCCTCGGTATAGATCAGCCCGCAGCGGATTTTCTTGTCCGGATAGAGCGGCGTGAGGATCGTCCGATAGATCGCAAGCTGCGCCCGGTGTTCGAAGGGAATGTCCGAAACGGTGGCCGGCGGCACGCGGTTCGTCTTGAAATCGACGATCTCGACGGCATCGCCACCGACGGCCATGCGGTCGATGCGGCCGGAGACTGCAAAATCCCGCCGGCCGAGCGACAGCGTGCCCATGATCGAGACTTCCGCACGCGCCAGGGGCGAGAAGATCGCGGCAAGGCTCTCGTCGCCGATCACCGCCAGCGCCGCCTCCACCAGCGAGGTGCGGGCATGATCAGGCCAATGCGCCACCGCCCGCTCCAGATAGCGCCGCGCCGCCGCCGGGCGCTCCTCCGGGGCAAAGGACGGCAGGATTTGCAGGAAGCGGTGCAGGATGCGCCCCCGCTCCAGCGCCAGCCCGCTGCCGGTCGCGCCGCCGCCCTTGCGGCCGAACAATGCGGAGGGCACCAGAAGATCCGCCGTGTCGGTCTCGATGACGGCCGCCGCACCCGAAGGGCTCAAGGGGCGCGGCAGGGCCTTCTGCGGCGGCAGCGGTTTGCCGAGTGCTTCCGGCAGCATCGCCTTCGCCCGCTCTTCGGTTGCCGTGGTCGACACCGTGCCGATATCCGCCGCCCCCGCCTCACGCCAGGAAAGGCCCTGCCAGCTTTCGCCCGCCGTCGAGAAGGTCGTCTCGACGCAACGGCTTTCATCCGCGGCAAGGGCCGTGGCGATCATCGCATGCCAGGTGTCCTTGGCCTCTTGCCGGCCGCGATAGCCGCAGACGACGAGCCGATCGGCCGCGCGCGTCATCGCCACATAGAGCAGCCGGCGATATTCCTCTTCCGCGCCCGCCCGGATGCGCTCGGCATCGGCCTCCGTCAGCCCGTTGCCGAGGTCCTTGAGCGGCAGCCAGACCGGCAGGCCGCCGGCCAGAGGACCGCCCGCGAGGAAACGCAGTTTCGGCATATGGTTGGCATTGAACGGCTTCGAGCCGCCGTCGACGAGAAAGACGACCGGCGCCTCCAGACCCTTGGCGGCGTGCACCGTCATGATGCGGATTTCGCCGCGCGCCTTATCCTGCTCGCGCTTGACCGTTGGCGCCTCCAGCTCCAGCGTGGAGACGAAGGCCTGCAGGCCGGGTAGGCCATTTTCTTCCTGCTCCAGCGCGAAGGTCAGGAATTCGTCGATGATCTCGCCCGCTTCCGCCCCGAGCCGGGCGAGGAATGCCCGCCGCCCGCCGCCGGCACCCAAAATGCGCGCATAAAAATCATGCACGGATTGTTCGCGCGCCTGGCCGATGAGGTCTGAAAGGCGGCGAACGACTGGTTCCAGCGCCGCATTGGTTTGCGCCATCTCCCGCAGCCGCATCCAGAGGCTCTGCCGCTCGTCGCGCCGGGCGGCGAGCTCGAACACGGTCTCCTCGCTCAGGCCGAAAAGCGGGCTCTTCATCAGCGCAGCCAGCGAAAGATCGTCTTCCGGCAGCACGGCGAAGCGGCCGAGCGCCATCAGGTCCTGCACGGCGATATGCTTGGTCAGCACCAACCGGTCGGCGCCGGCGACGGGCAGATTGTGGCGCTGTTTCAGCGTGCGGGTCAGCGCATTGACGAAGGCGTCGCGCTTGCGCACCAGCACGATCACGTCGCCTGCCGCCATCGGCCGCGCCTTGCCCTTTTCCGTCACTGTCTCGCGGCCGATCCATAGGGCAAGCGTATCGGCGATGCGCCGCGCCAGCACATTGATCGGCGCTTCCTCGGCCACCGCATCGAAGGGCGCTGTCCAGTCCTCTTCGTCGAGACCGGGCGGCGCGGCGATCACCTCCCAGACATCGACGGCACCGGGTTCACGCCCGCGGTTGGAGGCATGCACGATCTCGTCACCATCGGGCGACAGGCCGCGTGCATTGGCGGGGTTGAGAAACACCTGGTCGACGGCCGAGAGCACGTCGCGCGTCGAACGGAAGGAGAGCAGCAGCCGGATCGGGCTAAACGCCGCCTCCGCCATCTGCGTGCGCCGGGAAACCGCGCGGCCTTCTTCGGCAAAACGTTCCGGCCGCGCGCCCTGGAAGGAGTAGATCGACTGCTTTTCATCGCCCACCGCGAAGATCGTGCGCTCGACCCGCCGCGCCGTTTCGCCGGCAAAGAAATCGTCGGTCAGCGCCTTCACGATCTGCCATTGCCGCGGACTGGTGTCCTGCGCCTCGTCGACGAGGATGTGGTCGATGCCCTGGTCGAGCTTGTAATGCACCCAGGCGCTGACCCGCTCGCGGGTGAGCAGAGTCGCGGTGCGGTCGATCAGGTCGTCGAAATCGAGCAGGCTGCGCGCGCGCTTCAGGTCCTCGTAATCGCCGATCAGCCGTTCGGCGATGGTGAGCGCCGCCAGCGTCGCCTCCACCATGCGCAGGCGCCGCAGCCGCTCCGTGCAGGCCACGACATGCTCTTGCGCTGCGATCAGCGCGTCTTCGAACTGCGGAAACTGTTTTTTCAGCGCGGCGGAGAAGAAGGCATTGTCGATCTTTCGCGGACTGCCGCTGTCGGTGAAGAACAGCTTGTGCAAGGCCGCACGGCGCGCCTCCGCATCCGTGAGCCGGATCAGGCCGCGCAGGCCGGCGGCCGATTTTTTCACCGTCTCGCTGCCGAGCGTTTCCGCCGCCGAAAGATAGGCCTCCAGCGTCGTGCCCGAAAGGCCATCGAGCGGCCAGAAGGCGGCAAGGATGGTGTCGGCGGTTTCCGTCGCCGCTAAACCGGTTTCCCGTCTTAGCATGGTGGCCACGCCGCCGGCCTTGTCCGCGTCGTCGATGAAGCTGCGGATCGGCCCGCGCGCGGCGACGATGTCGGAGATCAGTTTTTCCAGGCCGGTATCGTCGGCAATGTCGAGCACCGTCGCAAAGGCCTCGGCCAGAGCCGGGTCGTCCTCGTTCGCCGTCGCGGTCAGGAGCGTGCGGCGCGCATCCGCCAGCAGCACGGCGGCGGCGCGGTCGTCGAGCACGGAAAAATGGCCGGCGACGTTCGCTTCCAGTGGAAACTGGTGCAGCAGCGCCTCGCAGAAGGCGTGGATCGTCTGGATCTTCAGGCCACCCGGTGTTTCCAGCGCGCGCGCAAAAAGCCGG
>NZ_CAMLFY010000072.1 GCF_946479415.1 uncultured Shinella sp. | reverse complement strand
TGGTCGGTTCGTCGAGCAGCAGCAGGTCCGGCTGCGACAGAAGCAGGCGGCAGAGCGCGATACGGCGGCGCTCACCACCCGAAAGCAGAGTAACGTCGGAATCCTTCGGCGGGCAGCGCAGCGCTTCCATCGCCATCTCGACCTGCTGTTCGAGGTCCCAGAGGTTCTGGCTGTCGATGATGTCCTGGAGCTTGGCGCCCTCGTCCGCCGTCTCGTCGGAATAGTTCATCATCAGTTCGTTGTAGCGGTCGAGCACGGCCTGCTTGTCGGCGACGCCTTCCATGACGTTTTCGAAGGCGGTCTTGGCCGGATCGAGCTTCGGCTCCTGTTCCAGGTAGCCGACGGTCGCGCCTTCGGCGAGCCAGGCTTCACCGGTATATTCCTTGTCCTGACCGGCGATGATGCGCAGCACCGTCGACTTACCGGCACCGTTCGGGCCGAGGATACCGATCTTGGCATCGGGATAGAACGACAGGTTGACGTTCTCGAGGATTTTCTTGGCGCCGTAGGCCTTGTTGAGCCCCGACATATGATAGATGAACTGGCGTGCCATGCGAACGTGCTCCGGATCGGATAAATTTGCCCGCTATGTAGGGTAATTCTCCGCCCGCGGCAATCTGCGAAAGCCGCGGCGCACAGGCGAATGGCAATCAATCATCCAGTCGACGGCCCGACAAGCGAGCCACACCTTGTCATCCGTACAAGGAACCTCCTCTGTCCGACGCGATGATCGGCACAAGCCCGCCATCGATCAGGGCGGCCTGCCGCTAGCCCGCCCGCGCCATGCCCGTCGTGCCCTCGGTGCAGCGCGACTTGGTGGGCGAGGAACCGTCGATCAGCGTCTCCAGCTTGCCCTCGCCAGCCGCAAGACCGATGGTCAGGCCAATGATGATGGGTTTGCCATCAGGCCCCTTGCGGCAAATGAGGCGCACACGCTCGCCGCTGTCAGGGCCGAAGGCCTTGTCGAAGGCGGCGCGGACGTCCGCAAGCGTAATCGTCGCCCCCGCCCTTTCTGTGAAAAGCGCGCGCACCGGAGAGGCGTTCAGCTGGTCGAGCAGATCTAGCGAGCGGCTGTAATAGACCTCCGCTGATGCCGCGACGCAGCTGCCGCTTCTCAGCCATTGCTGCCGGTCGAGGCCGAGCTTCGCGGCGGGCATGGCGACAAGCAGGCGATCCTTCGTGCCCGACGCCAGCACGATCTCCGGCAGGTCCGTCCACTTGCCCTTGCGCGCCTTCTGCTTGAGTGCGGCATCAATGCCGCAATAGCTTTTCCGCGCCTGGAAGCGGCTCAGCAGCGAAAACTGCCTCGCCGCCGGCGACGTCGCTGCGAAATCCGCGCAGCCGCGGCTCTTGGGCCGCGCCGCGCAATAGCCGGGCTGCCAGCTGACAGAAAGAACCTCCCGCACGATGGCCGGCTTTTCCGCCGATTGGGCCGCAGCGGGATGGGGCGCCACGAGACAGGCGAGGCACACCGCGAGAAAAGTAAGAACGACTTTGAACGGCAAGGCAGCATTCGTCTTCATGACCGGCTCCCGAATGAGAACAAAACAAGATCATATACAATCAAAAATCAACATAATGCAACCATAAATCGGATAAATCGCGAAATGCGGGAGTCCATCCAAAAATACACGCCACATCCCATTGTCTTTGCATGGCAAATCGCGTTGACCTCTAGGAAATGGAGGATGATCCGTGTTTTCAGAGGTTGAGACGCTCAAGAGCGCAACCGGCGCGACGCTTGCACTGCGCCATGAGGCGGCGCGCGGCGAGGCGCGCGGCATCCTGCTCCTGAGCCACGGACTTGCCGAGCACAGCGCCCGTTATGCAGGCTTCGCGGCGCGCATGGCAGGTGAAGGTTTCCATGTCTATGCGCACGATCATCGCGGCCACGGCTTCACCACCGCACCGGACGCGCCGCTCGGCCAGTTTGCGCCGCGCGACGGCATTTCGCGCGTGGTCGCGGATATGCGCACTGTCCGCGACTATGCGGTTTCCCGCCACCCCGGCCTGCCGGTCGTGCTGTTCGGCCATTCGATGGGCGGGCTTATGGCGCTCGCCTTCGCCGAGGCTCATCCCGCCGATATCGATGCGCTGGCCGTCTGGAATTCCAATTTCGAACCGGGTTTTGCCGGGCGGATCGCGCAGGTGGTTCTCGCCGCCGAACGCATGCTGAAGGGCTCGGACGTGCCGAGCGGCATCCTGCCCCGCCTCACCTTCGCCGCCTGGGGCAACAAGATTGCCGGCCACCGCACCGCCTTCGACTGGCTGTCGCATGAGGCTGCCGAAGTGGATGCCTATATCGCCGACCCGCTCTGCGGCTTCGATATCAATGTCTCCATGTGGATCGACATCTTCGCCGTCACCTTCGCCGATGCCTCGGATGAAGGCCTTGCCCGGCTTCCGAAAAACCTGCCGATCAACCTCGTCGGCGGGGATGAGGACCCCGCCACCGATGGCGGCAAGGCGACGCTGGCCTTTGCCGAGCGGCTGAAAAAATCACGACTTGAGGACGTTACGACAACGGTCTATCGCGGAATGCGCCACGAAACGCTGAATGAAAGCCCTGCCCTGCGCGATCCCGCCATCGAAGCCTTTGCCGGCTGGTGCCGGCGGGTCATCGCCGAAAAGCGACGGGTTGCAGAACACACATGACCTCATCTGCCACTACGCCGCCGCGCCAGGAGATCGGCTTCGGGCTCCTCCTCATGGTGCTCTCGGTGCTCATCTCGCCAATCATCGATATTTTCGCCAAGCTCGCGGTGACGACGATCCCGGCAACCGAGATCACCTTCGTGCGCCTGCTGTTCCAGATGACCGTGCTGACGCCGATCTGTCTTTATCGCGGCACGCTGTTCGACGTGACGTGGCGCAAGATGGGCCTGCATGCCGCCCGCGGCCTGCTGATGGCGATCACCATGATCAGCTTCGTCACGCCGCTGGCCGTGATGGAGGTGGCCGATGCCATCGCCATCTTCTTCGTCGAGCCGATCATCCTCACCATTCTCGGTGCGATCTTCCTCAAGGAAACGATCGGCTGGCGGCGCTATACGGCCTGCGGCGTCGGCTTCTTCGGTTCGCTGCTGGTCATCCAACCGAGCCTGCAGGAAGTGGGCCTGATCGCGCTGCTGCCGGTCGTCGCGGCCTTTTCGCTGGCGCTGTTCTTCCTCCTGACGCGCCTCGTCGCGCAGAAGGAGGACCCGTGGTCCATGCAGTTTTATGCCGGGCTCTGGGGCGCGCTGTTTGCCGGTCTGCTGCTTTTCTTCGGCAGCCGCGCCGGCATCACCTTCCTGACGCCCGTCATGCCGGACATGCAACACACACTCTACATCGCGGGTGCGGCCGTCGCGGCCACCATTGCCGGCGTGCTTGGCGTCTATGCCTACCGCTCGGCCCCGGCTTCGACGCTGGCGCCGTTGCAATATCTCGAGATCGTCTCGGCGACGATCCTCGGCTGGTGGGTGTTCGGTGACCTGCCGGATGCGCTGAAATGGCTGGGCATCGCCATCATCATCGCATCGGGCCTCTATGTCATTTGGCGCGAGCGGCAGCTCAACAAGACAGGGGCGGCAGCCCCCGTTTCGGCACCCATCTGACGAAGGCCGGTTGGCGCCCGCTCGGGCAGGCATCAAGTCAGTCTCAGGCGTCATGATCTCTCCCCGGCCTTCGGCTTTCGTGGCTGCCGGCTTTTTGTTATCCAAGGGAAAACGGGCGAAAAGCCCGGCGGCCGGCCGCTCTGAGCCGGTCACCCAGGAGGAGTACACGATGGAGAAATCGAACCTGCCGCTGTCGGGCATCAGGGTCATCGAGCTGGCGCGCGTTCTGGCAGGCCCCTGGGCCGGGCAGATGCTGGCCGATCTCGGCGCCGATGTCATCAAGATCGAAAACCCCGACGGCGGTGACGATACGCGTGCCTGGGGGCCGCCCTTCGTGATGGGCAAGGACGGCGAAAACCTCTCCGCCGCCTATTACCACTCCACCAACCGCGGCAAACGCTCCATCAATGTCGACCTGAAGACGGAGGAAGGCCGCGAGACCGTTCACCGTCTCATCGCGACTGCGGATATAGTCATCGAGAATTTCAAGGTCGGCGGCCTCACCAAATACGGGTTGGACTACCAGAGCCTCGCCCGGAAGCACCCGAAGCTCATCTATTGCTCGATCACCGGCTTCGGCCAGGATGGCCCCTATGCCGCCCGCGCCGGCTACGATTACATCGTGCAGGGCATGTCCGGTTTCATGTCGGTGACGGGCGCGCCGGATGGCGAGCCGATGAAGGCCGGTGTGGCCATCGCCGATATCTTCACCGGCATCTACGCCGTCACCGCCATCCAGGCCGCGCTCATCCATGTCATGAAGACCGGTGAAGGCCAGCATGTCGATATGGCGCTGCTCGACGTGCAGTCCGCGGTCATGGCAAACCAGAACATGAACTTCCTCGCCTCCGGCAAGGCGCCGACGCGGCTCGGCAATGCGCATCCGAACATCTCGCCCTATGAGGTGGTGCCGGCCTCCGATGGCCACATCATCCTCGCCGTCGGCAATGACGGGCAGTTCCGCAAGCTCTGCGGCATCCTCAAGCTCGACGGCGTGCCTGACGACGAGCGCTTCGCCACCAACCGCGCCCGCGTCGCCAACCGGGTCGAGGTGCGCCGTCTCGTCACGGAAGCCACAGTCACGCTCAGCAAGGCCGAACTGCTCGATGCCTGCGAACGCGAGGGCGTGCCGGCCGGGCCGATCAACTCGATTGCCGAGACTTTCGACGACCCGCAGATCAAGGCCCGCGGCATGCGCGTCGACCTGCCGGATGCCGACGGCAATCTTATTCCGGGCGTGCGCACGCCCATTGTTTTCTCCGGCACGCCGCTCGTCTACGATCGCCCCAGCCCGCGGCTTGGCGAACACACTGATGCCGTGATGGCAGAACTCGCAACGCTCGAAGCAGGAAAGAAAAGCGCATGAAGACCGGTGGCCAGTTGATCGTCGACGCCCTCGTTGCCAACGGCGTCAAGCGCGTCGCCTGCGTGCCGGGCGAAAGCTACCTCGCGGTGCTCGATGCGCTGCATGACACGAATGTGGACGTGCTCGTCTGCCGCCAGGAAGGCGGCGCTGCGATGATGGCCGATTGCTGGGGGCGCCTGACGGGCGAGCCCGGCATCTGCATGGTCACGCGCGGTCCGGGGGCAACCAATGCCTCGGCCGGCCTGCATATCGCACGGCAGGATTCCATTCCGATGATCTTGTTCATCGGCCAGGTGCAGCGCGATGCGCGCGAGCGCGAGGCCTTCCAGGAAGTGGAATACCGCCGCGCCTTCACCGAAGTCGCCAAATGGGTGGCGGAGATCGACGATGCCCGCCGCATTCCGGAATTCGTGACCCGCGCCTTCGCCGTCGCCACGTCGGGCCGCCCTGGCCCTGTCGTGTTGGCTTTGCCGGAGGACATGCTCACGGACGAAGTGGAGACGGTCGAGCCGCAGGCCTATATGCCGGTCGAAGCCCATCCCGGCCGCAAGCAGATCGCCGAACTGACAGGCCTGCTCGAAGCAGCCGAGCGCCCGCTCGTCATCCTCGGCGGCACACGCTGGTCTGAGGAGAGCGTTACGGCCTTCACGGACTTTGCCGAGCGCTGGTCACTGCCGGTCTCCTGTTCGTTCCGCCGGCAGATGTTGTTCGACCACAATCACCCCAACTATGCCGGCGATAGCGGTATCGGCATCAATCCGGCACTGGGCAAGGAAATCCGCGAGGCGGATCTCGTCATCCTGCTCGGCGGCCGCTATTCCGAAATGCCGTCATCCACCTATAGCTTGCTGCAGAGCCCCTATCCCGCGCAGAAGCTGGTGCATGTCTATCCCGACCCGTCCGAACTCGGCCGCGTCTATCGCCCGGACCTCGCCATCTGCGCAGCTCCGGAGGATTTCATCGCCGCGCTCGAAGGCGTCTCGCCGAAGAGCACGCCGCGCTGGGCAGCACGCACCGCCGCGATGCACGAGTCCTTCCTGAAGTGGTCGACGCCGCCGATGGCCGGCCCCGGTGCCGTGCAGATGGGCCCGATCATGGCCTGGCTCGAGGACAATGTCGCCGACGACACGATCTTCGCCAACGGCGCAGGCAACTATGCCACCTGGGTGCACCGCTTCCACCGCTTCCGCCGCTTCGCCACGCAGGCGGCACCGACGTCGGGTTCGATGGGCTACGGCCTGCCGGCCGCCGTTGCCGCCAAGCAGCTCTTTCCGGAGCGCGAGGTCATCTGCTTTGCGGGTGACGGCTGCTTCATGATGCACGGCCAGGAATTTGCGACCGCCGTGCGCTACAATCTGCCGATCATCACCGTCGTCGTGAACAACGGCATCTACGGCACGATCCGCATGCATCAGGAGCGGGAATATCCGGGCCGCGTCAGCGCCACGGACTTGACCAACCCGGATTTCGCAGCGCTCGCCATCGCCTATGGCGGCCACGGCGAGACGGTGGAAAAGACGGAAGATTTTGCGGCGGCGTTCCTGCGCGCCCGCGCCAGCGGCAAACCGGCGATCATCGAGGTGAAACTCGACCCCGAAGCCATCACGCCGACGCGCACGCTTTCGGATATCCGCAGCGGGAAGTGATTATCGAGGGGCGGTGAAAACCGCCCCTTTCCCTATCAGCCGCGAAGGTGCTGAGCCTGCTCGTAGGTCTTGGTCGAGCGCATGCCGGAGCGGCAATAGCCGAGCATCGGGCGCGGCAGGTCGTCGAGCGCATCCATCATGCCGTTGACGGCTTCCGCCGTTACACCCATCGGACCGACGGGCACATGGGCGGTCTGGATGCCGAGTTCCTGCGCGCGGGTGGCAACCGTCGCAAATTCCGGCTGGCCGGCTTCCTCGTGGTCGGGGCGATGGCAGACGATGGACTTGAAGCCCATGGCGGCGATCGCATCGAGATCCTCGACGGTAATCTGGCCGGAGACGGAATATTCGTCGTTGATCTCACGGATATCCATGGACAAGTCCTTTCGCGATTGGTGCGCTCCCGTTTAAGCCCGCACCGCACAAGCGTCAATCATGCGAAATCTCGGGCCGATCGGTGTTCGGCCCTAGCGGACCTCGAAGGAGAGGCCGTAGTCGATGCTTTCGCCTTCAGAAAAGTCCGGCGCCTCACCCGACGCGATCAGATCCTCGCGGGAGGCAAATCGGTGGGAAACAGGCTCTATGCCGAGCACGGCGCAGCCCGGCGACTGGTTTCGCCAGACCTGGAGATAGGGCAAAGTGTCGGTGCGGAAGCGGATGACCATGCTGCGACCGCCAAGCGCGGCGATCGGCCCGACGGCGATCTCCGCCCAGCCATGCACTGCCGTTTCAGCCGCCGGCACGCAGAAAATTGCCGTATCGCCCGCCTCGAAGCGCCACGGCAGGCTGCCACCGGGGAGCATCACTCCGGTCAGCCGCGTGTTTTCGTCGAAAAGGCCGGTACCGAAATTGATATGGTACATGGCAAAATTCGGCCAGGCCTTCTCGCCGCTGTTAACGACGGTATCGTCAAGCGTGATATGACCGGTGCGTCGGTCCGCGCGCCAGCGACGGGTGAGTTCCGCCGTGCCGCCAGGAACGAGCGAGACGGCAACACGTCCCTCGCAGATGATTTCGCCCTCGTCCTCCTCGATCAGGATATCCTTTGCCGGATGCGAGGAGAGCGAACCGTGCAGCGGATAACGCCGGCCGTCGGTGGCGCCTTCGACCGGCACCGGGTGGCGGATATGATCCGGCCCGCAGGTGAAGAGGAAGCCCGGCAGCGCCTTGTCGATGCGCGGATCGCCATCCGAGGGAATGGCCGATCCCGGCGCAAGATCGACGCCGTGAAAGAGCGCGCTGCCGACATCCAGCGCCGAATGCGGCGTCAGTTCGAGGCGGAAGGACTGGTCTGGCGTTTCGGCGGTCAGGGCGAAGGTCATCCGGGGCTCCGGCAAAGGACGATAGACCGGGGCATGCTAGTGGGAACGTTTCGCCCGCGCCACCGTTAGCCCTCTCTCGGCACACAATTTTTCGCCGGCTTGGAAAGTCCGATCACAAGTTTTTGCACGCTGCGTTGACACAACGTTCACCATCGATTCAGTTTTTCCATATTAAGGTCTGAATTGAAGTGTTCCGTCCGCGCGATATGTGCAAGCTGGCAGGTCAAAAGTCGTGAATTCTATATTGAGAACAAGCATTTCGCTCCTTATGGCGGCGTCCTTCACGGGAATCGCCCTGGCGCCTGCGCATGCACAACAGTCCACCCGCGACACGGTTCTCGTCTCGCCGGAGGGCGATATTCTCGATTACATCCCCAACGATGGCAGCGTGCGCTGGGCGCGCGACAGCCGAGGCAACACGGTGCTCGTCGACAACTGGGGCAATGTCGTCGCCACCGCCATGCCGGCCGACCGCTATTTCGCGCGCAACAATGATTACCGCCGCGACCGTTATCGCGACGTCAGCGGTGATCCCGAAACCAATCCGGATTATTTCCCGCCGGCACCCTCGTCCGATTTCGGCGACGACCTGACCACGAGCTCCGTGCCTGAAATGCGCGAGGCGCTGCCGGGCGATATCGAGCGCCAGACGCTGCCCGATGCCGACTTCAATTCGCAGCAGATGCCCGACTTCTCCGACGGCAACGACGACAGCGCCGCCCTGCCGGAGACCACCGATCCGAACGCCGAATTCGTGCCCGGCCCGAAATTCCAGCCAGCGACGGCGCTCGGAAAGATGTCGTCCGCCGAGATCACGGCCCTTCAGGTGTTCCTCGACCGCGAAGGCTTTTCGCCCGGCGTGATCGACGGCAAGAAGGGTTCGAACGTCACCAAGGCGATCGAGGCCTGGCAGAACGCGACGGGCGACACGCTCGACCCGAACAATGCCGACGACATTCTGGAGCGTCTGCGCCTGTCCGGCGGTATGGCCTTCACCACCTATGAAATCACCGCCGCGGATGCCGCCGGCCCCTATGTTGCAGCGATCCCGGAGGATTACGCGCAGAAGGCCGCGCTGCCGCATCTCTCCTACACCTCGACCACCGAAATGCTGGCCGAGAGATTCCATATGGACGAGGCCTATCTCAAGGAGATCAATCCGGGCGTCGATTTCACGATCCCCGGCACGATCGTCAAGGTCATCGATACCGGCACGCCCAAGACCGGCAAGGTCGCGAAAATTCTCGCAGACAAGGGCCGCAAGCAGGTGCTCGCCTATGATGAGACCGGCACGCTGATCGCCGCCTATCCGGCCAGCATCGGCTCGGCGGATACGCCCTCGCCGTCCGGTCTGGTCACGGTCGAGCGCATCGCGCTGAACCCCGGCTATACCTATAACCCGAAGATCAACTTCCAGCAGGGCACCAACAACAAGGTGCTGACGTTGCAGCCTGGCCCGAACGGCCCCGTCGGCACCGTGTGGATCGCGCTGTCCAAGCCGACCTACGGCATTCACGGCACGCCGGAACCGTCGAAGATCGGCAAGACCCAGAGCCATGGCTGTATCCGCCTGACCAACTGGGACGCCACCGAGCTTGCCAAGATGACGAGCGCCGGCGTGACGGTCGAATTCGTCGACTGAGACGCGGCATAAGCGCGATACGAAGCCGGTCCATTGGGCCGGCTTTTTCTTTTCGGCTTCCGATTTGCGAACCTCAAAAACAAAAGGCCGGGCAGAACTGCCCGGCCTTTTGTTTGGCACATAAGACGCTTACGCCGCGCGGCGATAGCCTGAACCCTGTGCCGGCTGGGCAGTGCCGCCGGTGCGGAAGGCGCTGAGCTGGGCGGCGATGGAGGCGGCCTCCTGCGTCAGAGCCTGGCTCGCCGCATTGGCCTCTTCCACCATCGCCGCGTTCTGCTGGGTGATCTGGTCCATGGCGTTGACGGCCTGGTTGACGGCCTGCAGACCCGTCGCCTGCTCCGCCGTGCTGGAGCGGATGGCATCGAAGACGCCGCTGACTTCCACGACCTGCGTCACGATGAGCCGGAGTGAATCCGCGACCTCGTTGACCGAGCGCACGCCATCCTCGACCTGGCCATGCGACTTGGCGATGAGGTTCTGGATGTCCTTGGCGGCATCGGCGCAGCGCTGGGCGAGCGCGCGCACTTCCGAGGCGACGACGGCAAAGCCGCGGCCCGCCTCACCGGCACGTGCCGCCTCGATGCCGGCATTCAGCGCCAGAAGATTGGTCTGGAAAGCGATCTCGTCGATCACCTCGACGATGTTGGCGATGGCCGAAGACGAAGCCTGGATTTCGCCCATGGCGGTGATTGCATGCTCCACCACCTCGCCGCTGCGCTCGGCATTGCCGCGCGCCGCCTGAACGAGCGCGTTCGCCTCGTTGGCGCTCTGCGCGGTCTGGCGCACGGTGGTCGTCACTTCCTCGACAGCCGCTGCGGTCTCTTCCAGATTTGCCGCCTGCCGCTCGGTGCGCTTGGCGAGATCGTCGGAGGCCGCGGCGATTTCCTGCGCGCTGAGATGGATCGACCCGGCGCCGACGCCGATATTGCCGATCGCCTGCGACAGCGTGGAGATGGCATGGTTGAAGTCCTCGCGCAGGGTCTCATAGGCTTCCGGCAGCGCGCCGGTGATGCGCGCCGTCAGATCACCGTCGGAAATACGCTTCAGCGCCGCGCCAAAACTATCGCTGACGAGCTTGCGCTCCTCGGCCAGAACCTGCGCCTGCACCGCCTGCTGCTTGGTGACGTCGGATGTGTCCATATAGACAGAGATCGACAGGTCCATGTCGAGGAACATGGCCTTGAGCAGGCTGGAAAACCGCGCGGCAAACTCTTCGGGCTCGATCTCGCGGCGCGAGAACAGGCCGCCCTTCGGCCAGAGCGACTTGACGGCTTCCGTCAGGAGATGCTCGACGATCAGCGCGTAGCCGCCGATATACCAGCGCGGCTCCAGCCCGATGCGGGCATGCACATGACCGATGGTCTGGACCTTGGCGGCATAATCATGCGTGAAATCGCCGGCGGCGATATTGGCCCAATGGCCGAGCTGCGCGTTCTTGGCGCGGTCGATATGCGCATCGTTGGAGAAGAGGTGATTGACCTCCGGGCTCTTGCGCACGATGGCGTAGAACTTGTCGAGCGCCGGTCCGAGCTCCTTCTCGATGAACGGTTTCAGGCTGCGCAGGCGCTTCAGCGCAGCCTCGTCGAGGCCGAGATAGTCCAGGCGGCGGGTGATGTCGTGGTTCTGGCTGGCGTTCCCGGAGGCTGGCTTCATGCTGAAAATCCTGGCGGCAAGAGGAGAAAGCGGCGATCGTCCAGCAGGACGGCAATGCCCAGGGCATCGTCACGTCCGCGACCCGTCATGGGTCCTCGGGACCAAGCTTTCCGATGCCATATCCCTAGGTGGGGCATGGTAAATTGTTCCTTACCAGCCTTGCTTTTATTCAAGAAAACGGCTGCGCCCTTGGTCGCAGCCGTTTCTGGCATTCATCAATTTCAGCCGCTTATGCCGCGCGCTGGATTGTGCGGAAGAAGCCGCGTTCGGTCGCCACGCGCTTGCGCGAGGGCATCAGGCGCAGCACCTCCTCGGCGAAGAGACGGGCGTTTTCACGCGCCTTGTCGAGGTTGCTCACCTTGGCCGGATCCATCGAATAGAGCGTGCCGCCACAGTCGAAGATATCGCGGAAGGCGGTGCGCTCGCCGATCGGCGTATCGAGTACGGTGACACCACGGGAAGACAGCAGCGACTTGATCGCCGTCATCGCCCGCGTCGTCACCATGGCGTTCATCCGGGTCAGCACGACGGAATGGTTGATGCGGATGCCGGCGCGCTCGTCGAGCTGCTTCAGGAGCTCGAGAATCTGTGCCCCGCCACGCGCATCCATCGCGCAGCCCTGCACCGGGATCATCACATGGTCGGACAGGCCGATGGCGGTCGCTACCAGCGCATCACGAGCACCGGCGAGATCGATGATGAAATAGTCCGTCGTGTCACGGTTCTCGCGAATGTGACACTGGAGGGAGGCCATGGAGACTTCCGAGATGACGGCGATGTTGCGCTGGCGGCCGGAAATCTCGTGCCAGTGGCTGATCCAGCGCTGCGGGTCCGCATCGAGAATGGTGACGCGGTGCCCCTGGCTTGCAAGCTCGGTGGCCAGGATGAGCGCCGCGGTGGTCTTGCCCGCGCCGCCCTTGGCATTGGCAAATGTGATGACTGGCATGTCTTTCCTCATAAAATGCTTTCGAGCCTGCTCATCGCTCTCGTCAGACGACCCGGTGGAGATGGCGCCCGCTTAATCAAATCTTTCAAAAGATGGTTAATGAAATGGAAATTTACGTATCGCGAAGATTAATGAGACGGCACGGCAAAATTCGCGGACGCAAAGGAAAAGCCCGAAAACCAGCGTTCTCCGGGCTTCTCTCAATTGTTAACGGTAAGAATTCAGGGCGCCGGAGCGGCCATTGCAGGTGGAACCACCCGCATCGCAGCGCCCGTGTTCGGCCGCGCCAGAAATTTCCGGTCCGCATTGCCCATCGCGAAATGCAGCACCTCGTCTGCGAGGGTCTGCATGTTGAGGATCGCCTTGTCGAGGTTGCTGGTCCGGCCGGCGGCGATGGAATAAAGCGTGCCGCCCGTTTCGAACATGTCACGGAATGCCGCGCGCTCGATGACCGGCGTGCCGATGACCGGGATTTTTGCCCCGTCTAGCAGGGCCTTCACGCTGCGCAGCGCACGGGTGGTGACAAGCGGATTGACGCGCGACAGCACGACGGCGCGGTTGATCGGCTTGTGCGAATTCGCACTGACGAGATCGATGAGTTCCAGAACATGCGCGGCCCCGCGACTGTCCATGGCGCAGCCCTGCACCGGCACCAGAACAAGATCGGAAAGCCCGGCGGCAAAGGCGACGAGCGCGTCGCGCGCGCCGGAGAGATCGATGACGATATGCTCGTGCGTGGCGCGAAGCGCTTTGAGGTAACCGGCGAGGTTGGACACGGCAATGGTATCGACCAGCGTCAGCCCCTCGCCGAGCCGCGCCGTGCGCGCCCAGCCGGCGGCGAGCTTCAGGTCGTCGCAATCGAGAAGGGCTGTGCGTTCACCACGCTCGACGAATTCCGTCGCCAGCAGGACCGCTGCCGTGGTCTTGCCCGAGCCGCCCTTGGCGTTCGCTACCGATATGACCGCCATTCCACTACCGCCGCCTCAGACCGTCTGGCTGCACCGGGAGCGGGCAAATCATGACAGTCGCATGACATTCTGATGACAGGCATCATGCGACGCAATTCGTAACAATTGTCATAAAGAAATGGGGCGGCGATCGATTGACCGCCGCCCCGATGATGATCGCGTCAGAGGGTTCAGATGCACTCGACGAAGAGGCGCTTGGCCGCGTCGAGCGTCAGTTCCACCGGGTTGCCGCCGGCCGTCGGGTCGACGATGGCCATTTCCGACATTTCGTCGATGCGATCGGTGCCGACGCCGAGCGCCGAGAGCTTGTCCGGCACGCCGAGTTCTTCGCGCAGGCGCAGCACATATTCGAAGAAACCATCGAACCCGCCGGCAATGCCGAGATAGGCGGCGGCGCTGTTGATCTTCGCTTCGATCGCCGGACGGTTGAAGGTCAGCACCGGCGGCATCACGACGGCGTTTGTCATGCCGTGATGCGTGTTGTAGATCGCGCCGACCGGATGCGACAGCGAGTGGATCGCGCCAAGGCCCTTCTGGAAGGCGACGGCGCCCATGGCGGCCGCCGACATCATATGGGCGCGGGCCTCGATATCCGTGCCGTCCTTATAGGCGCGCGGCAGGTATTCCTTGACGAGGCGCATGCCTTCGAGCGCGATGCCCTGGCTCATCGGATGGTAGAACGGCGAGCAATAGGCTTCCAGGCAATGGGCAAAGGCGTCCATGCCGGTGCCCGCAGTGATGACCTTCGGCATGCCAACCGTCAGTTCCGGGTCGCAGATCGTCACCGACGGCAGGAACTTCGGATGGAAGATCACCTTCTTGGTGTGCGTCTCGGAATTGGTGATGACCGAGGCGCGGCCGACTTCCGAGCCGGTGCCGGCCGTCGTCGGCACGGCGACGATCGGCGCGATGCCGGCCGGGTTGGCGCGGGTCCACCAGTCGCCGATGTCCTCGAAGTCCCAGACGGGACGCGTCTGGCCGGACATGAAGGCGATGGCCTTGCCGAGATCGAGGCCCGAGCCGCCGCCGAAGGCGACGACGCCGTCATGGCCGCCATCCTTGAAGACCTTCACGCCGGCTTCGAGGTTCTTGTCGTTCGGGTTCGGATCGACTTCGGCGAACATCGCCCGGCCGAGGCCAGCGGCTTCGAGAATATCGAGCGCGTTCTTGGTGATCGGCATGGTGGAGAGGCCGCGGTCGGTGACCAGCAGCGGCTTCTTCATGCCGACGGCCTTGCAGTGATCGGCGAGTTCGGCGATGCGCCCTGCCCCGAACTTGATGGCTGTCGGGTAGCTCCAGTTGGCGGTGATGGACATTATGCTTTCCTGAAGTGGTAGGATTTCGGACGGGTGAGATTGTGGAAGCCGATGACGGAGAGCGAGCCGCCGCGGCCCGTTTCCTTGACGCCGGTCCAGCAGAGTGCCGGGTCGAGATAGTCGGCGCGGTTCTGGAACACGGTGCCGGTCTCCAGATCACGGGCGATGGTGGCGGCGCGGTCGCTGTCCTTCGTCCACAGCGAGACCGTGAGGCCGTATTTGCAATCGTTCATAAGCGCGAGCGCTTCGGCGTCGTTCTTCACCTTCATGATGCCGACAGCCGGGCCAAAGGTCTCTTCCTTCATGAATTCCATGGAGTGATCGACATCGACGAGGATCTGCGGGGCGACATAGGCGCCGCCGTCATCGGCCGGGAACAGCTTGGGATCGACCAGCGCCTTGGCGCCCTTCGAGACGGCATCGGCGATCTGCGCGCGAACCGTCGCGGCAAAGCGCTTGTGTGCCATCGGGCCGAGCGACGTTTCCGGATCGAGCGGGTTGCCGAGCTTGTAGTTGGAGACCCAGGCGACCGACTTCTCGACGAATTCGTCGTAGAGGTTCTCGTTGACGTAGATGCGCTCGATACCGCAGCAGCACTGACCGGAATTGAAGGTCGCGCCATCCATCAGCGTATCGACGGCCGCATCGAGGTCGGCGTCTTCCATGACGTAGCCCGGATCCTTGCCGCCCAGTTCGAGGCCAATCGGCGTGAAAGTGCCGGCAGCGGCGCGCTCGATGGCGCGGCCGCCTTCGACGGAACCGGTGAAGTTGACGAAATCGAAGGCGTTGCCTGCGATCAGCGCCGAGGTCGTGTCATGGTCGAGGAAGACGTTCTGGAAGACATCTTCCGGCACGCCGGCCTCGTTGAAGGCGCGCACGAGGCGCTCGCCGACGAGCAGCGTCTGGGCGGCATGCTTGATGATCACGACATTGCCGGCCATCAGCGCAGGCGCAATCGTGTTGATCGCCGTCATATAGGGGTAGTTCCACGGCGCGATGACGAAGACAACGCCATGGGCTTCGCGCTCGATGCGGCGCTCGAAGCGTTCGCTGTTTTCGATGACGATCGGCGCCAGCGACGAGCCGGCGATCTCGGCGACATAGTTGGAGCGCTCGTTGAAGCCCTTGAATTCACCGCCGTAACGGACCGGACGGCCCATCTGCCAGGCGATTTCCGGCACGATCTCGTCGGCCATCTCGTTGACGCGGGCAACACCCTTCAGCACGAGCTGGATACGGTCTTCCAGCGGACGCTTGGCCCAGGCCTTCTGCGCCTTCTTGGCGCGAGCCACGGCGTCCTGAGCGGCCGCCAGCGGCATCGCCTCACGCTCGGCATAAACCGAGCCATCCACGGGGGATATGCATTTGATCACAGTCATGATCGACTTCCTGTTTCCGATATGAATTTTCGCGCCGGACAATAGCCGATCCAGCCACGCGGCAAATATCCCTGGAGGGTTATGCGCCGGGGCCGGTTCGACCTTGACTGGCTTGAGCCTTACGCTCTCTCGAAGCCGCGCGCCACCTCCCAGTCGGTGATGCGACGATCGTACTCTTCCTGCTCCCATTCGGCAGCGCGGACATAGTGGTCCACGACGTCGTCGCCGAAGGCTTCGCGCAGCATCTTGGAGTCCTTCAGTGCCGCGGAAGCGCCGCGCAACGTCTTCGGGATCTCGCGGATGTCCTTGCCGCCATAGGCGTCTCCGACGAAGGGCGCTTCAAGCTCCAGCTTTTCCTCGATACCGGCAATGCCGGCCGCGATCAGTGCCGCCATTGCGAGATAGGGGTTGAGATCCGAGCCGCCGACGCGGCACTCGATACGGATGCCCTTGGTGCCCTCGCCGCACAGGCGATAGCCTGCGGTGCGGTTGTCCTTGCTCCACACGGCCTTGGTCGGCGCGAAGGTGCCGGCGACGAAGCGCTTGTAGGAGTTGATGTAGGGCGCGAGGAAATAGGTGATCTCGCTGGCATGGGCGAGCAGGCCGGCGACATAGTTCCGCATCAGGTCGGACATGCCGTATTTGGCGCCCTTGTCGAAGAACTTCGCTTCCTTGCCATCCAGCGTCCAGAGCGACTGGTGGATATGCGAGGAGGAGCCGGCGGCGGAATAGTTCCACTTGGCGAGGAAGGTCACGGACTTGCCGCGCTGCCAGGCGATTTCCTTGGTGGCGTTCTTGATGATCGAGTGCCGGTCGGCCATCGTGAGGGCCTCGGCATAACGCACGTTGATCTCCTCCTGGCCGGCCGAGGCCTCGCCCTTGGAGTTTTCGACGGGGATGCAGGCGCCCTGCAGGCCGTTGCGCAGCGCGCGCATCACGTCCTCTTCCTTGGTGGTCTGGAAGATGTGGTAATCCTCGTTATAGCCCGAGGCGAGACGCAGGTCGCGGTAGCCGCTTTCGCGGGCATCATCGAAGGACTGGTCGAAAAGGAAGAATTCCAGTTCGCTGGCCATGAAGGCCTTGAGGCCCATGGCCTCCAGGCGTTTGACCTGCTTCTTGAGGATGGCGCGCGGCGAATGCGGCACTTCCTCATGGGTGTGGTGGTCGAGCACGTCGCAGAGCACGAGCGCGGTGCCTTCGAGCCAGGGAAGCTTGCGCAGCGTGGCGAGGTCCGGCTTCATCGTATAGTCGCCATAACCGGCGGCCCAGCTCGTCGACTTGTAGCCGGAGACGGTCTCCATCTCCATGTCGGTGGCGAGCAGATAGTTGCAGCTATGGGTTTCTTCATAAGCGCTTTCGACGAAATATTCCGCCTGGAAACGCTTGCCCATGAGACGACCCTGCATGTCGACGAGGCAGGCGAGAACGGTGTCGATGCGGCCCTCGGCAACATCCTTCTTCAGATCATCGAATGTGTAAGTCATGCTCATGGTCTTTGGTCCCAGCAATGTGCCCGGCATATCCGTGCATCGTTCGGAAATGGAAACGGGGGCCGCAGGCGCGGCCCCCGCGCTATTCAAGAGGATCAGACCTGACCGACAGCCTTTTCGGCGGCGGCGATCTCGGCCTTGCGGCGCACGACTTCGTCGCCGATCGGCGGGCCTTTGAAGCGACGGCTTTCAAAGCCGAACCAGATGACCGCCGTCAGCACCAGGAAGCCGACGGTGATGTAGAGCGCCCAGTCGTTCGGCGGCTGGATGCCGAGGATGAAGATCAGCGCCATGGCGATGATCGACAGGATCGCGAACAGCTTGAAGACGCCCTCGCCAAGGTTCCACGGACCCATCTTGTCCCATTTCGAGGTGCCCCAGGCGAAGAGGCCGAGCGCGATCGGGATCGCGAAGGAGAAGAACAGGAAGATGACCGTGCACGAGACGACGACGGTATAAACCGGCGTTTCGCCGATGGAGACGAGCGACGAACCCCAGACGAACAGGACCGAGAGGATCGAGCCCGTCCAGATGGCGGCGACCGGCGTGCGATAGTTCGGGCTGACCTTCGACAGGCCGCGCGAGAACGGCAGGCCGCCGTCACGCGAGAAGGCGAAGATCATGCGCGAAACCGAGGTGACCGTGGCAAGACCGCACAGCCACTGGGCGATCAGGATGAGGAAATAGAGCACGTCCTTGAGCGCCGGGTTCACCTGCGTGTCCATCGCCCAGAAGAAGACGTTCCAGCCCTGCGCGGCAGCGGCTGCCATGCCATCCGTCGTCGTACCGTCGGCATTCGTGACCGAACCGGGGATCATCAGAACGAAGGAGCACAGCATGATGTAGCCGAACAGTGCCGACCACAGAACGGAGGAGACCATGCCGCGCGGAACCGAGGTCGCCGCCTTGACGGTTTCTTCCGACGTATGCGCCGAGGCGTCATAGCCGGTGATCGTGTAGATCGGCAGAAGCAGGCCGAGCAGGAACACCCAGGTGCCCGAATTTTCCGGCCAGACATTGCCGCCGGCAGCACCGGAGAAGTTCGAGAAGGTGAAGAGGCGGCCGATGTCGTAGCTGTCGGCGGCTGCAAGGCACACGATGGCCAGCAGGATCGACGTCACGAAGATCAGGTAGCCCGAGAAGTCCGTGAGCTTGGCGGTGAGGCCGATACCCATGTGGTTCACGAGCGCCTGGGCGCCGGTGATGACAGCCAGGAAGATGATCCGGGTGACCGTCGTATCTTCCATGCCGAAATACGGCGTGCCGAACGAGCCCATGAAGAAGTAATAGGTGCCGACATTGATGGCGCCGAGAACGGTCACGAGGCCGAGCAGGTTGAACCAGGCGGTCAGCCAGCCGGTGAAGCGGTTGCCGAGGATGGAGCCCCAGTGATAGAGGCCGCCGGCCGTCGGATAGGCAGAGCTGATCTGCGCCATCGCAACGGCAAAGACGAGCGAAATGAAGCAGCCGACCGGCCAGCCAATGCCGATCGCGGCGCCCCCCGCGCCCGATGTCGCCTGCGCCAGCGAGTTGATGCCGCCGGAGAGAATGCAAATGATCGAGAAGGAGACGGCAAAGTTCGAGAACTGGCTCATGCGCCGCTCGAGTTCCTGCGCATAACCCATCGAATGCAGAACCTGCATATCGTCGTGTTTATCGTTATCGGAATAGTCTGACATGTTTTTCCCCTGTATCGACTGGTCCCGGGCGGAATTGCCGGGGGCCGCCTGTGTCTGAGGCCCACGAAATGCGTGGGATATGCGCCGCGGCCATGCCGCTCCCCGGGTCTTCTTCTTGATTATGCGGCAGGAATGCTCTCGCTGAGCAGCCCCGCCAGATAGTCGGCCACGACCCCCTGGCCGACTTCGTCTCGAATGAGGTCGTTTCTGACCTCGATCATCACATTGGGCAGGCCGTTTGCAAGGCCATGTTCCCGAAGCGTATGCGTGACACCGTCTTCCGGCCCGTAAGGCTCGTTGCGGCGAACGGTATAGAGGCCCGCCGTCCGGGCGGCGGCCAGCATGCCATCGGCGACGCGCGTATCGGCATCGTGCAGAATGCCGATCTCGACGTCGCGCGGTTTGCCGAAATAGACGGGCGTGAAACTGTGCATGGTCACGATGACCGGCGCCCTGCCCTCGGTGATTCTGCTCTGCACGAGCCCGGCGAGCTTCTCGCGAAACGGCAGGTAGAGCGCTTCGGTGCGGGCATCGCGTGCCGCCTGGTCGAGCCCGGCATTGCCGGGCACGTCGAAGACCTCGCTCTTTTCCGGCATGGCGGCCGGCGATTCCGGCGGGCGGTTGCAATCATAGACGAGGCGGGAAAAACGCTGAAAAATCAGCGATGCATCAAGGCTTTTCGCCATGCGGCGGGCAACGGCGAGCGCACCGGGATCCCAGGCGATATGGCTGGCCAGCGCCTCCTGCGAGAGGCCGAGTGTGCCGAGCGATTTGGGCAGAAGGCGTGACGCATGCTCGCAGACGAGAATGATCCGGCCGCGGGCAGACGCGTTTTCAAGGGCGACGGGGTCGCCCTCCTCTCCAGTCAGAATTCCCATAGCCTGATCCCCTCGACCGGCTTTTTTCGTTAATGAAAAGAATTCTTCACAGATTTGCCGGTGTCAACGGGGTTGTGAAAAAATCTCTTCAAAAAAACATTTGACTCGAATTGTGACAGCGCGTTTTATCTTGAAAAACCCCGGCAAAGACCGGGGCGCAGGGGAACAATTTGACGCTCAACCAAGCATCCATGACGGTGTCGGATGTGATCGGTGCGCATTTCGACGCGTTGACACGCGCAGAAAAGCAGCTTGCCGCATCACTGCTCGACAATTACCCCGTCTCCGGCCTCGGCAGCATCACGACGGTCGCGGAAAACGCCGGCGTGTCGACGCCGACGGTTGCGCGCATGGTGCAGAAGCTCGGCTTCCGCGGTTTCCCGGATTTTCAGGCCCGCCTGCATCACGAGCTGGAAGCGACGCTATCAAATCCGATCAGCAAACATGACCGCTGGGCCGCCAATGCGCCGGGCACGCATATCCTCAACCGCTTCGCCGACGCGATCATGACCAACCTGCGCCAGACGCTCTCGCAGGTGGAAACCGCCGAATTCGACGGCGCGGCCGCCCTTCTCGCAGATCGCCAGCGCAGCATCTACATCATCGGCGGCCGCATCACGAAGGCGCTGGCCGAGTATCTGTTCACCCATCTCCAGGTCATCCGGCCGAACGTCACCCAGATCGCCTCCAATCCCAGTTCCTGGCCGCATTACGTGCTGAACATGAAGGCCGGCGACGTGCTGGTGATCTTCGATATCAGGCGCTACGAGCAGGAGATGGAGACGCTCGGCCGGGTGGCCCGCGAGCGCGGCATCGAGATCATCCTGTTCACGGACCAGTGGGCCTCCCCCGTCGCCAAGGCCGCTGCCAAAATCTTTCGCGTGCATATCGAGGCGCCTTCGGCCTGGGACTCGTCCGTCGTGACGCTGTTCATCGCCGAGGCGCTGATCGAAGCCGTCCAGAGCTCGGGCTGGGAGGAAACCAGCGACCGAATGAAGACGCTGGAGGGCCTCTTCGAGGCCAGCCGGCTTTTTCGCAAACCCCGGCCGGAGGTCCCCGGCAAGTCCTGACAGTCAGACAAAAAAACCGAAACAAAACTGTCACATAACGTTCATATGCCCGCAGTATCAGCTTCGCCGAAGTTGACTGACACACCAAAGGAGAACACCCGTGATGTCATCTACGAAACGTCTGCTTTCGCTCTCCACCGCGATCGCGATCGCGCTGCCTTCGCTCGCTTTCGCCGAGCCGAGCGCCGAGCTGATCGAAGCTGCCAAGAAAGAAGGCATGCTGACGACGATCGCGCTGCCGCACGATTGGTGCGGTTACGGTGACGTCATTGCCTCCTTCAAGGCGAAGTATCCGGAAATCCAGGTCAACGAACTGAACCCGGACGCCGGCTCGGCCGACGAAATCGAAGCCATCAAGGCCAACAAGGACAACAAGGGCCCGCAGTCGCCCGACGTGATCGACGTCGGTCTCGCCTTCGGCCCGCAGGCCAAGGCCGAAGGCCTGCTGCAGCCGTACAAGGTCTCTACCTGGGACGAAATCCCGGATACCGTCAAGGACGCCGAAGGCTACTGGTACGGCGACTACTACGGCGTCATGTCGCTGCTGGTGAACAAGGACCTCGTTGCCAACACCCCGAAGGACTGGGCTGACCTCCTGAAGCCGGAATATGCCGGTCAGGTCGCTCTCGCCGGTGACCCGCGCGCCTCCAACCAGGCCATCCTCGGCGTTCTCGCCGCCGGTCTCGGCAAGGGTGCAAAGGCTGGCAAGGAAGCCGGTGAAGCTGGTCTCGCCTACTTCGCAGAGCTGAACAAGGCCGGCAACTTCGTTCCGGTCATCGGCAAGTCCGGCACGCTCGCCCAGGGCTCGACCCCGATCGTGATCGCCTGGGACTACAACGCTCTCGGCTGGGCCAAGACGCTGAACGGCAACCCGCCGACCGAAGTCGTCGTTCCCGCCTCGGGCGTTCTCGCCGGCGTTTACGTTCAGGGCATCTCGGCCTACGCGCCGCACCCGAACGCCGCCAAGCTGTGGATGGAGCACCTCTACTCCGACGAAGGTCAGCTCGGCTGGCTGAAGGGCTATTGCCACCCGACCCGCTTCAACGCCATGGTCAAGGCCGGCAAGGTTCCGCAGGACCTGATCGACGCTCTGCCGCCGGCAGCATCCTATGAAAAGGCCTACTTCCCGACGCTCGAGGAAGTTGATGCCAACAAGGCTGCCGTCACCGCGGAATGGGACAAGGTCGTCGGCGCGAACGTGCAGTAAACGACATCCTTCGTCGCCCCGGCTCGTTGGCCGGGGCGACGAATGCGGTATGCCAATGACGGCAACCCATCAGAGGTTTTCTTAATGTCATCAGACA
>NZ_CAMLFY010000071.1 GCF_946479415.1 uncultured Shinella sp. | reverse complement strand
GAAGGTGGCCGGCTGGCCGGATGAGGGGCAGCCTCCGCGTTACTCGATAAACACCCGCACACTCGCGGCCCGCCCGGCCGCATCGATCACCGTCAGCGTCGAGAAACCGGCACCTTCCGGCATCCACTGCGTCGTACGCCGGCGCGCGGCGTCCGGCAGCACCTTGCCGTTGGCTAGCCAGCGGAAGGGCGCCCGTCCTCCCTGGAGTTTCAGGACGAGGGGCGAAATCTCGGCGCCCGTGGTGGCGCCGAGTTCGACATGCGCACCTTCAGGCGGATAGATGATCTGCGGCGCCGGTTCCCGCGCCACCACCGTGACCAGACCGTTTGCCGTGGTTGAGAAGCGGCGCAGGCTTGCCGGCAGTTCGGATTGCGCGATGCGCAGAGCGCCTGCAGGGGCGCGGGGCAGGGCGGTGATGGCAATGCCGGAGCGCGAAAAGGCTTCGAAGAGGATGGGCGCTGCAGCGCCATAGCCGGTCAGGCCGGGCACGGCGCCGTTGTCGGCCCGGCCGACCCAGACGCCGAGTACATGGCGGCCGTCATAGCCGACTGACCAGGCATCGCGGTAGCCGTAGCTTGTGCCGGTCTTGTAGGCGATGCCGAGGCGGCGGCTGCCGGTCGGCGGGGTGACGCCCGAGAGGACGTCGGAAACCTGCCAGACGGCGACGGGATCGAGCAGCGGGTCGCCAACGATCACCTTGGCATCGCCCGTGATGCCGTCGCCGAGCTGTACCGGCATGCCGCGATTGGCGAGCGCCGCGTAGAGCTGGGTGAGGTCGCGCAGCGTAATACCGAGGCCACCGAGGCCGATGGCAAGGCCCGGCGTCTCGCCCGGCGGCAGTTCGGGGCGAACCTCGGCGCGGCGGAAGCGCACCATCATGCGCGTCGGGCCAACGGCTTCGAGCAGGCGCACGGCGGGCACATTGAGCGACAATTGCAGCGCCTTGCGCACGCTGATATCGCCCTGATAGGTCATGTCGAAATTGCGCGGGCGGTAGCCGGAGAAATCGGCGGGGCGATCCTCGACGATGGTTTCCTGCGCGACGAGGCCCTCTTCGAAGGCGAGGCCGTAGATGAACGGCTTCAGCGCCGAGCCGGGCGAGCGGCGGATGCGCGTCATGTCGATCCAGCCGGCACGGCTGCCGTCGAAATAGTCGGCCGAGCCGACCTCGCCAAGAATTTCGCCGGTACGGGCATCGGCCATCACCATGGCGATGGAGATTTTCGGACCGAGCCGTTCGGCCGCCTCGCGGGCGACGGTCTCCAGGCCGTCCTGCACCGTGCGGTCGAGCGAGGTCTCGTGCTTGATCGCCCTCGGATCCTTACGCAGCGCCAGTTCCGAAAGATGCGCGGCATAGGAGGGAAGCTGACGGCGGCGGTCCGGCACGGCTTCGAGGCTGGCGCGTTCGGCCTCGCCTTCGCCGATGACGTCAGAGACGGCGAGGCGGGTCAGCACGCGCTCGCGCGCCTTTTCCGCAACGGCGCGATGGCGGTCGGGCCGGCGTCTTTCCGGCAGCTGTGGCAGGGCGACGAGCAGGGCGGCTTCCGCCACCGAAAGCCGCTTCGGCTCCTTGCCGAACCAGGCGAGGCTTGCGGCGCGCACGCCCTCCAGATTGCCGCCATAGGGGGCGAGCGTCAGGTAGAGATCGAGGATTTCCGCCTTGGAAAGCCGGCGTTCCAGCTGGATGGCGCGGGCCATCTGGCGCAGCTTCGCCTGTAACGAACGGTTTTCGCGTGGCTCGATCAGCCGGGCGACCTGCATGGAGAGCGTGGACGCACCCGAAACGATACGGCCATTGCCGACGAACTGGCCGGCGGCACGCAGCAGCGCCCAGGGGTCGATGCCGCCGTGCTCGTTGAAGCGCCGATCCTCATAGGCCACCAGCATGCGCAGGAATTGCGGATCGACATCGGCGGCGGTGGTCTTCAGCCGCCAGTGTCCCTCTGGTGTTGCGAAGGCGCGCAGCAGGCGGCCGTCGCGGTCGAGCACTTCCTTGGAGACGGTTTCCGCCACCGCGATCGGCGGCGGAAAGGCACGGTCAGCGTAATCGAGCCCGAAGGCGAGGGCGGCAATCGCTGCCGCCCCGCTGACGGACCCAATCAGAAGTTTGCGCCACAGCGCCATCGTCAGAACCCCTTACTCGGCCTTGACGACCTGCATGCGGCCGGTCGCCGTACGGGCGGAGTATTGCGGACGATACATGTCCTCCACCTGGGCGGCCGGCAGGTCATAGGTGCCCGGAGTTACGGCGCGCACGACATAGGCGAGTGTCACATCGCGGTTGTCGCCTTCGCTGCGGTTGAAGGCCGCGACGAAGCGGTCGTAGCGGAACTCCGTATGCGCGGCTTCCGTCTCGCCGAGCCAGTCGAAATTGGTGAGCTTCGCGCTATCGACGAGGCTCGGATTGTCGATTTCGAAGCCGGCGGGCAGGAGATCCGTGATGATGATGCGCGAGGCCCAGTTGTTGTGCTCCGTCACCTTCAGCACCACGACGTAGCGCTCGTTCTGCTGCGCCTCGGTGACATTCGCCTCCTCGCCGTCGAGCGTGTAGTAGGTGCGCTCGATGGCAAAGCCGTCACCGCCGGCCGGCAGCGGATCGATGGGGGCCGCGACCGTGGTGAGCACGGCGGACACCGGCTCGCTGGTGCGGTTGGCGATGGTCAGCGGGTTTTCCAGCAGGGACTTGCCCGTCATCTGTGCGGCATAGCCGCCGTCGCGGGCCGCACCGTTGATTTCAAGCTTCAGGTCCTTGTCGGCATCCTTCACGGAGCGGGCGGCGAGCAGCATCCAGGTCTGTTCCTGCGTGCTGGTCCAGCGCTTGTTCTCCCATTGCTTGGCAACGAGCTTGGAAAGCTCCGGAATGATGCCCGGAACCGGCCGTGCCTCGGCGGCGAGCGCCAGGATCGCGGCACCGTCACGCAGCGAAGAACCGTAGTCGGTGCGCGCGAGGCTGGCGGTCATGACGCTGTCGCGCGAGAGGCCGAGCGCATTTTCGAAGATGGTCGTCGCGCGCTGGGCATCGCCATAGAGGCCCAGCGCCGCGGCAAGATGCGCACGGGCGAGCGGCGAGGAGAATTCCGACAGTTTCGTGTCGGCATAGTAGCGCAGGTCGCTGATCGCGGCCTTGCGGTTGCGGGCGAGTACATAGAGCGCATAGGCGATCTCGTTGCCCTGGGTGGAGACGTTGACGTCATAGGAGATGGAATTCTGCAGGTTCGAAAGCCCCTGCAGCATCGCCTGTTCCGGCACGTCGAACTTCTGTTCGCGGGCGCGGGTCAGGAAGTCGGTGACGAAAGCATCGAGCCACAGATCGCCATAACCCGGCGACCACAGGCCGAAGCTGCCCGAGGACGACTGGTTGGCCAGCACGCGGTAGATGGCATCCTGCACGCGCTTTTGCGTTTCCGTGTCTTCCGGCAGGCCGGACTGCTTGGAAAGCTCGCTGAGGTAAAGCAGCGGAAGCGCGCGGCTCGAGGTCTGCTCGGTGCAGCCATAGGGGTAGCGATCGAGCGCCATCAGCAAAGCGGGGATGTCGAAGGCGGCGGCCCGCGACACGCTGAGGCTGACGGAGGCGCCGGCAATCTGGCTGTCGGCGAGCAGCTGGTCGTCGATCGTCAGGCTGCCGTTTGCAGCGATTTCGAGCGGCCGGCGCGTGGTGATCGGCATGGCGGCCGGGCGCACCGGCACGTTGAGCGCCTGTTCCAGCGACATGCCGTTGCCGTTGGAGAGTTTGAGCGTGATCAGGCCATCGCCGATCTCGCCGCCGATCAGCGGCAGGGTCAGCGCGGTCTTGCCACCGGCTTCGAGCTTCACCGTCTGGCTAGCGCCCGTCTGCTCCACCATCACGGAAGCATTGTGGGTGATCTCCAGCGTGTAGTCACCCGCCGGCGCATCCGTGTTGGCGATGTCGAGGCGCAGGTCCGAGCGGTCTCCGGGGGCGAGGAACTTCGGCAGGCTTGCGGTCACGACGACGGGATCGCGGATGACGACGTCCTTCGAGGCGCTGCCGACACCGGTCTTCGTCCAGGCCACGGCCATGACGCGGGCGGTGCCGTTGAACTGCGGGATGTCGAAGCTGACCTTGGCATTGCCCTCGGCATCGAGCTTCACGGGGCCGGCGAAGAAGGCGACGAGCTTTTCCTTCGGCGGATCGCCCTGAAGGGCACCTTCGCCGCCGTCGCCACCGGTGCGCAGCCGCCCGGTCGTGCCGAGCGAACCGTCGATCAGGCGGCCATAGAGATCGCGGATTTCCATGCCGAGGCGGCGCTGGCCGAAGTACCAGGTGGCCGGATCGGGCGCTTCATAGCGGGTGAGGTTGAGGATGCCGATATCGACGGTGGCAACCGTGACGTAGGCCTCTTCGCCAATACCGGCGCCGGCAACCTTCAGCGAAATGTCGAGCGGCTGGCGCGGCAGGGTCTTTTCCGGCAGGTCGAGCGAGAGGTTCAGCTTGCGATCCGCCGGATCGACCTTCAGCCAGGTGATGCCGATGGCGCGCATCGGCATGCGGCTTTCCTGGTCGGAGCCGGGGCGGAAGAGCGTCGCGGTCACATAGGAGCCAGGCCCCCATTCCTTGGTGACGGGGATATCGATCTCGCCGCCCTCGGCGCCGATGGCCGCTGTCTGGGTGGCGATCAGGCTTTCGGAACCGATGGTGACGAGAACCTGGCCGGCATGGCGCGGCGAGACTTTCAGCTTGGCCGTATCGCCGACCGCATAGCTTTCCTTGTCGAGCGAGATTTCCAGCGCGTCGGGCGTTTCCGTCGAGCTTGCGGCGACATACCAGCCGGCGTCGAATTCAACGCTGGTCGCCGGACCCTCCGGCTCCGGGCTTTCCACTTCGAGGCGGTAGCGGCCCCAGGTCACGGGCACGGAAATCTTGCCGCCGTCAGCGGTTACGTCGAGCGTGCCGTTGGCGACCTGCGAGGTGGAGAGCACCGGCTCATAGCGCCACGAGCTGCCCTCGCGATACCATTGGTAGTTTCGCTCGACGGCGAGGAGCTTCCAGGGCAGGCCCTGCATCGCCTGCTTCTTGCCATCGGCACCGACGGTGATGACGTTGAAGTTGGCAACGGTGTTTTCCGAGAGGTCGCCCTTGAACTCGGGCTTCACGCCGATCATCGCGCCTTCGGATTTGACGGGCAAAGTGAGGCTGCGTTCGACGGCGCGGCCGCCGGCCTCCATCATGCGCAGCGTCACGAGCGCTTCCAGGCGCTGGGTGGTAGCAGGCAGATCGACGACATTGATGTCGAAGGTCGCCTTGCCGTCCTCGTCGAGCACGTCGAGGCCTTCGAGCGGAATGCGGCTTTCCTCGATCGCCTCTTCATCGGCGAGACCGAAGACATAGTCCGGATAGGCGGGATCCTGATGGGTCGGCTTCAGCGCGACGTCGCCCTCGATTTCGAGGCCCGCACCCGGCGCGCCATAGAGATAGCGGCCTTCGACGGAGACGGGCGCGGCAACGCCGGCCTCGACCTCCTTGGCCTCGCTCGTCATGTCGAATTCGATGCGATCGGGCACGAAGTCGTCGACGAGGAAGGTCTTTTCGGCAATCGCTGTGCCCTTCGGGTCGGTATAGACCTGCATGGTCCAGGTGCCGCGCATGCTGTTGTCCTGCAGCGGCAGATCGATCGTATGGCCGCCAAGCGCCGCCCCATCCGAGACCATGCGGCGGTCTTCCACGCCGTCGGGCCGGTTGAAGACGAAGGTCAGCGGCAGTTTTTCGACGGCATTCGCCTCGATGTCGCGGGCAAGGGCTGAGGCATGCACCGTCTCGCCGGCGCGGTAGATGCCGCGTTCGGTCCAGGCCAAAACGTCGATGGCGCCCGGTGCCGGGCGGCCGGTCACGCCGCGGTCGGACAGATCGAAGCCGGCGCGCGTCATGTCGAGGAAGACGAAATCGCCTTCGCCCTTCTTGGCCAGGATGACGGCGGGCGTGTTGGCGGCGGTGCCGCGCATCAGGCCGGCGGTAAAGGTCGCGCGGCCGTCCGCATCGGTGGTCGCCGTGCCGAGGATCTCGTTGTTCTTGGCGATCAGCTGCAGCTCGACGCCGTCAAGCGGGCCGGCTGTGTCGAGCGAGCGGGCGAAGACGTTGAGACCGTCAGTGCCGGCATAGGTGGTGAGGCCGACATCCGAGACGACGAACCATTGCGTCGCTTTGGTGTCCCACTCGTTGCTGCGGCCATTGGAGGCGGCGGCGGTCAGCACATAGACGCCGGGTTTGCGCTCAGGCAGGGCCTCGTCGACCGGGAAGCTGGTAACGACGTCCTTGTTCAGCTCCGGCGAAATCTCGATCTTGCCTTCCCAGACCAGTTCGCCGTTTTCGCTTTCGATGCGGCTGGCGGAATAGCCGTCGAGCTGGGTGAGGAAGCGGCTTTCGTTGAGGAGGCCCGCGATGGCGCGGTCGCCGACGCGGTAGAGTTTCAGGTCGGCGCTGTCGGTGTTGACGGAAACGATCGGGATGCCGCGGCGAACGCTGCCGGGCAGCACGAAGCCGTCACCGGTGAAACGCACCATGGCGGCGCGGTCCTGCACGTAGATATCGAGGTCCGAGGCGGCGGCCAGCGGCTCGTCGACGGAAGACGGCAGGCCGGCGCGGAAGGTGATCTTGTAGCGCTGGCCGTGGGTCAGGCCTTCGACGCAGATCTGGCGATCCTTGGCTTCGATGGCCTTGGGTGCCGCGCCATCGAGCGTGACGAAGGAGGCGTAGTCGGCGCCGGACTTCACCAGCGGCTCGGAGAATTCCACGCAGGCGCGCGGTGTCGCGCTGTCGGAATCGATCGTGTGGTTGACGATGCGGAAGCCCTGGCGCGCACGCAGGCCGAGATAGGCCGAGCGGACGGCGACGTCGTCCTTCAGGTCGAGGCTCGCCTTATAGGCATTGATGCCGGCGCGGTAGTTGCTCGACTTGTCGAGCGTATCGCCGAGCACGGCGAGCGCCCGCGCCCGCGTCTCGGTGGTGCGCGACAGCTGGTAGGCGTTGATCGCGGCAAGCGCGCCCTGGCCGGCGAGATAGCTGTTGTTATAGGCGCGGCCCATCGACTCGGCCGTCTCGATCCAGAGGAAGTAATCGTCCGGCGCGAGCGACAGCGCACCCTTATAGGCGGCGAGCGCCTGGTCGAAGCGGCTCGACGCCGTCTCGATGCGGCCGAGCGAGGCAAGGCTTTCCGCACCCTGGCCGGCCTGATCGGCGGCGAGTGCGAGATTATCGCGGAACGAGCGCGCGTCGGTCAGCATGTATTCGCTGATGAAGGGCATGGCCGGTGCCGCGCCGATATCGGCGGCCGTGTCGGCTTTCAGGATCTTGCCGGCGATCGCGCCCTGGAAATGGTTGAGCTGGTTGAAGTCGCTCTTCAGGAAGCACCACTTCACCTTGGGATTATAGGTGAAGGCGCGGCAGGAGAGGTCGTCGATGCAATCGCTCTTGCACTGGTCGAGCGTCACGTCCTGCACGGTGCGCAGGTCGAAGCCGAAATAGTCGCTGTTCTCGGTCGTGACGACGGAGCGGGCCTCTTCGGCCTGGGCCGGCAGGGGTGGTGAGGCGATGACGGAAAGAAGAAGTGCCGAGAAACCCAGGAATGCGCGTTTAGACATAAAGTCCTCCTACCGCTGCCGTCTCGTTGCCGCCGCCACTGTCCGAACCCGGAGCCGGCTTGTCAATCGAAAGACAGGGAGCCGTGAGGGATGGAAAGGGCATGGCGCATGGAACCAGGGGAAAGACGTTTGACGGCGTCGGTTCAATCGCTGGAATTGCGAATTTTTTCACCGGTCTTGCGCATTAACCTTTTGTTAACCATATCGGGGCAGACTTCATCTCATCGACGGACGGTTTCTGTCATACCCCTGTAACAGCGGGTCGGTAGAAACCTCGTCAGACACGAAAGTCGTGTTTCGAACCGCAGTGACCACGGATGTACTGGCGCAGCGCGAAACACTTCCCCGGCCATGCCGGGATGAGGAAGCGGGGGGATAACCCTCGCTTTTTTCATTTGTGCGCTTTCCGGCCATATCGCGCTGGACCCCTCCCGGCGATTGCTCTACCCATGACATCATCTTGAGATGGCGCGCGTCGCCGTCTGCTCCTCCCCGGAATGGTTCATGTCCGACGTCGCCCTCAATGTTCTTCCCGTGTTCGCCCTCATTTTCATCGGCTGGCTGCTCGTTCGCACCGGTTACCTCCGGGAGGAGCTGGGAGAGGGGCTCGGCGAATTCGTCTTCCGCGTCGCCGTGCCGCTCCTGCTCTTCCGCACCATCGCGGAGGCCGAATTTGCCGGCGAGGCGCCGTGGCGCATCTGGGTCGCCTATTTCGGCGGCGTCGCCGTCACCTGGACAGTGGCGCATCTGGTCGCCACGATCGGCTTCAAGCGCGACCGGCGCATCGGCGTGCTGGCCGGCGTCTCCGCCGGTTTCGCCAACACGGTCTTCATCGGCCTGCCGCTTGTGGCGCGCGTCGTCGGGCAGGACGGTCTCGTCGCGATCTCGGTGCTGCTCTCGGTGCATCTGCCGACCATGATGATCGCCGGCACGATCCTGATGGAGCGGGCGGAACGCAAGGAAGGCACGCGCGAGCCACAGAGTTTCGCCAGCCTGCTTCTCGGCATCGGCAAGAGCCTCGTGCGAAACCCGCTCGTCATCGGCCTCGCCGTCGGTGCGCTGTTCCACGTCGGCGGCATCCCGCTCGTCGGGCCGGTCAAGGTTGTGGTCGATCAGATATCGGCCATGGCCGCACCGGCGGCTCTCGTCTCCATCGGCATGGCGCTCAACAAGTACAAGGTCGGCGGCAATGCCGGCATCGCGCTCGCCATGACGAGCCTCAAGCTGGTGATGCTGCCCGGCTGCGTCTACGTCGCCTGCCGCCTGCTCGGCCTCAGCCCGGAATGGACGGCGGCCATGGTGCTCACCTCCTCCGTGCCGACGGGCGTCAATGCCTGGCTGCTCGCCAACCATTTCGGCGTCGGCCACGGGCTGGCGTCTTCGACCATTACGATCACGACGGCGCTCGGCGTGTTCACGGTGTCCTTCTGGGCCTGGCTTTTGGGGTGAGGGGGTCTCCCATGGCTAAACCTTCCACAAAAGAGCACTCGACCTCTCGATCGTCATCCTCGGCCTTGAATCGAGGATTCACACTTCTGCACCGCCTTCGCTTGTGGCGTGGATCCTCGGCTCAAGACCGAGGATGACGGAGAGGAGGAGGAGGGGAGGCCCGGGAGAAAAAGAAAGCCTAAGCGGGCTAAAGCCGTCATCCGGCAACAAAAAACCCGGCGCGATGGCCGGGTTTTTGATGTTCTGGCTGGCCTGCTTTACTGAGCGGCCGGCTGTTCGGTCGTGGTGCCCTGCGTCGTGCCTTCGGCCGGGGCTGCGCCCTCGGTCGTGGTCGTTGCAGCGCCGCCCTCGGCGGGCTTGGCTTCCGTCGTCGTGGCGGCAGCGCCACCTTCCGTCGTGGCAGCCGCGCCGCCTTCGGCCGGGGCCGCACCATCCGTGCCGGTTGCGGCAGCGCCTTCCGCCGACGGGGTCGGCAGAGCGGCCGGGTTGTCGGAGAGCGTGCGCAGATAAGCGATCAGGTTGGCGCGCTCGTCTTCCTTCTTCAGGCCGGCAAAGCCCATGGCGGTGCCGGGAACGTGCTTCTTCGGCGCTTCCAGGAAGAAGTTCAGGTGGTCGAAGTCCCAGACGATCTTGTGGCCTTCGGAGAAGGTGGTCATGCCTGCGGAATAGCTGAAGCCTTCATGCGAGGCGATCGGGCGGTTCACGACGTCGAAGAGATTGGGGCCGACTTTGTTCGGGCCACCTTTCTCCGAGGTGTGACAGCTCGCACATTTCTTGAAGACGGCTTCGCCGGCCGTTGCATCGGCGCTGGCGAGCAGGGTTGCGATCGGCGTGCCGGCCGCGGCTTCACCGCCACCCGCTGCACCCTCTTCGCCACCTTCGGCGGCGACGATCGCGAAACCTTCCTTTTCGGGAGGGCCCGAATGGAAAATGCCTTCAGAAGCGATCGACACGGACATCAACACGAAAACGGTGCCGAGCAGGGCACCCACGCCCATGTTCACATAAGAGTTCATCCAAACGCTCCCCTAGCGACCGGCGGACCTGATACCGGCCAGTCTTGAAATCGCGCGGAACCTATGTCTTTTGCTGCTTCGTTGCAACAGTGATTGTAGCCCCCGCACTGAGACTTTTTGACACTTTTCCCGGGGGTTTTGAAGGGCCTGCGATGAATTCCGCCAATTTTGACAAGACCCTCGTGCTCATTCCGGCCCGCATGGCCTCGACCCGGCTTCCGGGCAAGCCGCTCGCCGATATTGCCGGCCTGCCGATGATCGTTCAGGTGGCCCGTCGTGCGGCTGCGGCCAATGTCGGCCGCGTCGTCGTGGCGGTCGATGTGCAGGCTGTCTTCGATGCCGTGGTGGCAGCCGGCTTCGAGGCGGTCCTGACGCGGGTCGATCATCAATCGGGTTCCGACCGCATCCATGAGGCGCTGATGAAGAGCGACCCCGAGGGCCGCGCCGAGCTGATCATCAACGTGCAGGGTGACCTGCCGACCATCGACCCGGAAACGATCCGCGCAGCACTTCGCCCGCTGGAAAACGCGGCGACCGATATCGCGACGCTGACGACGGAGATCCGCGACGAGCATGAGAAGACCAATCCGAACGTCGTGAAGGTCGTCGGTTCGCCGATTGGCGAAAACCGGCTGCGCGCACTCTACTTCACGCGCGCGATGGCGCCGCACGGCAATGGCCCGCTCTATCATCATATCGGGCTCTACGCCTATCGCCGCAAGGCGCTCGAAGCCTTCGTCGCGCTCACGCCTTCGACGCTGGAAAAGCGGGAATCGCTGGAGCAGCTCCGGGCGCTCGAGGCAGGCATGCGCATCGATGTCGAGATCGTTGACACCGTTCCGCTGGGTGTCGATACTCCCGCCGACCTCGAAAAGGCCCGCGCCATGCTCGCGGCCAACCCCATCTGATCGGACCTGTAATGACAATGAAGACCAACCGCATCGCCTTCCAGGGCGAATTCGGCGCCAATTCCGACATGGCGAGCCGCGACATGTTTCCGACCATGGAGCCGCTGCCCTGCCAGACCTTCGAGGATGCGCTGCTGGCCGTGGAGAACGGCGATGCCGATCTCGGCATGATCCCGATCGAAAACACGATTGCGGGCCGCGTCGCCGACATCCACCATCTCCTGCCGGAATCGCGCCTGCACATCGTCGGCGAATATTTCATGCCGATCCGCTTCCAGCTGATGGTGCTGCCCGGCGTCACCAAGGCCGAGGTGCGCACGGTCCACAGTCATATCCATGCGCTCGGCCAATGCCGCAAGATCGTGCGCCTCAACGGCTGGAAGCCTGTCATCGCCGGCGATACGGCAGGGGCGGCAAAGCTCGTCTCGGAGACCGGCGACCGCTCGATGGCGGCGCTGGCGCCCCGTCTTGCCGCCGATCTCTACGGCCTGTCGATCATCGCGGAAAATGTCGAGGACACCGAAAGCAACGTCACGCGCTTCGTCGTCCTGTCGCGCGAGCCCGTCGTCGCCGAACGGGTCGAGGACGAGATCATCGTCACGACCTTCATCTTCAACGTGCGCAACATCCCGGCCGCCCTCTACAAGGCGCTCGGCGGCTTTGCCACCAACGGCATCAACATGACGAAGCTCGAAAGCTACCAGATCGGCGGCACGTTCACGGCGACGCAGTTCTACGCCGATATCGAGGGACATCCCGACGATCCGCATGTGCGCCGCGCGCTCGACGAACTGCGCTTCTTCTCGGAGAAGGTTCGCATTCTCGGCACCTACCGGGCGCATCCGATGCGCAGCGCATTCTAAGCGCGCGGTTTCCGTCTGGAATTACCGCGAACAAAGAACTTGACGATCGTCAGGCGGCGCGGAACCGCGCCGCCGAGGCGGCATTTCCCCGATGAAAGGAGATGCCCATGCGTACGATTACTTACATCACGATCATGGTCTCGATGATGGTGAATGCCGTCATCTTCGGCGTCGGCACCATCACGATCCTGACGGTTCCCGCCCTCAATGACGAGGCCAAATATCTGATCCCGGTCTGGACGGTCGCGACCTTCCTCATCAGCCCGATCATTGCCCGCTTTATTGCACCGAGCCTGCGCCTGCGCGCGCATCCGGGCGACCAGCCGACATTCGGTTTACGCTAAAACGTTTCCAGCCGAAGCGAGATCGCTTCGGCATCGGACAATGCGCTAGCCGATCTTCCAGTCCAGCCAGTCGCGCATCAGCCGGTGCGCGATGGCGCCCTTCGGCGGCGGCGTGGTGGTGCCGGGGGCGGTGCCCGACATGGCGCTGCGCTCGATCATTTCCGCCGTCTCTTCGCGGGTGAACCAGCGGCAATCCTCGAGTTCCGTCTCGTCGCGGCGGATGTCGAAGGAGATCGCCTCGGCATAGCAGCCGATCATCAGGGAATGCGGCATCGGCCAGGGCTGCGAGGCGTGATAGCGCACGCGGCCGACCTTGATACCGGATTCTTCCAATGTCTCGCGGCGCACCGTGTGCTCTATCGTCTCGCCCGGTTCCAGGAAGCCCGCAAGGCAGGAATACATGCCCGGCTGGAAATGCGGCGAGCGGCCGAGCAGGCAGAGATCCCGCTCGACATCGATGACCAGCATGATGGCGACCGGGTCGGTGCGCGGGAAGACCGTGTGATTGCAGGCCTCGCAGACGCGGCGATAGCCGCCGATTTCCGAGCGGGTCGGCGAACCGCACTTGCCGCAGAAGCGGTTGTTGCCGTTCCAGGTCATCAGGCTGGAGGCCTGGGCGAACTGGCCGAGCAGGTCGTCGTCGAGCATCTGCTGGCGATAGAGCGTGCGCCCGTCGGTGGCCTTCAGCGGCTCCTGCAGCATGTCGGGATCGGCCCGCACAGGGATCGCCAGCCGCGGCTCGCCGTTCCGGAGATAGCCGAGCAGGATGGATTCGTCCGGGATCGGATCGAGTTCGGCAAGCTCATAGGGGGCGAAAAGCGGGTCGATGATCTTCTCGTCATGCTTGACGACGAGCTTGCCGCCGGCCAGCGCGAAGGCATGGACGTTTTCCGCCTTGAACGCCTGTTCCAGGCAATCGGCGGCGCGGTGTTCGGATTGGCGGTCGAGCGTGTTTTCCGCAAAGGCCACCATGGTGCTGGGTTCCGCATGCGGGCGATAGATGTCGAAAAGCGATGGCTTCATGGGGTCATTGCGTCCAAAAGCTTGGCTGAAAAGGCCTTGGTTTCCTCGGCCGAGCGCGGCTCGGCGGTGCCGAAGCCCCAGACGGGGCCGGGCCAGTTGGGATCGCCCTCGCTGCGGGCGATGACATGAACATGAAGCTGGCGCACGATATTGCCGAGCGCGCCGGTATTGATCTTCGTGGCACCCGTCACGGTTTTGAGCGCCTCGGAGACAAGCGTCGTCTCGAAGGTCAGCATCGTCTGGTCGAGCGGTGTGAGGTCGAAGATTTCGCTGACATCGGGGCGTTGCGGCACCAGAACCAGCCAGGGCCAGCGGCTGTCCTTCATCAGGCGCAGTTCGCACAGGCCGATCTTCGTCAGGAGATCGCTGTCGCGCGCCAGCCGGTCGTCGGGTCGAAAATCGCTCATCGGGCTCTCCCGCATGCTGTTATCAACGATTCATGCCATGCGTCCGTTTTCCCTCCAACAGTTTTTTGTAAGCCGCGCTTGCATTCGGATGGAATATTGCCGATATGGGGGACGGGAGGTTGGTGGTGGACGAGCCACTCGCCAACCGGGTCAGGTCCGGAAGGAAGCAGCCCTAACGAGCCCGGCACGGGTCATCGTGCCAGCCTCCCACCTTACCGTCCTGCTTCTGGCCGTCCTGTCGGGACAGACATTTGAATAACGGCAGGGTCGATGAGCGACGAAACATCCAAACCGTCCACCGAAAAGCCCGCCGCCTATCGCGTTCTCGCGCGAAAGTACCGGCCGAAGGATTTCTCGGATCTCATGGTCGGCCAGGAGCCGATGGTCCGCACGCTCACCAATGCGTTCGAGACCGGCCGTATCGCCCAAGCCTATATGCTGACGGGTGTTCGCGGGGTCGGCAAGACGACGACCGCCCGCATTCTTGCCCGCGCGCTGAACTACAAGACATCCGAGATCGACAAGCCGACGATCGACCTTCGTGTGCCCGGCGAGCATTGCCAGGCGATCATGGAAGGCCGCCATGTCGACGTCATCGAGATGGATGCCGCCTCCCATACGGGTATCGATGACATCAGGGAGATCATCGAGCAGGTGCGCTACCGCCCGGTTTCGGCGCGCTACAAGGTCTACATCATCGACGAAGTGCACATGCTTTCGACGCAGGCCTTCAACGGCCTGTTGAAGACACTCGAAGAGCCGCCGGAGCATGTGAAGTTCATCTTCGCGACGACGGAAATCCGTAAAGTTCCGATCACCGTCCTGTCGCGCTGCCAACGTTTCGACCTGCGCCGCATCGGCGCGTCGGATCTCGTCGGCCTGTTCACCACGATTCTCGGCAAGGAAGGCGTTGAGTTCGAGCCGGATGCGCTGGCCATGGTCGCCCGTGCCGCCGAAGGCTCGGCGCGCGACGGTCTGTCGCTGCTCGACCAGGCGATCGCCCACGGTGCCGGCCGTGTCGAGGTCAATGCCGTGCGCTCCATGCTCGGCCTTGCCGATCGCGCCCGCATCGTCGATCTCTTCGAGCATATCGTGAAGGGCGATGCGGCCGCAGCCCTTGCAGAATTCGCCGCGCAGTACGAGGCGGGCGCCAGTCCCTCCGTCGTGCTGACGGACCTTGCCGATTTCACCCATCTTGTTACGCGCATGAAATATGTGCCGGATGCCGCCGGCGACCAGTCGCTGAGCGAGGTCGAGCGGGTGCGCGGCGTCGAATTCGCCAATTCCATCGCGGTCACGGCGCTGTCGCGCATGTGGCAGATGCTGCTCAAGGGTATCCCGGAAACCGAGGCCTCCAGCCGCCCGGCTGGGGCTGCCGAAATGGTCATCATCCGGCTTGCCCATGCGGCGAACCTTCCCTCGCCGGAAGACGCTGCGCGTCGGCTTGCCGAGCTCACCAGCGGTGAAGGCGGCGGTAATGGTTTTCGCGCGCCATCGGCGGGCGGCAATGGCGGCCAGCCATCGGCGCAGGCGTCTGTTTCCGCCGTTGCGCGCCAGCCGGATCAGCCGATGCGGGCCCAGGCCGGCGGCGGCACCGTGACCATGCTGCGCCCCGTGCCGCAGGCCGAGCCTGCCGCACAACCGGTCGGCCGGGTCGAGACCGCGCCCGCCGCGCAGCCGGCCGCCGCGCCAAAGGTTCCGGTCAACTCGATCTCGGACGTCGCCGATCTCTGCACCAAGAACCGCGATATCCGCCTTCGGGCGCTGGTGCGCGCCTTCGTGCGGCCAGTTAGCGTCGAGCCGGGCAAGCTGGAAATCAGCCTGACCGACGACGCGCCGAAATCGCTGGTCGCCGACCTCTCGAACCGGCTTCAGGAATGGACGGGTCAGCGCTGGCTGGTTATCCTGTCGCGGGAAGCCGGCGGACCGACCCTGTCGGAAGCCGAGACAATGGCACAGGAAGCCCGCGTAGCCGATGCGCGCCAGGATCCCGACGTCGCGGCCATCCTTCAGCGTTTCCCGGGCGCCAAGATCACCGACGTGCGCATCAAGGTGCAGGAAGCCGAAGACGAGGCCGAGACCGTTGAGGTCGCGGCCGCAGCGGAATCCGCCGAGGGCGACATCCTGCCCGGCGACGACATCGAACATTAATATCAAGAGATAAGAGGAGAGGCCGATGCGCGACATCATGGGCATGATGGGCAAGGTCAAGGAAATGCAGGCCAAGATGGAGAAGATGCAGGAGGAGATCGCCGCGCTTGAGGTGAACGGCTCTTCCGGCGGCGGCATGGTTTCCGTCACGCTCGACGGCAAGGGCAACCTCAAGGGCCTGAAGATCGATCCCTCGCTCTTCAAGGAAGACGACATCGAAATCCTCGAGGACCTGATCGTCGCGGCGCACAAGGATGCCAAGGACAAGGCGGAAGCCCAGACGGCTGAAAAGACCAAGGCGCTGACCGCCGGCCTGCCGATCCCGCCCGGCTTCAAACTGCCGTTCTGATCCTGTAGGGTGACGGCTCCCGAGGAGGACTTCCGATGAGCCTGATGACCCTGCTTGTCTTTGCCGGCGCGTTGATGATGGCGGCCGGTTCGCCCGGTCCGAGCATTGCCGCACTCGTCGCCCGCGTGCTGTCGCGCGGGCCGAAGGATGTGCTGCCTTTCCTCGCCGCTATGTGGATCGGCGAGGGCGTCTGGCTCACCTTCGCCGTGCTCGGCCTTGCCGCAATCGCCGAAACCTTCCACGCCGCCTTCGTCGTCATCAAATGGCTCGGCGTCGCCTATCTGCTCTATCTCGCCTGGAAAATGTGGTTCGCGCCGACTGAGACCGGTGAGGAGGCGCTGCCCGAGGCGCGCTCCGGCGCAAAACTGTTCTTCGCCGGGCTGACGGTGACGCTCGGCAATCCCAAGATCATGATGTTCTACGTGGCGCTGCTGCCCGCCATCATCGATCTCGGCGCCGTCACGCTGGTTGGCTGGGCCGAACTGGTCGTGACGATGTTCGTCGTGCTCGTGGCGATCGATCTTGCCTGGGTCTTCCTCGCCTCGCGCGCCCGCCTGTTCCTGAAGAGCCCGCGCGCCGTGCGCATCGCCAACCGGCTCAGTGCCGGCACCATGGCGGGTGCTGCGGCAGCGATTGCCGCGCGCTGATCAACCGGTCAGTGCCGCGCGCAGCTTGTCGGCGATGGGGGCGGCGAGATAGCGGATGCGGTCGTCCTCGGAAATGTTCTTGCCATAGGTGCGCAAGAGTTCCGGCATGGTGACGGGGTCGCCGTGAAAGGGCGTATAGGTTACTGCATCGCCCGCCTGCACGACGCCGTCGCGCAGGACCCGGCAGTAAAAACCCGGCCGGCCCGCCTGCATGAAGCGGCGCGCGAAACCGGGATCGCCCATCTTCGCCGTCAGCGTGTTGCAGGGAATGCGCGTCGAGGTCACCTCGAGAAGCACGCTCTCCGTCTCGAACCGGTCGCCGACGGAAACACTGCGGCTGTCGATGCCTTCGATCACGAGGTTCTCGCCAAGCGTGCCGGGCTCTATGTTGCGGCCAAGTTCTTTCGACCACCAGTCGAGATCCACCGAGCCGAGGCCGTAGACGGCCTGTTCCGGCCCGCCATGGTGCTTGCGATTGCAGATGGCATCGCCGAGCAGGCCTTCACGGTCGACGACGATGGCCGCATCGGTCGGCACCTTGAAAATGCCGGTCTTGTAGCCTTTGCCGGGGACAGGGCGGGCAACGCCGGTGCAGACGGCGAGGATTTTGATCAAGCGTCGATCTCCAAAGATTCCGTTTCCTCCTGATATGGGCTAGAAACCGCCAATGGCAAAACGAGTCACCGGCCCCGAAATCGAAAAACTCATCCAGCTCCTGGCAAAGGTGCCGGGCCTCGGGCCGCGCTCGGCGCGGCGCGCGGCGCTACACCTCGTCAAGAAGAAGGACCAGCTGCTCGGCCCGCTGGCCGACGCGATGGGCGAGGCACATCGCAAGGTGCGCATCTGCTCGTGCTGCGGCAATGTCGATACCAGTGATCCCTGCACGGTCTGCACGGATGTGCGCCGCGACCATGCGATGATCATCGTCGTCGAGGACGTCTCCGACCTCTGGGCGCTGGAGCGCGCCGGCGCGATGAACGCCGCCTATCACGTGCTCGGCGGCACGCTCTCGCCGCTCGATGGCGTCGGCCCCGACGATCTCAACATCCGTGGTCTTGTCGACCGGGTGGCGAAGGGTGGCGTGCGCGAGTTGATCATCGCCGTCAACGCCACCGTCGAGGGCCAGACGACGGCGCATTACATCACCGACCAGCTCTCCGGCCTCGACGTGAAGATCACACGGCTTGCCCACGGCGTGCCGGTGGGCGGGGAGCTTGATTATCTCGACGAAGGCACATTGACGGCCGCGCTGCGAGCGCGCACCGCGATCTGAAGGGGGATTGATGATGCTTGGCTGGCTTTCGCGGCTCACCCCCCTCTGCCCTGATAATCGCAATGACTCTTGTCGCTTTACCGGCTCACGCCGCCTCCAAGGCCGAGGTCGAAAAGATGTTCCGGACCTGGATCGATAGGGATCTCTGGCCGGCGGCGAAGAAGACCGGCGTAACAGAAAAGACCTTTCGCGCGGCGATGGAGGGCGTGACGCTCAACTGGGACCTGCCCGATCTCGTGCCGCCCGGTTCCAAGCCGAAGAAGGAGCAGGCGCAGAGCCAGGCGGAGTTCTCCTCGCCGGGCGCCTATTTCTCCGAAAAGCGCCTGCAAGGGCTGGCGGGAACGGGCCGCAGTCTCGCCAAGACGCATGCTTCGACGCTGCGCAGGATCGAGCAGACGTTCGGTGTTCCCGGTGAGATTGTCGTTGCCGTTTGGGGCCGGGAATCCGGCTTCGGCAGTGCGAAGATCCCCTATTCGGCTGTCGAGGTGCTGGCGACCAAGGCCTTCATGTCGACGCGCAAGGACCTTTTCCGCAAGGAACTGATCGCCGCGCTGCATATCGTCGATGGCGGTGACCGCACGGTGGCGCAGTTGAAGGGCTCGTGGGCCGGCGCGCTCGGCCAGCCGCAGTTCATGCCGACCAGCTACCTGCAATATGCCGTCGATTTCGATGGCGATGGCGTGCGCGACATCTGGGGCTCGGTGCCGGACAGCCTGGCGTCGATTGCCAACTATCTTGCCAAGAAGGGCTGGCAGGCCGGCCGAAGCTGGGGCTATGAGGTTTCCATTCCCGATGGCGTGTCCTGCGCGCAGGAGGGGCCTGACCTCGCCAAGCCGATCTCGGCCTGGGCGGCGACGGGCATCAAGCGCGTTTCCGGCAAGGGTTTTCCGGGCGGTGAGGCCAAGGCGTCCGGCATGATGCTGGTTCCGGCCGGCACGCATGGCCCGGAATTCATCGTCACGCCGAATTTCTACGTGCTCAAGGAATACAACAACTCCGACCTCTACGCGCTCTTCCTCGGCAATCTAGCCGACCGCATCGCCTATGGCGGCGGCGCGTTTCAGGGTCCGTGGGGTGATGTCGGCAAGATGCTGCGCTCGGATGTGCTGGCGATGCAGAAGGCGCTGGTCGCCAAGGGCTACGATGTCGGCAAGGTCGACGGCCTGCCGGGCTACAAGACCCGGCGCTCGCTGGGCGACTGGCAGGCCAAGAGCGGCCTTGCGCCGACCTGCTATCCAGATGCTTCGCTGAAGTCGAAGCTGCGGTAGAGCTCTCGTCCGGCCTGTTTGTTTTACGCAATCCCGGACGCAAAACCGCGATGCACTTTTGCTGGAATTGCTTCAGTGCATATCCACCTGCCGCTTGAAACGCTCGTATTCGTGCGGAACGATGGTCTGCCGCTCGATCATGCGGTGGACGCGCGGATCCTCCGCGCCGCTGTGTAGCTGGCGGAGCTTTTCGCCGTTGGCGGCGTCGGCATGGGTGCGGCGCTGGTTGTGGCGGACATATTCCACCCAGGTCGGCACGTGATAGGTCTCGGTCCAGATCGTCGGGTTTTCCAGATCGCGCATCAGTGCCCATTGTCCCGCACCATCGCGGATGCGGATGCGCCGCCGCTCGGTCATCGCTTCCAGGAATTCCGGGATATCACCCTCGGCGATCTGGTAGTCGATGAGGATGACGATCGGGCCGCTGCGCGGTTTCAGGTCGAGCGGCAGGTCCGGCTCGCTGAAGCGGTTGAGCGGATCGACATTCAGGCTCTGCAGTTCGGGCAGGGCAAATCGCAGGCCGAGGGCGGCGCCAGCGATCATCGCCACGGCCGAGGCGAGAAGGGCGGTTTGCGCGCCGTGCGTATCGGCGGTCGTGCCCCAGATCCAGCTGCCGGCGGCAATGCCGCCGAACGTCGTGGTCTGGTAGAGCGAGAGCGCGCGGGCGACGACCCAGCGCGGGGTGGAGAGCTGCACGGTCGTGTTGAACAGCGAGAGCGCCATGACCCAGGAGAAGCCCGCAATTAGCAGTACGGAGCCGGTGATCGCCGCCGAGGTGCTGGTCGCCGAAACCGCTGCGACGATGGCGAAGCCGGTGAAGGCCATGCGGGCGATGGCCTCGCTGGTGAATTTTTCGCGCAAACGGGCGTTCATGAATGCCCCGCCGATGGCGCCGAGGCCGAAACAGCCGAGCAGTACGCCATAGGTCAGCGGCCCGCCGGCCACGAGGTCGCGGGCGATCAGCGGCAGCAGTGAAAGAATGGAACTGGTCGCGAGACCAAAAGCGAAACCGCGCAACAGCACCTTGCCGATATTCGGCGACATCGAGACGTAGCGCAGGCCCGCCGAGATGGCGCGGCCGAAATCCTCGCGCGGCAAGGCCCGCGGCGAGACGTTCGGCTTCCAGCGGATCAGCGCATAGAGCAGCGCGAAATAGCTGAGCGCATTGGCGGCGAAGGCGGCCGCCGCACCCGCCGCGGCAACGATCGCGCCGCCGATCGCCGGGCCGACGGAGCGGGTGAGGTTGAAGCCCATGCTGTTGAGCGAGACGGCGGCGGGCAGGTCCTCACGCGGCACCATGTCGCCGACGGAGGCCTGCCAGGCGGGGTTGTTCAGCGCCACCCCGCAGCCGAGCAGGAAGGTGAAGGTCAAAAGCAGCCAGGGCGTGATGACGCCGTACCAGGTACAGAGCGTCAGTCCGACGGCGACGACCAGCATAAAACATTGCGCCGTCAGCATCAGCTTGCGCCGGTCGAAATTGTCGGCGAGTGCGCCGGCGGCGACGGAAAACAGCATGATCGGCAGCGAGGTCGAGGCCTGCACCAGCGCCACCATGTTGGCGGAGGGCGAGATCGAGGCCATCATCCAGGCAGCACCGACGGACTGGATAAGCCCGCCGAAATTGGAGATCAGGCTCGCCGCCCAGATCAGCCGAAAGGTCTCGTTTCGGAAGGGGGCGAGGGGGGATGTCCGGTCCGGCACGATGGGGCACTCATTTTCGACGCAGCGATCTCTTGCAATCTAGTCCAAACGAGGAATGCGGCAAGGCGATGATGCGCAAATCGCCGTTGTAAAGACCCCTCCCCACAAGGGGGGACTTGCCGCGCGGCAGTCTCGGCGGGCAATCTCTTGGGAAGAGCGCGCTTCTAGCCTTTCTCCCCCTTGTGGGGGAGATGCCGGCAGGCAGAGGGGGTCTCAATACCGACCTTGCATTTGTGACGAACCCGGTCTATATCACCCACAAATTCTTGATCGTCAGATGAAGAGTGGGCCCGCAAGGACCCGCTCTTTTTTGTTGCCGCGATCAGGTGCATGATAACGACCATCCCGGGAGGGCATGTCATGTCTGACACGACCCAGACAGAAAATGTGGCCATCGAGCCGCGCCTGATCGTCGAGACCGGCCTCGACCGCCGCGTTGCCGACATCATCGAGCCGACCATCGAGCAGATCGGCTATCAACTGGTGCGCGTGCGCCTGTCGGCGCAGAACGGTGCGACGCTGCAGATCATGTGCGAGCGTCCCGACGGCACCATGACCGTTGAAGACTGCGAAAAGGTCTCCATGGCCGTATCGCCGGTGCTCGACGTTGAGGATCCGATCGACAAGGCGTATCATCTCGAAGTGTCGTCGCCCGGCATCGACCGGCCGATGGTGCGCAAGTCGGACTTTTCGCGCTGGAGCGGTCATCTGCTGAAATGCGAGACCTCGATCCTCGTCGAAAGCCGCAAGCGTTTCCGCGGCAAGATCGTTGCCGCCGACGAAAACGGCTTCACGCTGGAGCGTGACCAGCCTGCGCCCGGCGAAGCGCCGACGGTCGTCATTCCCTTCACGGCGCTTGCCGAGGGCCGGCTGATCCTGACTGACGAGCTGATCCGTGACGCGCTGGCCGCCGACAAGAAGGCGAAGGCTGCGCAGGCCGCCAATCAGAACGACGAAGACGGCGACGACGAAGAATAAGTAAGTGCGTGCGTTTCGCCCGAGGTGGCGGAACGGAGAGGACGGAACCGGAGCGGCCTAGCCGCTCCCGATTGCCGGGGGCGAAAAACCCGGCTCGACCATGGAGACCTGAGACAATGGCAGTCAGTGCGAACCGGCTTGAGCTTCTGCAGATCGCGGATGCCGTGGCCCGTGAAAAGGTCATCGACCGCGAGATCGTGCTTGCCGCGATGGCCGACGCCATCCAGAAGGCAGCCCGCTCGCGTTACGGCACGGAATCCAACATCCGCGCCGACATCAATTCCAAGACCGGCGAAATCCGCCTCCAGCGTCTGCTCGAGGTCGTCGAGGTTGCCGAAGATTACGGCACCCAGATCCCGCTGGAACTGGCACGCGACCGCAACCCGGACGCCAAGCTCGGCGACTTCATCGCCGATCCGCTGCCGCCGATGGATTTCGGCCGCATCGCCGCCCAGTCGGCCAAGCAGGTCATCGTGCAGAAGGTGCGCGAGGCCGAGCGCGACAAGCAGTTCGACGAATACAAGGACCGCATCAGCGAGATCATCAACGGCACCGTCAAGCGCGTTGAATATGGCAATGTCATTGTCGATCTCGGCCGTGGCGAAGGCATCATCCGCCGCGACGAGATGATCCCGCGCGAAAACATGCGCTACGGCGACCGCGTCCGCGCCTTCGTCTACGACGTGCGCCGCGAACAGCGTGGCCCGCAGATCTTCCTGTCGCGTACCCATCCGCAGTTCATGGTGAAGCTCTTCACCATGGAAGTGCCGGAAATCTACGACGGCATCATCCAGATCAAGTCGGTTGCCCGTGACCCGGGCTCGCGCGCCAAGATCGCCGTCATCTCGAACGACTCGTCCATTGACCCCGTGGGCGCCTGCGTCGGTATGCGCGGTTCGCGCGTCCAGGCCGTCGTCGGTGAGCTCCAGGGCGAAAAGATCGACATCATTCCGTGGTCGCAGGATCCGGCGTCGTTCATCGTCAACGCCCTTCAGCCCGCGGAAGTCGCCAAGGTCGTTCTCGATGAGGATGCAGAGCGTATCGAAGTCGTCGTTC